>CAZLFJ010000040.1:0-2496 GCA_964558795.1 Candidatus Woesearchaeota archaeon | reverse complement strand
GCAAAGATTGTTGAACACGTTGAAGGATTAAAAGAAAATGTTAAAAAAACTAAACAAAACTCTGAAGAATTATTTAATTCTTTGATGCAGAAGGCGTTTGGAGGAGAATTGTAAGATGAAAAAATTATTTTTGGTTTCTTTTATAGCATTAACATTTTTACTAACAGGTATAAATGCTCAAAGAATTGAAAATTATGACTGTTCAAGCGAAACAAATCCGCTCCTAGTTAATATTTCTATTTTAAATGAAAACATCATAAACCTGTCTTCTGAATTAGAGAACTATAAATCAGAATCTATTTATTATCAAGGATTATATAAAAATCAAACAATCAATTTGACCAATAGAGAGTTGATTACACTCCATCAAAATATCAATAATCTTAATATAGAAATCAATGATATAAAAAGCGAACTTTCTTTTTTAAAATTGACCCTAAAGGTTTCAATACCTATAATCTCATTTACATTTTTTAGTCTTTTAGGACTTTCGATTTACTTAAGGAAACAGTTAAAGAGGAGTAAGAAAGATGAATAAGCCAATTTTATTAAGCAAAGAAAGAACCTTTATTCTACACCTCACAATAGCTTTTTTCGTGGCTTTTTTGATATTGCTTATTTTAATTCAAGTACCTCAGATATATAATTTTTTTGTCGGGGAGGAAACAATAGAGAAACACCTCTCTGAATCAAACCTAGATAGAGATAATCCTACAGACGTTGCCCTTTATCTTATGGACTGGGCTAGTGAAAATATAAAATATCCTTCTATTGAAGAAAAAAAATTGTTGCTAGTTGGAGGAACGGGATTCTATAAAATAAATAATGAAACAAGGTTTTTTATAAGAAATGGTCCTGCCTCTTGGACTATCAAAACCAAATTAGCTAGGTGTGGTGAAAGTGCAATATATTTTGTAGAAACAATGGGTTACCTCGGATTTAAAGCAAAGACGGTACATCCCAAAGGATGGGACCATGTATGGGCTGAGTATTATACCCTTGAAGGAAACAAGGTAACCGTAGACCCCTCAGCAAATAAAATAATTTTAAACAAATCTGAGTGGGTTGAGGGGAGAAATGTTACTCAAATTTTAACCAAAGACAGAAAGGGTAATAAAGAGGATATTACCTCAGAATATTTAGGAGGACTTAATTAAAAATGTTACACGCAGAATTAAAATCAAAAATAAGAAAGTTATGGGATAAGTTTTGGAGTGGAGGGATTAGTAATCCACTTCAAGCAATAGAACAAATATCTTATCTTATCTTTATGAAGAAGTTAGAAGATAAAGATGTCCAAAGACAACAAGAGGCAACCCTTAAAGGAGAAGAATACAAATCTCTTTTCAGTGGAACGCTTGAAGCTGGTGGAAAGAAGATTGATTCAAGAAAATGCAGATGGTCTGTTTGGAGCCAATATCCTGCCGAAACTATTTTAGATCATGTTAGAGAAGAAGTGTTTCCTTTTATGAGAAATATAGGCGGAAATGGTGGGATGTATGCAAAATATATGGCAAATGCAAATTTTGAAATTCCAAATGCCTCTCTTTTGATTGAAGCAGTTAATATCATTAATGACATGCATATCAAAGAGCAAAATCAGGATGCTCAGGGAGATATTTATGAGTATTTACTCTCAGAACTACAAACCGCTGGAAAGAATGGGCAATTTAGAACTCCTAGGCACATAATTAGAATGATGGTTGAATTAACAAAACCAGAACTAAATGACAGAATTTTAGACCCTGCTTGCGGAACAGCTGGATTTTTAGTTAATGCCTATGAATATATCTTAAGACAGAATACTTCTGAAAACTTAATCAAAAAAGATGACGAAGGAAATGAGTATAATTTCAAAGCAGACAAACTGACACCGCAACAAAAGAAATTGCTAGATGAAGAAACTTTTTATGGCTATGACATAGATCAAACAATGACAAGAATTGCTTTAATGAATATGATGATGCATGGAATAACAAAACCTAATATAGAGCAATTAAACACCCTATCAAAGAGATATAACGAAGAAAACACCTATGACTTAATCTTGGCAAATCCGCCATTTAAAGGTTCAATTGATGAAAGCGAAATGAGTGATAATTTCAGGATAAAAACAAAAAAAACAGAATTAATCTTTTTGGAGCTTATGTTTAATGCTTTAGCTAATGGCGGAAGATGTGCTGTAATTATCCCTGAAGGAGTTTTATTTGGAAATTCCGGAGCTCATCAAGCCGTTAGAAAGATTCTTTTAGAAAGATGTAGACTCGACGCAGTAATTTCTATGCCTTCAGGAGTTTTCAAGCCATATGCAGGGGTTTCTACAGCAGTGTTAGTGTTTACAAAGGGAGAATCAACAAAAAATGTTTGGTTTTATCAGATGCAAAGTGATGGTTTTAGTTTAGATGACAAAAGAACAAAAATCGGAGACGGAAGCGGAGATATTCCCGATATAGTCAAAAGTTTTGAGAATAAGAAAAAGGAAGGTAATTAATAATG
>CAZLFJ010000039.1:0-3432 GCA_964558795.1 Candidatus Woesearchaeota archaeon | reverse complement strand
CCCGTAAAAGACATAAGAATCATGGGTAGAGCAACACAAGGAGTTAGAATAATTAAGCTTCAAGAAGGAGATTTAGTTAGCGATCTTGCAAGAGTTCCAGATGTAGAGGAATCGGAAGAATAAGCTAAAATTTATAAAAATAATATTCCTCACAAGATAAGAATTCTTAAAGTTCATTAGAAGGAATAATATTGAAATAAACAGAGGAGCTAGAAAACTTACAAACCCTCAGAAAAGTCTCACTTGTTTTGAACACTCTTCAGTAGACTCCTTAAACTCTTTTTCATCCTTTTTTCTTTGATCACTAATTCTTTGTTTATCGAGTTTGTTGAGCTTCTTAAATTCAACTTTATATTGTTTCATAACCCCTTTAAAGAAAGTTTTTTTATAAAGCTTGCTTACTACTCTTGGATGATTTAATCCTTTTCCAATGTTTTTCTGCCAAAACATATCCTTGACAGTTTGGCGAACCACACTTACAAGGATGATCCTCATACTCTTCAAATCCATAGCCATAATTATAAGTTAGTTCCTCTCCCTTCTTTATGTCTCTTAGCGCAGATATCCAAATTCTATCTTTTGAGTCTTGTTCAGATTCTGCATTAGGATTACAAGAGTGATTAATGTATTTTGCAGGATTGTTTGGTACATTACCATCAAGATCGTATTTTCGATCTAGATTAAAAATATAAACCGCTCCAAGGCCAGAATTAGAAAGTGAACGCTCCAAAGTTTCTTTCGCAATTTTCTCAGATTCCTTCTTGGTAATCTTCTTTCCAACATATTCAATTATCTTCTCTCCCCTCTTTATATCCTTACTAGCAAAAACGCCCCTGCCATGAATTTTAGAATTTCTCACCACATATTTTTTAAGCATGAAGTAATCACAATGGATCCATTTAAAAATGTGATGTTAAACATTCCAAAAACATTTATATACCTTGAAACTATAAAATAAACATGATAAAGAGGAGATTAGTTTGATTCTATATGGAACAAAGGATTCCAGTGCAAAGAAACCCTATGCAGGTTCCTAGAGCAATGCCCTTTCAAAGATATCCTACAAGACCACCCATATACCCTGGAAATCCAAGACAAAATCATCCAGGACCAACACCTCAAGAACCAAAAAACAGAAAAAAGAAAATAATAGTATGGTCAATTTCAATGGCTGTTTTGATTTTAGTTGTAATAATTTCAATAATGCTATTCCAAAAATTTTATCAGAAGGTCATTCCAGAAGAAGAAATTATAAAAGGAGTTACATTCTCTCTTGAAGAAGGAAAGCCAATTGCGTATAGCCTTTATGAAACCGAGTATTTGATTCAATTAGGTTCTATTGAAAGAGGTCTTGTTGAAATTTTAGTTCTTGAAAGAGAATCTGAAAACGTGGAATTTAGAGTGAACATAAGGGTTGGAGAAATAAAGAAAATAGACACCACGGGAGACGATAATTATGATTTAAAGTTTAAGCTTAATAGAATAAGATCAGAAGTACTAGAAATTTATTTACAAATTATTGATGAACCTATTTGTTATCCAAACTGGGCCTGTGAAGATTGGAGTCGTTGTGTAATTAGAACTCAAACTAGAAATTGTACAGATTTAAATTCCTGTGAAACTAATGAGAGCAAACCTGAATTAAATAGAGATTGTTTACAAAATTGTGATGAAGATTGGGTTTGCGAAGAATGGGAAGAATGTGTAAATGGAACACAAAAAAGAAATTGTACAGATAATAAAGAGTGCGGACGTGAAGATAAGAAACCAGCAATAGAACAAGAGTGTGAAGAAGAGTTAGCTACTAGTGAAGAACCATTTGAGGAACTTTAAAAAACTAGAGAAGGGTATAAAATTCTACAAACCCTCCATTTATAAACAATAGAATCTTAAATAGAAAATGGAATATGATATAATATTTGTATTGGGAGAAAGATACTGCGACTCTCCGCTCTGCGGAGTTGCAATACTAAAGAGATTGCTAGAAAAAGAAGGATACACAGTTGGACTAATAGAGATACCGCAAAAAGACACAGATATTCTAAGACTTGGAAAACCGAAACTGTTCTTTGGAGTTAGCTCGGGAAGTATTGATTCTATGCTCAGAAATTACACTGCAATTAAAAAAAGAAGAGCAGATAAAGAAGAAAATAATTATATTCAAGAAGTTCCAGATAGAGCAGTACTAGTTTATAGCAACTGGATTAGAAAACACTTCAAAAATTCTAAAATTGTTCTTGGAGGAATTGAGAGTTCACTAAGAAGATTCAGCCATTATGATTACTGGCAAGATTCGGTTAGGCGATCAATACTACTAGAATCTCGTGCAGAAATTTTAGTATATGGATATGGGGAAAAACAAATACTAGAAATTGCAAAAAGAATAAAAGAAAAAAAAGAACTTTATGGAATTGAGGGAACTTGCATCAGAGGTAAGAAGCTCCCAGAAGATTTCATAGTCTTACCAAGCCACGAAGAGATAGTTATGTCAAAAGAAAAATTTTGTGATATGCAAAATCTGCTTTCAGGAGCAAAAAACCTTGCACAAAAAACAGATACATTTTATGTTTTGCAATACAGATTTCCCATTTATACACATGAAGATCTAGATATATATTATGAATTGCCATTTACAAGAAAGATAAATGTCGACTATCTAAAAGGATTTGAGTTTAGTGTTGTGACACACAGAGGTTGTATTGGGGGCTGTAATTTTTGTTCACTTAAACTTATGTCAGATGGAAAAATTGTTTCAAGAAGTGAAGAATCAATTCTTAGAGAAATTAGATATCTAACAACGCTTCCAAATTTTAAAGGAAATATTGATGATCTTGGAGGGCCATCAGCAAATATGTATGGCATGGATTGCAGGAAGTGTAATGGAAATTGTATGAGCTGTAATAAACTTGATAAAAGCCATTCAAAAATAATTGATCTTATGAAAAAAGCAAGAAAAATCGGGGGAGTAAAGAACATTTTTGTTCGTAGCGGAGTAAGGTATGATTTAGCAACAGATGAATACCTAAAAGAACTAAAACCCTTCATATCAGGTAAACTTAAAATTGCTCCCGAACATGTAAGCAAGGAAGTCTTAAAAGCAATGAATAAAAATTATGGAGATTTAGATAATTTTATCGAGAGATTCAAAAGACTTGGTTGCGGAGAGCTTGCTTATTATTTTATGGTCGCCCATCCAGGATCTACAATGGATGATGCAGAAGAACTAGCAATAAAAAGAAAGAAACTCAAAAACTCTGAATCAGTACAAATTTTTACGCCCACTCCAATGACAGTTTCTACTTGCATGTATTATACGGGCCTAGATCCTTTGACAAAAAAACCAATATATGTTCCAAAGAGTTACAAAGACAAAAAAGATCAAAAAAGGATTCTTAATCTAAACGACAGATATGATTTGGATGAAGATGACTA
>CAZLFJ010000038.1:0-4380 GCA_964558795.1 Candidatus Woesearchaeota archaeon | reverse complement strand
GATTAGAAACACATTCCGCACTACCATCCACACTAGGGATACAAACTTCATTTCGATAATCAGCACAAGGCTCTGTAACAACCTCTCCATCTATACAAACTTGCTTAAAGAATCTACTTCCAACAGCATCATTGAACCCAGGCTCTTTTTCATTTGGTTTTTTAAAAATAGCACTTCTAACATCAAATAACAAAATCTCTCCATCAAGCCCAATACACCAACTATCTCCATTAGTTCGAGCCCCACCCCATTTGTCCACACAATTCAGATTTTTACAATAGGCTTCGTTTGTATTTTTCTGTCTACAAGTTGTTCCAGAGCTATAATCACATTGTTCCTTAATTACATCCCGATTGCCACAACTATCTACAAAATAAACTCCATCATCTTCGAAACATTTTGTTTTGCTAGTCCGATTACAAAGAGTATTCAAAGAAGGATCACTACAAACCAAATCTTCATAAACAGTTCCTGCACAATTTTTTCTTTCGATATACCTACAATCATTTTCATATTCAAGTTCATAAACGCAAGCTACCAAATCTGTTCCACCAGCCATAGAAGAACAAATCTCCTGACTAACTCCTGCCTGCCATTGCGCTTCAAAACCTGCAGTTCTGGACTCAAGTTGACAAGCTCTTTGAGTGATGTATTTTGTCGCAGTTCCAATCAAGCAACAACCAAGCGCACACTCACTCAAAGAAGAACAACTAGGGTTGGCACTCCAAGTTCCACCAATGCAAGAACTGCTAGCAATACCCATTGAACAAAGACCACTATCCGAATAAAAACAACAACCATTTGAAGAAACAAGAGCAAAACTAAGAAAGAAAATAATTCCAAAACAGATTAAAAAGTATTTTTTTATCATGGAGTTTTAACACAATTTTTAACTGCAAATTTAAATTGGTTATTATCATAAAAATCTTCAATTGTATAGACTCTATCATCACTGCCACCCATATAAAAAGTAATCTTATAATCTTTATATGCCTTCATTAAAGAAACAACATCTGCAGTACAAGATTCCATTGGACAATTACAAGAAACCTCTTGATTTAAGATTTCATTAGAAATAACAATAAAATCCCAAAGAGGAGAATTTATAGAAACATCAAAATTATTATAGTCATCAGAATCTTCCGAATCTCCTCTTGAAATTCTCAAATCCTTACGAGTTCTAACATGAATTTTAGAAGGTAAAATCTCTATCCAAAGATTAGTCTGCCCCAAAAAAATATCATATACTTTGTTTTTAGATACATAATCATCAAAACAAGTTTCAACACTATCTGAGATTTTATTCTTTAATTCTAATTCTATTCTAGATTTGGATTGCGCATCGTTTCTTGAACAAATTTGTTTTTTAGCAGAAGTAAAACAATGATAACTAACATTTTTTCCTTGATATATTAAAGTTCTTGAAGGTTCAAAATAAAAACCTTTTTCTTGAAATTCTGGTAAAACATCTTTTAAGCTTTTTTCAAGACATGGACGAATCTCATCTAGAGGAGATTTATAGGAAGAACCATTAAGAACATCTGGCAGTGGCAAAAGCATAAAGAAAGCAATAATCCCTATAAAAAGAATCACTCCAAAAATAACAAAGATTGTTAGTTGTGCTCTTCGATTAAAACCTCTTTCATCCATGAGAATTCAATGAATATCACCTTTATAAAGATTACTTGAATAAATCAAAAGTCTCTAAGAGAAAAATCAAACAAACCAACCATCCAAAAATTAAAATTATAAAAGTTTGTTTAAAATCCAAATTTTTTAGCCTCATCATTTAACCATTTTTGCCATTCTGGAAAAACATTATTGGACATGGGCAAACCAATCTCTTCTCTAACATTTTCAGAGATTTCATGGAAAGCATTATTTGCCATTGCACAAAAATCTGCCTCAAGAACCTCAGAGTTTCCAGTGTTCTCCGAAAGTTTGACAATCTCTTCCTTAACTTTTTGTCTCAGCAATATATTATCCCAAACAGCATCCCAGTTTCCAGCCCATCCCTTAACGTTCCCTGCAATAGATTTAATCATTTCAGAATCTCCATTAATTAAATCCGCACTTGCAAGAATTTTGTCTTTCTCAACATCGTATTTCATTAAGTCAACAAAACCTCCCTCTTCTAGAGGATCTTTAGTCCAGTGTTTTCTAACCTCTGTAATTTGCAAAAGCCTTCTCCAAGATTTCATCCCATCTGCACTCTTAATAGGATTAACAACTACAATGCAATCAGTTGCTTTAAAACTGGTTACAGGAACGTCAAGATCATTTACAACCCTATCAAAAACAGCATAAGGACTAGCCCCATGAATTGTACCTGCAACAACATTTGCCAAAGCTCCAACCCTCATAGCCTCATAAAGTGCCTTAGCCTCATCTGAACGAATTTCTCCAACAATTAAAGATGAATCTCCAAGCCTAAGTGATGCTCTAATTCCCTCTTCAGCAGAAACCTCATTACTTTCCCCAGTAAGAGCACTTCGAACCTTCATAGATAAAATATCATACTCCAGTTTTCTAAGCGCTTCAATTGGCAACTCCAAAGTATCCTCAACAGTAATTATCCTATAACGAGGCATAATCTCAAGCATAAGGCTCCCCAAAAGAGAAGTCTTACCAGAACTTCTTGTTCCGGCAATTAACATAGTTCTTGCTCCATCAATCAAAAAAGATAGAAGACCTGCAGCAAGACCATCAAGCATATGATTCTTAATAAATAACGGCAGAGTCCAAGGCTTATCTCTATGCCTTCTAAGGGTATAAGCAACACCCTCCGGAGATAGGGGTGGTTGAACTATTGCAACTCTCGCACTCATATTATTAATATTGAGAGAGGTATCCAGTACTGGATGAGCCTCATCAAGAGGCCTTCCAGAAAGCATCCTAAACTTAGAAGCCCAAGAATCCACATCTTCTTGTGAAACAATAATATTCGAAATACACTCTCCAAATTTTCCATGCTTAATAAAAATTGGAGATTTGGAAGAAGGTGCATTAATCATTAAATCTTGAACGTTTTCATCTTGTAATAGGGTCTCTAAGATTCCAAAACCAATTGTATATCTAACAAGTATTGTAGCCAATAAATCTAAATCTGAATATTTTATTCTAAGATTACGATTTTTAGATAAGTCCTGAATCAAATCTCTTGCAACATTAAAAAAGACTTGTCTAGTTCTTTCAAGATCGTTGAATTCTTCATCAGTTGGACGGTGTTCTGAAAGAATCTCTCGTGCGGCACTAAGAATAACATGATATTCATCTCCCAGATAATACTCTGGAGAAGAAAGATGATAGATTAACTTAGCATTATTAAGTTCTTTAAGTATAGATACATTGGCTTTATCTGCGCCAACTCCGATTTCATATTCCTCAATAATCTCACAATTTTCAGGAATTCTTAGAACTGCACGGGTAAAAGTAAAATTAGGAATTATATCGGGTCGAAGAACATTTGAATAAATCTCTCTACCCCTTATATCAGGATTTTCTAACAAGGGTAGGGTCTCTTTAATTAAAGATAATTTCTTGAAATCGTTTAAAAGATTTTCCAAAAAACCATGATAAAAATCTGGTTCAGAATTTCTGTTAAGTTCATCTTTCAAAAGTCTAAATGCAAGTATCGGATCTTGTTTTAGAACATTATTTAACAGATTAGAAAGAAAACTGTGTGCCCTATAAGGATCTTTAAAAAGCATTATTTTTTGTTCAGATAAAATTCTTTCGGTATTAATTAGGAAATTGGATAAGTTTGCAATTTCAAGAAGCATGTTAACTTGTTTCAATGAAAAAGAATAATTTCTCTGTTGAACAAAAACAAGCCTAGAAGTATTAGAATTTTCTGAAAGGAGATCTATTGTTCTGGCCATAATCTGAGCAGAAGAAGAAAGAGAAGGAACAAAATTTGCGCCCATAAAGTTAATATAGAGAACATTCTCACCAGACTCTCTCTTAATTTCGGTTTCATATAAAGAATCTTTTTTAAATATCATATTCCTCTTAAAAATAATCTGTTTTAATAGGTTAAAAATATTTGGGTTATGGAGTTTATAGATAAAACATAAGATTTTAGTTTAGAAAGGGATAATTCCAATAGAAATAAGAAACTATTTAAACAAGAAAAAACTTAAAGAAACATGGGGAACGAAGAGGCGATTGGAGGATATAATAATGATATGGTTGGAGATATCAGTATAAGAATCAATGACCTTGAAGAGCGAACAAATAATTCTAAAGAAAAAA
This sequence comes from Candidatus Woesearchaeota archaeon, assembly GCA_964558795.1. Lineage (GTDB taxonomy): Archaea > Nanobdellota > Nanobdellia > Pacearchaeales > GW2011-AR1 > CAKZRD01. The sequence goes on along the minus strand of CAZLFJ010000038.1, from coordinate 126 downwards.
TAAATTTAATAAGTAAAAATTTTATATTAATAAAAGAAGATTTTGATGAAAAAATAAAAAGAGTGGAATTAGAAAACACTGAAATAAAAAAAGAGTTAAATTCGCTAAAAAGGACAATATCAAATA
>CAZLFJ010000037.1:0-5374 GCA_964558795.1 Candidatus Woesearchaeota archaeon | reverse complement strand
TCCAAGCAAGGTGGATCGTTCTGGTGCGTACGCTGCAAGATGGGTTGCAAAAAATATTGTCGCTGCAGATTTATGTGATAGGTGTGAAATTCAAATTTCTTATTGTATTGGAATTGCAAAACCAATCAGTATACATCTTGAAACATTTGGAACAGAGAAAGTTGAAAAACAAAAGATAATTTCTGCGATAAGCTCTGTTTTTGATTTAACGCCTAGGGGAATAATTTCCTCACTAGATTTAAAGAAACCAATCTACAAAAAGACTGCTTTATTTGGTCATTTCGGAAACAATGAATATCCTTGGGAAAAAACAAACAAAGTTGAAGAGCTAAAAAAGGCTATAAAATAAATCTAATCCACATGCCCTGGACAAAGCACTTCATAATCTAAATTTCTCAAAAATTCCAAACTTTTTTTCATTTGTTCTTCACTTCCTGTTGGCAAGTCGGTTCTTCCAATACCCTGATGAAACAAGGTATCTCCAGAAAAAAGAATCTTCGTATAAAGAAAACAAACACTATCTGAGGTGTGACCTGGAGTTCCAAGAACTTTTATTCCGGGTTCTTCAATTTCTCTTTTTGACAAAACTTTTGCATTTGGAAAAATGCTATTGTTCCCAACATGATCATAATGAGTATGTGTCAATAATATGCCCTTAATATCCAGAGTTTCAAAACCTAACTCTTTTAGGTCTTCAAGAAGTTCCTTTCTATTCTCTTTAGTTGTTGTATCTATAAGAAATGCTCCTCCTTCTAATTTTAACACATAAACACAAGAACCAAATTCCTTGAAGTGTAACTGAAAAATTTCCTTTGAAATGGGGTTTATCATATGGGCTATTATAATAATTACCTTAAAAACTTATTCTTCAATTGGATTCATCGCTCTAGAAAACGCACCAAGAACTTGTTGATTGCCATAGTCTTCTTTAAATGCAATTCCTGCTGCCGAACCACCAGAGGTTTCTAATCCATGAAGTGCAAATCTAGTTGGAAAAAAAGCTGCAGGCATTCTATCGTAATAGGCTTTGAAATGAGTTTCATCCATTATCCGAGCAAATCCTTCAGAACCTTGGATCTCTACGAGTGTTCTTCTTTTTTCAATCAATTCCCTAAGATTATCTACTGAATGGGGTAGAATGATTTGTCCCTGAATAATTCCATTCATCTTTCCATATTCTAACCCTCTTTTAATGGCACTTCGTTTACTAATCTTTTTAATCCCCATTCCTCCATTAAATATTTCCTGAGAATCATATTCAGTTCGCGGGTTCAAACAAAATGAATCAAATAAGTATATTCCCCCTTGAGCTGAATAGGTCTTAAAGACTTCACCAACTTCTTCTCTAAGGTCGTGAGGGTTTCTTGCTTCAAATGCTATTTCAGACTCTCTTGAGGGTCCTCTAACTTTCAAAAACAAAGGAACATCCCACACACTTACTGGTTTTACCATATCCATTTAACAAATAGATTATTTAAAAATACTTATATCATATAAAATAGATTATCCGCCAAGCACCTTTACTAAAATTCTCTTTTCTCTCTGCCCATCAAACTCTCCATAAAAAATCTGTTCCCAGGTTCCAAGGTCAAGTTCCCTATTAGAAACCGAAACCACCGTCTCTCTCCCCATAATTGTTCTCCATAAATGCGAAAATCCATTATCTTCTCCAGTCTGGTGGTGATGATAATCAAACTCTTTTGGAGCAAGGTTTTCAAGCCATTCTTCAAAGTCCCTAATCAAACCAGATTCAGCATCATTTATAAAAATACTTGCAGTTATGTGCATAGGATTTACAAGAACAATTCCATCAACAACTCCACTTTCTCGAACAATTTTTTTAACCTTCTCAGTTATATTGATAAAATCTATTCTTTTATTTGTTTTAAGCGTTAGATATCTTGTACAGCATTGCATGTTTAATTAAATCTTTATTACATTAAAAACTTTCTGTATCATGCAAAAAGTCTTAAAACACCGAAACTATATCCCAGATATGAAGATTTATGTAAAAGTAAAACCAAACTCTCTAGAATCTAGAATACTAAGTAATGTTGGAGATAAATTCGTTATTGAATTAAAATCTCCTCCTGAGAAAAATAAAGCCAACCTAGAACTTATTAAGATACTCTCAAAACACCTAGGTATTCCTCCCCAAAGCATAATTATAAAAGCAGGTCTAACTGCTAAAGAGAAGATTATCGAGGTGAAAAATGAAATACGAAAAAGCTGAAGATTTAAGAGAAAGATCTAAAAAAATTGTAACCAAAATGGGTTGGGATCATATAGACATAAACAACGTGGGTTTTTTAAGAAGTTTTGGTTCTTCTTCTAGGGGAACAATTGCAAGATGTCATGCAATGGGAAAAGCAATGCAACTAGCACTAGATAGAAAGGGATTTTATTTATTAGAATTTATTTCTGAAAGATTTGATAAAATGTCCGAGGAGGACAAAACCCGGGTAATTATTCATGAATTAATGCATATTCCCAAAACATTTGGGGGGGGTTTTATCCACCACAATAAAGTAAATGATAGAACGGTCGAAGAGGCTTACAAAGAGTTTAAAAAGAAGGAAGACTTAGGAAGGTTTCTATGGCAAAACTAATTGATTTTATTCTATTTGGATTACTATTATTTTTAGGTTTTTATGTATATATACTCTATGGGGGATTCTACTCTGAGCCACAAAATTTATCAATAATCTTTAAACAAGAATTGCCCAGGGCAATAAATACAAGTTCAGAACTTGTTCAATTTGTACCCAATATGAGATTTGCAGAAAACACCCTTTCGTATTCCTTTGAGCAGGGTTGTAATCCTGAGAGGATTTTATCAACAAATAGGGCATTTAGTATAATCTCAAATAAAACCAAGGTTTTATCATTCTATCAAATTCTTGAAGGAGGACAATCAGATATTCTAATAAAGTGTTCAGATCATATTAAGGAAAGCAATTCTAGTGACCCAACTCGAAAGACCTTCATAGCGGGAGAGGGCGGACCAACAAAATTTATGAGCCTGGAACCTTATTCTCTCATTATCCAAGGTGAAATAGAACTTTATTCTTCAAAGTATAATAAAAAATGTAATGAACCTCTCGTAGAAATTCATGAACTACTTCATGTCTTCGGTTATAACCATATCGATAATAAATACTCTATTCTTTATCCCTATTTATCCTGTGATCAAACAATTGGGGGAGAGATTATAACAGATATGCAGAGATTATATAAAGAACCTGCAAAAGCAGAGTTGGCCATAGAAAACATTTCGGCATTAAAATCTGGAAGATATCTAAATTTTTATATAGAAATCAAAAATACTGGATTAATTAATGCTACAGGTGTTTATCTGGAGGTAATCTCTGAGAATAAAATCATCAAGAACTTTTCAATAGAAGATTTATCTCCCGGTCTAATGCGTTCTCTAGAACTTAAAAATCTTCAACTACCCTCTAGCCGAATAAATTCAATAATCTTTCAAATCAAATCAATCACTCCAGAGTATTACAAGGAGAATAATCAGGTTGAGATGATTGTAGAATAATCCAATTTATTTAATATAAAGATTTCAAGAAGAGTTAGAACAAATAACAGATAATATTAAAAATGGACTTCGTTTAATAGAACTATGGAAAATGTTAATTTAGAACTAGATAACGAGAAGCTGGTAAGAGATTTTGGGGCTAGTCTAGCTTCAGAGCTAAAAGATATTCCAGATTGTTATACCTTTAAAAAAGGATTAATCTACTCACATAGAGACTTTGATAAATTTTTTAAGGCACTAAAAAGTGGGGAAAGGTGTGCCATCCTTTCGGGAGCTAACGCTTCAGGCACTCTTCATCTAGGGCATAAGGTCGTTTTTGATACAAATCTTTATTTTCAAAAAACCTACGGGGTTCCAGTTTTCGTACCAATTTCCGATGACGAGAGTTATGTTGCTGGAAAAGTTGAAACTCAAGAGCAGGCTTTAAATTTTTCAAAAGAGCTAGCAAAACAATTTTTAGCCTATGGGTTCGATCCTCACAATACCTTTTTTATCATTGACCAAATCTATACTAATATCTATAATCTAGCAATAAAACTTTCCAAGAAGGTTAACTATTCTGAAATCAAAGCTACCTATGGCTATTCTCCAGATAACAACATCGGGTTACATTTCTATCCTGCTGTTCAATCAGCACATATTTTATTTCCTCAGGAAAAATTTGGAATAAAGAATGTTCTTGTTCCAATTGGCCCAGACGAAGATGCCCATATTAGAATATGTAGGGATATCGCTGGAAGAATGAATTATAACAAACCATCTATAATTCATGTTAAATTTTTACCCGGATTAGATGGAGATAAAATGTCAAAGTCAAAGAATAATGCTATCTTTTTTCATGATGATGAAAAAACAATCAAAAAGAAAATCAATAATGCTCTATCTGGAGGGCAGAAAACAATAGAAGAACATAGAAAACTTGGTGGGAACTCCGAACAAGACATGTCCTTTCAATATCTCAAAGCATTTTTCTTAAGTGTGGAAGAGGCAACAGAACTCGAAAACAGATACAAGAAAGGAGAAATCTTAAGTGGCGAGATGAAAAAATTATTTCAAGATAAATTAACAGAATTTATCAAAGAGTTTCAATGTAATGAAAAAACCGTTTCGGAACAGATGCTTGAAAAAAGTATTCTGAAAAACGATTCTGTTTTAGACCTTAAAAAGATGAATTAATTCACTCCTTTGGGTATTTTAGAATTTTGTATTATTAATCAATGGGGCTAGTTTTTTCTTTCCAACAACTTCACCAAACGAACACTCCTGTTCTACGCCCATGCAGAGAATCGAACTCTGGGGCCCCGAAGGGCTCGGATTAGCAATCCGATGCAATACCACTATGCGACATGGGCATAGAATACTAAATAAAATGTGGGTTTTAAAGGTTTGTTATTTCATTTAAATCTTCAAAACCTTCGGTTTTATACCTTACACTAGGGTGTGGAATTTTTTTAGGTTTTAAAGAGACAGAAAAAATGCTCTTTGAGTAAATTGTCTACAAACTAAAATTCTTAATTTTATTTTTTCTGTATAAAACCCAATCTTTAAAAATGCTCTAAAACAATAAAGAAATAAGGGTCTATCGGATAATGGTAGTCTAGCCGCCTCCAGAGCGGTTGGCGGGGGTTCGATTCCTCCTAGGCCCATTTACATATCTCTCAGGGAGATATGTCATTGTTTCGAGGCATTAAACGTTAGGGTTCGATTCCCTGTAGGTTCGATTCATGGAGAACCGAAGGGGCCAAAAATTCCTAAAGAATTTTTTAGGACTCCTAGGCCCATTTACATATCTCTCAGGGAGATATGTCATTGTTTCGAGGCATT
>CAZLFJ010000036.1:0-6306 GCA_964558795.1 Candidatus Woesearchaeota archaeon | reverse complement strand
ATTCTTAGATAAAGTACTCATTCTAGCTTCAATAAACATGATTGAAGCTTTGGAAGTTAAATCCAAAGTTATCATTTGCATAATAGGCTTGTTTTAGAGGCTTTATAAAGCTTTTGGTTTGATTTCCGACGGAAAAAACCAAAAAAAGAGATTCCCATTAATCTAGAATTTAATTCCGAAACGGAAAGCTTTTAAGGGAAAAGAGGTTAAAGAAGTCATGACAGAAATCAAAAATGAGGAGTCCCATTTAAGAGAGATTTTCTCTGAAGAACTGAAGAAACCGTATTATCAAATTGAATACCTTAATCACTTCAAATTGCCTTGGGATAACTTAGATGTTTCAATTGTAATTCCGACCTATAATAGGTCTCCATATAATCCCAAATCTCTTCGAGGAGAGATGAATCCGTTAGCTTGGGCAATGAGATCATCAATACTCCAAAAACCAAAAATAAATGAAATAATTATTGTTGATGATTTTAGTTCAGATAGAACTAAAGAGGTTGTTGATTCTTTTAGAGAGGAAGCAAAAAGAGAAGATATAAGATTAACTTATTTGAGAAATAAGAAAAATATGGGATATTCCCGATCCATAAACGCGGGAGTTTCCTTGGCTAATTCAAAATATGTATTCCTGATAGATGATGACTCTATTGTTTCTCCATATGCTGCCTTTGGAGCAGTTTTTACATTTGAATGGCTTCAAAAAGAGGGAGTTAAAATTGGTGTCCTGAATCTTCCACCATATAGCCGTGCAACATTTCCTGAACATTTATCTAAAATGACAGATATAGGGCAATTAGATTTTTCTAAGGGAATTTTTACAAGTGGAAAGGGTAATTTTCCAACAGAATATCTTACACAAAAGGATAAATTTATACCTGAAGATTTTCAAATACTTAAACCATTTCAGATTAAAAATTCTGGAGGATATTTTATAACCACAAAGTCTTTGTTTTTAGAAGTGGGAGGATTTCCAGAAACTATTTCTCAGAGATATATGGACACAGAATTTGGATCAAAGATGCTTGAACATGGATATAATATCTATCTAAGTCCCGATCCAAAATTTGCCTGTGTTCACGGTTCCTATGGTTTGAAAAATGGTAAGGAGTTTAGGGGAGATGATTGGTTTAGGAAAGTTGGAGGCCAAATTTCCCTTAAAAAAGCTATGGGTCTTTGTGATGTTCCTGGAGAGAATACTGGATGTAGAATTGATATAGAACGAGTTTTGTATAGTTCATTAACATCACTTTTTTGGATGATATACAAAAGAGATGCACAATCCGCAGTTAGATGGATGAAAAGAGTACACAAAGAATTTGTATTGAATGGCAGGGGAGAGGTACTGAATGCAGGGTATTATGAATGTCCACCTGAAAAAACGAGAAAAGAAATTTGGAACAAAGCCCTTAGAAATAGTCTTAATTTTATTGAAAAAACTGAAAAACAAAAATTAAAAAAAATAAAGGAGACTAAGAAATTGATGGAAAAAGAAGGCGAAATTTCTGTTGAAGGACTTAATACGCTTTTTGATTTTTAATATGAAAATTTTAATCTGTTCCACATTATTTCCTGGAATGGCAGGAATACCAAAATATACGCGAGGAATATCACAAGAATTCTTGAAGAATGGACATGAAGTATTTGTCTTGTGTGAAAAAAATAATGGAAACAAAAAAGTTGAAACTATTGAAAATATAAAAATCTTTAGACACAAAACATCAGATAATCTAAGGGAGAATTTAAATCTTATAAAGGAAAGAGCAAAAGAGATTAAAGAAAGCTTTGATTTAATTTTGATATTGTGGTATAAGTATTTCAGACCTATTAAGGAGGTTTTTTCAAATACTAAAAAAATATATGTTGTTCCTTCTGTGAGAAAGATAGATATAAAAATTTTGAATAGACATAATTCTTTTTTTAGAAAACAATATTATTATTTTATTAATAGATATTCCATAACGCTAGAAAAAGAAGCAATTTTTGAATCGGACGGTGTGGTGGCATTGGGGAAACAAATGAATAAACAATTAGAGAGAGAGTATGGTTTTAATAAAGCTAAGATCCTAAATCCTGGCGTAGACAGAAAGAAATTTAGACCAAAAAGAAACAAAAAAGAAAACATTTTTCTAATTGTTGCTAACCTGGATCCTAGAAAGGGAATTGACAGAGCAATAAAAGTTGCAAGATTTCTTAGGAATGGGAAAATAAAAGTCTTGGGCGGAGGAAAAAGAATGGAATTGTATAAAAAACAAATAAGAGATTTTGGTGTTGAAAAAAAAATAATTTTAAATGGTCCAACAGATAAAGTTTGTGAAGAGATGGTTAAATCTCGGGCATTGCTAATGACATCTTATAGCGAGGGTTTTCCGCTAATCTATCCAGAGGCATTGGCTTCAGGATTACCAATAATAGCATTTAAATCTGATGATAAAGAAGTAATGAATGCATCTAATGAAGTAATTATTAATGGAATAAATGGTTTTTTGGTAAATACTGAAGAAGAGATGGCAAAAGAAATTGAAAGATTAACTATGGACAATTCACTTCAGAAAAAACTTAGTAATGGTGCCTTGAAGCAGTCATTAAAGTTTACATGGGAAAAGGTAGCAAGGGAGCTTTTATCAATTGCGAACTTAAATAAAAATCCCCTGAGAATAAAGAAGATAGTCTCAAAAATAAAAGTTTAATGGGAGATTGTATTTTTTGTGATTTTATTTCTGATGAAAAAAAGCAGCATTGTAATATTTTATTATATGGTATGGAAAAAGCAAAAAGAATTAAGAAATCTTATGAGGTAATAGATATTATCAATAATAAGAAGGCCCTTGCTTTTCTAACTCCCCCAAATAATCTTGGAGAATCAGAGATAATAGTTATTCCAAAGGAGCATTATGAATTCTTTGAAGATTTACCAAAGAACTTTTTGAAAGAATTAGTGTTTCAGATTCAGGAGATGGTAATGATTTTGAGAAAAGAATATGGCGACTGTAAAATTCTATTGAATGACGGGCGTAATGCGGAACAATATATCCCCCATGTCCACTTTCATTTAATTTTTAAAAACAAAAACAAAAAGAACATTTGGAAAAAATTAAGTGTGGCTGAACACTTCAAATTATCTAGGGAACTAAAAACTAAACTCTTAAAAACCTAAACATGCTAAAGAAAATATGGATTTGAATAATACGGTTAGTTCATTTGGAGATTACTATTTGAGAAACGGTGGAGCAAGTGGGATGGTTGTAAAACTTTTAATATCCTTAATAATCTTGATAGCTGGAATAATTATCGGTAGATTAGTCACAAAAATACTTAGCAGAGTTACTAAAGATAAATATTTTGAAAAAAATATTAGACCAAGTTTTATAGGTCTTGCAATAACAATAATTAGATGGTCAATTTATATTGCTTTTTTTAACTTAGCATTATCTTCTTTGGAAATTCCAGCATTAACTAGAGTAATAACAAAAACCCTTATGACTATCCCTGCAATTGTATCTTCAATTATTCTTCTATCTTTTGGTTTTGCTATTGCAATTTACTTGAGAGAAATTGTAGAGGATTCTGAGGTTGCTGGATGGAAATTTTTATCATTATATATATTTTATTTCACAAATCTTATATTTGCACTTTATGCTTTCAAAATTGCATTGATGTTGTTTGATCCACTTGTTTCTCAGATTATCTCTATTTTAGTTTTGGGTATTGTAGGCATTTCAATAGCTTATGTCTATGTGAAAAAAGAACTTAGAGATGTTAGTTATAAGAAATAATTTCCAAGATTAATAATTCTTCAAACCAAATCTTCTTTCTTGCAATAATCTTCGGATTAAATTTTTCTAGCTTATTCATGGGTGTCAGTGAAGAAACAAGCAAGAATATCTTCCCGTTTAGTTTCAAAAATTTCTTTCCTTGATTTAAAAATTTTAAAGAAATTTCATCCCCCCATTTTCCTCCAGTTGTTTCTATTTGACTTTGTTTGTCTTCTAATTTGTTTCTGGGAAGATAAGGTGCATTGAATAAAATCAAATCGAACTTCTTGCCCTTAGGAATTCTTTTAAAAAGGTTTGATTCGATTGCATTGAATCCTTTTTGTAGGAGATGATTTACACAATCTATTTGAAGGTCTACACAAAAAATATTTTTTTTAGGAAGAAATTTGGCGCAGGTTTCTGCCAAAATTCCAGAACCGGTGCCCATATCTAGTACAGTAATATCATTAGAAGGTTTTTGTTTTTTAAAATGTTTCTCTAAGAATTCTTTAAAAAAAATAGAGTCCTCTGCGGGAAGATACATTAGTTACCTCCAAATAATCCTAGAATCTTCTCTCTGAAAAAGAAGGCAGTAATTCCAAGAAGAACTATCAGAACAAAGAGTAAAATCAATGGAATCAGTTTGTTTGACTTTTTTTCTACAGGTTTGTTTAGGTCTTCTAAGCTCCTTCCCTGGAGAACTTGTCGAAATTCCATAAATGCTCCATCAATTTCGGGAATGGGATAACCTGCATTTGCTAGGCTCTGCCTTGTGATAAGAGGATCTTCCCCTTTTTCATGTGCTATTAGAAATGCCCCTGTTAAATCATTCATAGGTTTATGCTAATCCCATCACCTAGAAGATGAACTTGTTTTGAAGTTCGATAGCCCATTTCATTTGCTAAATCAACCATTGGCCTAGTTTTCTCCTCATCTCCATGGGAAGGGATTATATGTTCTGGATTTAGTATTCTGATTACCTCTCTTAAATCTTCTTTTCCGCCGTGACCAGATACGTGAACGTCTTTGAAAATTCTAAGCTGCCTTTTCTTAAGCTTCTCTTCCATTTTTCTAAAGTTTTCTTGATTTACTGGAGTTGGAATTACGCTTGAAGAGAATATCAAGTTATCTTGTTTTTCAAATCTGAATGGAAGTTGATTCCTGGAAAGTCTTTCAAGAATTGAACCAGGTTCTCCTTGATGGCCAGTACATACAACCAAATAATTTTTTCTCTTCTTTCCTATCTGATTTAAAACTTTTTCAACCTGCCTTCTGTAAGCACAAACCCTAACATCCTTCATAAATGGAGAAATTCCTGCCTCCTTTGCAGCCTCTGAATATTTATTCAAACTTCTACCTAAGAAAACTATTTCTCTATCAAGTTTCTTTCCATACTCTACAATACTTTTTAGACGAGCAATGTGGGAAGAGAATGTTGTTACAAAGATAGCAGAGTCATAATCGCGAATGCCAAATAAAACCTCTTCGAGTAAATTCTTTGCAATTCTTTCCGAAGGCGTTTTTCTATCTGAACCAGAATATAATGAATCAATAATAACTGCCTTAACGCCCTCTTTTGAAAGTTCCTTTAGTCTTTCATAATTAGGTTTTAATCCCAAAACAGGGTTGTCATCCAGTTTGAAATCATTTGCGTAAACTACAACTCCTTCGTCTGTATGAATTGCAATCATACTTGTTTGGGGGGTTGAGTGAGTGATATTTATAAATTCGGCAAGATATTTTTTGTTTTTTCCTTGGATGTAGAATTGGCTATTTGGTTGAATCGTTTTAATAGGATTGTTAAGATGGGTTTCTTCATCTTTTACTAAAGAGTCTAGTACTGCATTTGTAAATGGTGTTCCATATATTGGTGCTTTATACCTATTTGAAATGAAAGGAACTGCTCCAACATGATCCAAATGTGCGTGGCCGATTAGTTGTGCTCGTACCTTGTGACGAATAGAGTCTACAATCAAATCATCTGGAATTGCTTTTGCATTTCTTAATTTGGCCTCAGTATAGTGATAATCTTCTTTCTCTTGCATCTGAACAATTGCTGGAAGAAAGAATCCCTCGTCTAGTACAAATGCATCCTCTCCCAGTTCTAGAACAGACATATTCTTTCCCACCTCAGAGAATCCACCTATGGCATGAAATTTCATATTTTCCTAAGGAAAGAAGAGTTTTTAAATGTTAATCACCTTGAAATATTGTATAAAACCCTTAGAATTCAAAAAATGAAAAATAAAAAGACTACTTCAAAAAAAAAGATTAAAGTCTCAATAGTAATATTATTAATTTTTTGTGCAGGATTACTTTTGATAACTGTGCCCCAGATTTATAACGGAGATTCTTCTAGAAGAGATTTTGCTCAAGCATCTCCCATTGAATGTGTGTACAATAGCGACTGCATAATAATTAGGGGAAGTTGTTGCGATTGTGAAGCGGGTGGTGCTCCCCAGTGTATTCCGAAGACAAAAATTGGAGAATTTACTAAGAAGCTTGAGATTTGCTCCAGTCAAGGAAGCTGTTTTAGTGGAGATTGTGG
>CAZLFJ010000035.1:0-6414 GCA_964558795.1 Candidatus Woesearchaeota archaeon | reverse complement strand
TTCCTAATAGCCTGGCCGGATCTTATGACTAGGGAATCATAAGGTTGTTATGACTGTACTCTTTTTGTAAACTGTCTAGTCATGTACATTATTCATGTACAAGTAATTTAGAAATCAAGTCTTTTTAAAGCTTTTGCTCGGAAAAACCTCAAAGCCCTCGATTTTCCTCGGTTCATTTAAAAAGCTTTCGGTTTTTCATGTTTTTTCTGCAATCACCCAAGCAAAAAATTGTTGCTCCAAAAATATATGGCACAAAATACCATATATGCCTTTCAGGCATCTTCCGTCGATAAAAAATTCATTGATTTTATCGTCAATATCTTGTGCCTTCGTAAAAAAACGGCACAATGGGTTGATTATTGGTCTGCATTTACAAACTGACTAAGAGTTCTTGTAGGTTTTTAGCCTATATTGCTCTGGTTATACTAACAAATTCCCTTCTTAGGATATTCTTATAAACTTATTCTTCCTTAATCTTTCATGAAAGAGGAAAGTCAAATAAAAATATTCGATCAAAAAAAAGTCCGAACACATTGGGACAAGGAAAAAGAAAAATGGTTCTTCTCAGTTATTGACGTCATTGAAGTATTAACTGAAAGCCCACATCCTCGAAGGTACTGGTCAGATATGAAAATCAACCTAAAACAAGAAGGATCTGAGTTGTACGAAAATATCGTACAACTGAAAATGATCTCTTCCGATGGTAAATATTATCTAACAGATGTAGCGGATACTGAGCAAATTCTTCGTTTAATTCAATCTGTCCCTTCCAAAAGGGCAGAGCCTTTCAAAATGTGGCTAGCAAGAGTCGGAAGAGAAAGAATAGATGAAACAGCAGACCCCGAGCTATCTATCGATAGAGCCATGAAAACTTATCTAAAAAAAGGTTATTCAAAAGAATGGATAAATCAAAGGCTCAAGACAATAGAGGTTAGAAAAGAATTAACAAACGAGTGGGAAAGAACTGGAATAAAAAGCGAAAAAGAATTTGCAATTCTAACAGATGAAATCACAAAAGCCTGGGCAGATTTATCAGTACAAGATTACAAGGAGCTAAAGAACCTAAAAAAAGAGAATCTAAGAGACAATATGACTAACCTCGAACTTGTATTAAACATGCTTGCCGAAGTCACAACAAAAGAATTTTCTCAAACAGAAGACCCCAAAGAGTTCTCAAGGAGTTTGGAACTTGCAAGAAAAGGCGGAGAAGTCGCAGGGAATGCAAGAAAAGAGATAGAATCCCAAACTGGAAAAAGTGTAATAACTTCAAAAAATGCAGACACTGGAGCAATTAAAAAACAGAATCGTAAAGAAATAAATTGAAGTTGTCCGAAAATATCGGACAGTTGAATTAATCATGGTAAAAAAAGAACCTAAAACAAGATACTTTGAATTAAATGCAAACGAATTTGGATTTATTCCAAAATTCTTCGGAGCAAAAAAAGAATTCGATTTTTCCGACCTGGAAACTCTAAGGAAATTATTATCAAATGAAAAATCAAGACTGTTATACACTCTAAAAAATGAAAAAGTCGACTCAATCTATTCTCTAGCAAAAAAAACAAAAAGAGACTTTAAATCTGTACATACTGATTTAAAATTCTTGGAAAAACTGGGTTTCATAGAGTTTCATTCAAAAAAAACAGGAAACAAAGAGAAATTAATTCCAGTTCTTCTAACAGATAGGATAGAATTAGTCATAACTGTTTAAACAAACTCGCAGCCAAACTCGCACATCTCGAATAGTTCTCTCTGCTCCAACAACAGCCTTGTCTCCACAGTTTCCCTTGTAAAATCTTCCAAGCTGAATTTCGCTTTCTCCATCTATTGCAAATATGTCTATTTGATAAGCTTCAAATCTAGTCTCTAAACGAAGAACATTTTCCATAGTTTCATTAATCACCGAATTAAGATAGTCTCTCGTAGAAACTCCATTCTTACACATAAGTGAGCTCCCATATGCCTCATGAATGAGTTCCTCAACACTAAGTGGCAAGGGCTCCTGAACAACACAATCCGTTGTCTGTTTAAGTATTGCCCCTAGCAAACTTGATACCTCAAGAGAATCATTGCCAGATTCCTTGTTTCTGGCCGAAATAACCATAAAAATAAGTGCAGCAACAACCACTATAACCACAATAATAACAAAACCTGCTATTTCCTGTTGCCCTCTTCTTTCCATCATTTAATTTGTGCTGAGAAACTTATAAATCTTTCTTTGCCTTCAAATTTATGGATTCGGAATTTGAATGGACTAGAAAAGATTATTTTTCTCGGCTTTCAAAACCTTGGATTCTGGTTTTGAATAGGACCGAAATTTTCCTAATTTCTGTAAGTAGAAAATTTCTTATTTTCTCTATACGAAATATTTATAAACTATAGAATAACTATAGTATCATGGTAACCACAATTCAACTAAATCTAGAAGTTAAAAAAGCACTAGATAATCTCAAGAAAGGTAAAGAAACCTATGAGCAAATAATTGTTAATCTTATAAGGCTTGCAGAACTTCAAGGAAGACAACAAGAATCGCTTCTAATTGAAGGTTGTAATGAGCTGTCCAGTGAAAATTTGAAGATCACTAAAGAGTTTGAAGGGATAGAAGATCTCTCAGATTGGGAGTGGTAATGCAGATAAAACGAGGAGATATTTTTCTAGCGAATCTTGAGCCAATAAAGGGAAAAGAGCAAGGAGGCATAAGACCTTGTTTAATTCTTCAAAACAACATCTCAAATATTTATTCTCCCGTAACTATCGTAGCAGCAATCACTTCCAAAATTTTTACTAAAGAATATCCGACTAATGTTTCTATTTCAATGAATGAGTCCGGTCTAGAGAAAGATTCAGTTATATTGCTCAATCAAATAAGGACCCTTGATAAAAGTCGTTTACTCAAAAAATCGGGTTCATTAGATGCATTCTTCATGGAAAAAGTAAATCTTGCTCTAAGAATAAGTCTGGGTCTGAATAGTGAGAATTTATTTTAATTCTTCAGCAATAGAAGAACCATGAGTCACGCCATTAAGCTTATCATAAAAATCCATAATCATTCCAGCAGGGACGGAGGCAACAATTTCTAAATCTCCATTAGACATCCATTCCTCACTTTCCTTAAACTCGCTAACAATGCCATAAGCCTTTCCAGTATGTTGAGCTGGAATTGTAACTCTAATTTTTTTAGTGTCTATTTTCATTGGGATAATTCTTTGCAATTGCTCAATAATCTCTGTAATCTGGCTTTCAATAGGTTTGTTCTTGACATTAACCTTTGCTTCCTTAAGTGCAGTCATGATTCTATCGGGAGTATAAGGTCTTCCTGCAGGAGAAATAGCATTTTTCACAAGGAAATCAACCACTTGTTTATATTTTTGTTCTGATTGGTCATTCACATATTCAGTTGGTAAAACAACTTCTCCAGAACAAATAATTTTTTTGCAAATCTCATAAAAATCGCCTGTGTCAAACTCAATCTCAAGTATATCTTTAGAAGCATGTTCTCCAGATTTAAGGTTATAAAAAACATCCTCAGTTAAAACAGCAGAAGAAATATCTCCCAGTCCTTTTCTAACTTTCAAAGCTTCATCTAAATCAACTAGTATCTCAAAATTATTCTTTCCCTTTCTTATTCTTGCTGTTGTTTGTGTCATAGTTTTATAAATCTAAACGGCTTTTTAAGTTTAATTGTGTTTGTTACTTTTAAAAATCTTTTCCACTCTTTTTTTCTATTTTCTTCCCAGTTCTTAATATTCCAATATCAAATCTATCTTTATCAAAGTTTTCTCCTTGAACTTCTTGAAATATTTCCAGAGCAAGTTTTATTCCATTATCACATGTTAATTCAGGTTTATACTTTTCCCTTAGTTTCTCTCTTATCTTTTCATCATCTTCGCCTATAGCATTTGCTTTATATTGTAAATAATTTCCAGTAACATCAGTTGTATAAAGTTCTGGCTTTCCATTAACTCCTGCAACCATTAGTGCAACTCCAAAAGGTCTTGCTCCACCATATTGAGTGAACTGTTGTTTTACATCCGAAATTTCTTTTACAATGCTTTCAGTGGTGGCAGGAGAATCATAAGTAATTCTATGCTGCTGAGCAAGTATTCTGGCTCTATCAATTAAAACTCTTGCATCTGAGATAATTCCTGCGCCAACTGTAATTATATGTTCATCAATCTCATAAATCTTATTTGCAGACTCTCCAACAACTAGCTTATCTTTGTGTCTCCTATCTGAAACAACAACAACCCCGTCTTTACAAACAATACCTATAGAAGCAGAGCCAAGTCTAATTGTCTTCTCAGCATATTCTACCTGAAGTATATGACCATCTGGGGCGAACATTGTTGCCGCACGATCATAACCCATTACCTGATGTTGCATATCTTCCATTTTTTCTCCATTAGAAGAGCCCAAAATCTCCAAGTTTCTTGTCTTCCATATTTTCTCCCAATGGAACGACTCAGAATTTAAATTTTGTTGCTTCTAAGACAAGAAAAGCTTATGACTTTATAAGCTTTTTCTTTGTACTCCAAGTCCTTTTAGCGTTCCAGAAACCTTGTTTACCTTTAGCTTTGCGTAGGCTAAAGATGCCAAAACAGGATTGAGATTTTCACGAGTACAAGAGCCAACAATTCGCCTGCCCCCTTTCTTAACAAAAACATATGCAGCCTTAGCAAGACCAAGAATTCCAATATAATCTAGAATTGCCCTCTCAATTTCCTCCTTGTTTTCACATTCCACAATAAAATACCTGCGATTATCTCTGGCAGATGGTCTAAGTTTCAATTTTTTTGCTTTTTCCATAAATTTAAACTGGCAGGATTCTATAAAAGCTTTTGTTTTTTAGACTTTTTCTTCAGGAAAACATAGTCACTATCTTTCTTTTCCCAATCTTTTGGAACATCGAGGTTTCTAAAAAATTTATAAATCCCCAGCAGAATCAAGCTAAAAATAACCAAACCTACCAAAAAAGTAATGAGCATATAAAATCTCCTATCGTCTCTTTCAA
Source organism: Candidatus Woesearchaeota archaeon (assembly GCA_964558795.1). Lineage (GTDB taxonomy): Archaea > Nanobdellota > Nanobdellia > Pacearchaeales > GW2011-AR1 > CAKZRD01. The sequence continues at coordinate 1,403 of CAZLFJ010000035.1, read as the reverse complement.
ACTCGGGAATTGCTTCTTCATTCTTTTCTTCCTGTATTCGTACAATATAATCTTCCCTGGGGATTATTAACTCATCTATTTTCTTCAAAGTCACATTAATAAAATACCCATAAACTTCCTCAACTTCCACCAAAAGATCATATCTTTCTACAGAAGTTAAGTTAACCCTTTTTCCCTCTCCAATTTGTAAAGTTAAATTAATTGGGTCACTTCTAATAATTAAATTAACGCCCAGATGAGTTATACCGATAAATTCTATCTCGTGAGATTGGTTGTTCAATTTAAATTCAGTTTTTTCTCCTCGGGCAATTTTAAGTGTATTCTGACTCCTTATTTCAATTATACTCTCATTTTCTTTAACAATTATTTTTGGAATAGTACTAGTTCCTCCACTTCCCCCTCCTGGAACTCGAGTACCTGCCAGGGTCGCATCTGTTGTGAAATTTTCATTAGAAAAATTGCAGTTTCCAGCCCTATCACAAAATGTGACATTAAAAAAATACTCTGTCGATGAGCTAAGGCCCGAAAAAACTTTCTGATGATTAGTTAAAAAATTAATCTCTGATTTATTCTCTTTATCGAATAACTCTATAGAAATATTTGTAGGCTCACTAGTATTAAATGAAATTGTTCCAGAACTGCTCGTCTTAGTGGTTAAAATTTCTCCTTCAATTTCTGGAGAGGTTATATCATAAAAAAATGTTCTATTTTTAGCATCTGAAAAACTGTTTTCATTAAAAATCTCACATCCCCAAGTGTAATTTTCTTCCAATTCGAATGTAAAATTAAATATCGAAGAATTTTCTCCGTCAGAAATATCCCTAGTTTCATTAAAAATCAAACCAGATTCATTCCACAAAAAGAAAGTCATGTTTGTTAAATCGCTCCCGGGAGACTCTGCAAGACAAGAGAAATTTGTTTCATCTTTATTTGAGTATGTCTCATTTAATGGGTAAGCAAGCTCTAGTGAAATTTCCCCTATTGAGAAACTAAAAATTTCTGCAAAACCCTCATTTCCATTCAAGTCAGAAGAATTACAAGTCCAAAAGTAATCGCCTTCAGGCAGATTATACCTAGTCCAAGAGGAAAAATTACTTTTTCCAGAAATATCCCTAGTCTCATTAAAAATCAAACCAGATTCATTCCACAAAAAGAAAGTCACATTAGCCAGTTGCCAGTCAGTAGTACTACAATTAAATGTTTGGTTTCTCAGTTCACTAATTGTTGCATTTATTCCAGCGAGTTCAACCTCGGGCTTAGTTTCGTCAAGATACAACAATGCGGAGTAAACATCTATTCTCTTGTAAATTCTCCCATCTGCAGAAATATTCTTTCCAGTTTCGTATAAAACTTGTTCTATTTGTTTTGGGGTTTTTGTTTTGTTTATCAAATCAAGGTATTGT
>CAZLFJ010000034.1:0-7846 GCA_964558795.1 Candidatus Woesearchaeota archaeon | reverse complement strand
TGTTTTTCCAAAAATTTATTCCGATCCAAAATCAAGAAGGGTTGTTTTTGAGATGAGTTATATTGCTTGAATTTATTTTTCTAATTAAATTTCCTTTTAAGTGTGATTGTTCTGGATTGTATATTTTCTAGAGGGGTCTTGTTTAAATATGAAACTAAAGAAAGAGTTTTATGAAAAAAGATTTTAGTGAACTTAGGCATATTAGAAGAGTTTTACCTAATGGGGCAAAAGTTATTTTTTTAGATAATGGGGCTATTATCGATGCAGAAGCGGAGGCGATGATTCAGGCTCTTCATTCAAGAGAACTTGGAGGTTTCGATGCCCACATGGTTACTCTTTCTGAGAAGGGGGCCGAAAATTTTATGAGCAGATTTTATGTTGGTTATGGTCATAAATCTATTGGTGACTGCGGTTCTGGAACATTATTTATTGAAGGAGTTTCAATGCTTGTTGCAAAGGCTATACAGGATAGTCCTCTTTATTCTGGACAAGAATCCTCTACAAGGTATATAGATTTCTCTAAACAACCATTCATGGATCCTACAAATTCGCCCGAAGGACAGGCAGTTCTTGAAATGCAACGATCCTTTTATCTTTCTGTTCTTGATCCAATAAGAGGGATGTTAAGAAGAACAAGACCAATAGATGAGGGAGAAAGTGAGAGTATTTATCAAAAAGCAATAAATGCTAGATCTTTTGATATTGCAAGAGGGTTATTGCCTGCAGGGGCATCAACGAATCTCTCCTGGCATTCAAATCTTAGGCAAATTTCAGATAAAATTCTGTTTTTAAGACATCATCCTCTAAGGGAGGTAAGAGCTATTGCAGAAGGTTTGGAAGAGGTTGTTAGAGAAAAGTATCCAAGTTCTTTTTCAGGAAAGAGGTATCCATCAACGGAAAATTATCAAGAAAATGTTGCTTCAGAATATTATTATCATCATGATCTCTCTTGTCCAAATTTAGAGATTACTGATTGTTTAGATGCGAGGGTTTTAGAAAATCTCGCTTCATTAATAAATTCTAGATCTGCGAAAACAGAACTTCCCCAGTATGTTTCATTAGCCGGAGATGTTCATATTAAATTTCTTTTAGATTTTGGTTCTTTTAGAGATATTCAAAGACATAGATCTCTAAATCAAAGAATGCCATTATTAACTACTGACTTGGGTTTTAATCCTTGGTATCTTGAAAATTTAGGTGAAGAGTTATTACCTGTGGTGAAAGAGCATTTAGAAAGAACGGAAGCAGCTATAGGAAAACTAGGGGTTTCTCCTTTAGAACAACAATATTTTATTCCTATGGGATATAATGTTTCAAATGATGTCAGAGGTGACTTACCTTCGGTTGTTTATGTTGCAGAACTTCGGAGTGGTTCTACTGTGCATCCTACATTGAGAATTGTTGCTCAGAATATTGGAAGATATTTGGAGGGGAGAGGTATTACCATGCATCTAGCTTTGCATCCAGATAATTTTGAACTTAAACGGGGAACACAAGATATTCTTTCTATCTAAAGGGCTTATTTAATTTAACCTCTATATCATGGTTGTTCCACTAAATCCCAAAGAGAGAAAATCAATTATCATTAGTCTTGAAGGTGGAGAGGGTGCGGGGAAAACAATTCTTGAAAGAACTCTTCGAGAGAGATTTAATTCTATGGGTCTTAAGATGATGCCTTCTTTGAAAGAGCCTGGATCAACTCCCCGTGCAGAACTTATTCGTATGGTATTAAAGAATACTGTCGATACTTCTTATCCTCTGCCCGCGCAGGTTCGCGAGGGTTTTAATTTGGATTTATTTACTTCTCAAGCTGCGCGAGATCCTCTAACAGATTACGCAATGGGACAATTAGGGGTTGCTATGAATCAACTATCTCCGCTTAGTCCAAAACATGGTCTTTTAGAATATGTTTATCATGGCGGATTTGATGGGATGCCTTTAGATTGTTTTGATAGGGAATCTTTTAGAACAAAATTATATCATGCAGGTGAATCTAGATTTTTAAATCCTCTTGTTAGATTGGTCGAAGAATTAAATCTTGAATCTTCTTCAGGTGCAGAAAAAACGAATAAGGTTCTTGAGGGGTTTACCGCTACAGTATTAACTGGAGAACAACAGGCAAGGCTTTTTTTTGTTGCTAGGAACTTATTGTGGCATAATGTAATTGGCCCGTCCATGCATAAGGGATATTTTTCTAATCGGGGGGATACTTTTGTGGATGGAGATTTGGGTGCATTTGATTTACTGGTATTAGATCGATCCGGTGAATCTACTGTCGTCTATCAAGGTCATGCCCAAGATCCTTCCAAGATTTCATATTTTAGATCAGAGAATATTCGAGCAATGGAGGGGATTGTTCCAGATCTTACACTTTATTTAGATGTATCTCCAGAAATTGGTATTCTAAGGACAAGAAAAAATAGGGGGATTGTGGGACAGGATTTTTTTGATACAAAACCTACAGAATTTCATTATAATGTCCGTGCAGGATATAAGTCTGAAGTAGATTTTTACAAGGGTTTGCCCTTTACAGATCCTCAGCATAACAGAATTGTAGAGATAGATGCACATGAGAGTTTAGATTCAGTGGCAGAATCTGCATGGAAGGTTATTTCGGAGAGACTTGGAGATAAAATTGAAGATATCAAAAGACTGCGTGCGGCTTGAAAGTCTTTTTGCTAAAACTCTGGGGCGATAGGGTTCATATAATCTCGCACAATAAAAAGTGGTAACAAAGGTTTAAAAAGAAAAGCACTCTAAACACAATTAGTTGTGGTTTAGATAGCGGTTAGATACAATATCTTGTGTTATCCTACAATGACAAAAAAAGAATATGAAAAACCAAATTTTTTCAAAGCTTCGTTTAGGGAGGTTAAACTTCAGCAAATGATCTGTCCTTATTGTCAAAATACCGAAACGAAAGTAACTGATAAGAGAGATAGTGAGTCTATAACTCGAAGAAGAAGAGAGTGTTTAAAGTGTGAAAAAAGATTTACTACTTTTGAGAGAGTTGAACTTGATTTGAGTGTTATTAAGAAGGATGGTACGCGTCAGAAGTTTGATAGGGATAAAGTTTATAGGGGTATCGAGAGGGCTTTTGAAAAGAGACCCTTTGATTCTGACAAAATCGAAGAAATTGTTGCAGATATAGAATCAAAAATTTATAGATCTGCAAAAGATAAAGATATTACAACTATTAAAATTGGAGAAATTGTTATGGATAAATTAAAGAAAGTGGACAAAATTGCATATATTAGATTTGCTTCAGTATATAGAGAATTTGCAGATATTGAAGATTTTAAAAGTGAATTAATGGGGCTTGCCTCTGGAGGTAAAAGTGGTAATAAAAAAGATTAGGAAGAGGGATGGTGGTGTTGTTTTATTCGATTCAGATAAAATTACTGGAGCAATTTGGAAAGCTGCGAGAGCCGTAGGTGGTCAAGATCAAGATAAGGCAAAACATGTTTGCGATATTGTTGTAAAAAAATTAGAGGAGAAATTTAATGAATTTAGTATTCCTTCGGTAGATGATGTTCAAAATCTTGTTGAAAGTGTTTTAATAAAGGAGGGACATGATCAAACTGCTAAGGCTTATATTCTTTATAGACAGAGCCATGATGAACTTCGAAATGTTAAAGGATTATTTGATACTATCGAGGCTGTTGAAGATTATATTGGCCTTGATGATTGGATGGTCAAAGAGAATTCAAATATGGGTTTTTCATTACAAGGTTTAAATAATTATATTGCTACAAAGATTATTACTAATTATTGGCTTAGAAGAATTTATCCTGAAACAATTAGAAAAGTACATGAGGATGGAGATATTCATATTCACGATCTTGGAACTCTTGGAGCTTATTGCGTTGGTTGGGATTTGAAAGATTTATTAACAATGGGCTTCACAGGTGTTAAGGGCAAGGTTCAATCAAGACCTGCTAAACATCTAAGGACTGCTTTAATGCAGGTTGTTAATTTCTTTTATACGTTACAGGGAGAAACTGCAGGAGCCCAGGCTTTTTCTAATTTTGATACTCTTCTCGCACCCTTTATAAAATATGATAATTTGTCTTATAAAGAAGTTAAGCAAATTATGCAAGAGTTTGTTTTTAATCTTGCTGTTCCGACAAGAGTAGGATTTCAAACTCCCTTTACAAATGTAACTATGGATCTAAAGGTTCCTAGCTATATGAAAGATGAACCAGTTATTATCGGCGGAGTTTTGCAGAAAGAAACTTACAAAGAATTTGAGAAAGAGATGGCAGTTTTCAATCATGCTTTCGCAGAAGTTATGCTTGAAGGTGATGCTTCTGGAAGAGTTTTTACATTTCCAATTCCCACATATAATATTACCAAAGATTTTGATTGGGATAATCCCGAGCATGATTTAATCTGGGAGATGACTGCTAAGTATGGCATTCCTTATTTTTCTAATTTTGTAAATTCTGATATGAGCCCTGAGGATGCTCGTAGCATGTGTTGTCGACTTAGGCTTGATCAAACCGAACTTAGAAAAAGAGGCGGTGGACTTTTTGGAGCTAATCCTCAAACAGGATCTATAGGGGTTGTTACATTAAATATGCCTAGAATTGGATTTACTGCTTCATCTAAAGAAGATTTTTTGAAAAGAGTGGGTTCATTAATGGAACTTGCTAAAGAGAGTCTTGAAATAAAAAGAAAATCAATTGAAAAATTGACTATCAATGGTTTGTATCCTTATTCCAAATTTTATTTAAGACAGGTACATACTAGGTTTGGTCAGTACTGGAAAAATCATTTTGCAACAATTGGTCTTCTGGGTATGAATGAGGCAATTCTAAATTTTATGCCTGGAGAAACAATTGCCACTGAGAAAGGTAATTCATTTGCTATTGAGGTTCTTGATTTTATGAGGGGTAAACTTGAAGAGTATCAGGCAGAAACAGGAAATATTTATAATCTTGAAGCAACTCCAGGTGAAGGAACAACATATCGTTTTGCAAGAATAGATAAAAAGAAATTTGGTAGAATTCTTGTTGCAAATGAAAAAGATGTACGAGAGTTTGGAGCTCCACCATATTACACAAATTCCACTCAGTTACCTGTAAATCATACTCCCGATTTATTTGAGGCTCTCGAGTTACAGGATGAACTTCAAACAAAATATACTGGTGGAACTGTTTTTCATTCATTCATCGGAGAAAAATTAGAGAAGGATGCAGTAAAGAGTTTAGTTAAAAAAATTGCCCACAAGTTTAGATTGCCTTATTATACCATCACTCCAACATTTTCAATTTGTCCAATACATGGTTATATGGCTGGAGAGCATGAGTATTGTCCTCTTTGTGAGGAAATTGAGGAGATAAATAATCCAGAACAAACGGAGGATATTCAAAAACTAAAGGAGGTGAAGAATGAAAACTAAATGTGAAGTGTATTCCAGGGTTTGTGGCTATTTAAGGCCTGTCGAACAATGGAATGTTGGTAAGGCTGCAGAATTTAAGGATAGAACCAAATTCTGTGCTTGTGAGTAATATGAATATTAAATTTGTACAGCCAACCACTCTTGTGGATTATCCGGGAAAGTTGGCCTGTACTATTTTTTTATTTGGATGTAATTTTAGGTGTGGTTTTTGTTATAATCCCGAACTGGTCCTGAAGGAAGAAACGAAAGACCTAAATTCTGAGGGAATATTAGATTTTTTAGATAAAAGAAGTGAAGAACTTGAGGGGGTATGTTTTACTGGCGGAGAACCTCTAATGACTCTAGAAGAAGATTTTTTGAGAAAAGTTAAAGAGAAAGGTTTTTTGGTGAAGATGGATACCAATGGAAGCTTTCCGGAAAAACTGAAAAAGTTTATTGAGGATAATTTGATTGATTATGTAGCTATGGATATTAAAGGTACAAGAGATGATTATAAAAGAATTGTTAATTCTTCGGTTGATTTGAATAAACTTGAAGAGAGTATAAAAATTATTTCTAATCTTTCTGAATATGAGTTTAGAACAACTGTTGTAAACAGGTATCATAATGTAGAAAAGATTCTTGATGAAATTAAATGGGTTCATTCAATTATCGGCAAAAAAATAAAAAAATTTTGTTTACAGGGATTTAAAAATTCTGGAAAATTTATTGATGAAAGTTTTTCCAAGGAAAAAAACATTAGTGAGAAATTTTTGCTTGATTTAAAAAAAGAGATTCTTAAGCAAGGTTTTGTGAGTGAAGTTATTGTTAGAGTTTAGATATATAGTTTCTATCATAACTTTCTTTTTAAATGATTTTTTGATTGTGTTTATATGATAATCGGTTTAACTGGAAGTTTGGCTGCAGGTAAGGGCGTTGTTGCTGATTTTTTAAAAAAGAAGGGCTTTGTATATATCTCTCTTTCTGATGAGCTTCGAGAGATACTAAAAGAGAATAAAATTCAAATTACTCGTGAGAATCTGCAATTATGGGGTAATAAACTTAGAGAAGAAAAAGGTTCAGATGTACTTGCTAAGAGGGCAATAGATAAAATAAAAAATCAAGAATACAAAAAAGTTGTGGTTGATGGAATCAGAAATCCTGCGGAAATAGATTCTCTTAGAAACCTTCTCACTAATTTTTTTTTAGTTGCAGTTGATGCTCCTGAGAAGGTTCGTTTTGAAAGAATGATCTCTAGAAATCGTGAAAGTGATCCGATAACCTGGGAAAATTTCGTTAGGGTGGATAAGAAAGATAAGGGTGTTGGTGAAAAATCTTCTGGCCAGGGTGTTGGAAAATGTATAAAAAAGGCGAAATTTGTTTTGATAAACGATGGAAGTCTTGAAGAAGTGAATAAGAAGGTTGAACGTTTATATGAGGATATTTCTTCGAATATTCCCCCAATGTCTTGGGACGAGTATTTTATGACCTTTGCAAAAGTTGCTACTCAGAAGAGTAAGGACCCTTCTACAAAGGTTGGAGCATGTATTGTTGATCCTGAGAAACGAGTTGTGGGTTTAGGTTTTAATGGTTTTCCTAGAAAATGTAATGATGATGATTTTCCTATGGCTCGTGAAGGAAGTTTTTTAGAAACTAAGTATGCCTATGTTGTTCATGCTGAACCCAATGCAATTTTAAATTCTACTAAGGAAACCAGGGGATGTAAAATATATGTAACTTTATTTCCTTGTAATGAATGTGCTAAACTCATTATCCAGGCAGGAATTGTTGAAGTGATTTATTCAGATGATAAATACAATTACACAGATGGAGTCAAGGCCTCTATGAAACTATTCAAATCTGCGGGTGTAAAAACTCGAAAAATTGTTTAAGATCAATTTTTTTGAATTTGTTTTTTTGAGAAATGTTTATAAACTTCTTTTTTAGATATAAACTTATGCAAACTCAGAAAAAAATCGGTGTGACTGTAATTTTAATTGCGATTTTAATGGTTGAATTTGGAAGTGCTTGGACGAGTATTACTAATTTTGGCGAGGAGGGTATTGAGTCTTGGGCATCAACTACCAATGGTTGCACTATTAATGAAAATATTGGTGAGCCAAATTATTGTTATGAATATTTCGGTTCATCTGGAAGCAGAAATGATGCTTGTGCTTGTTCTTCTGCAGGTCTTGTAACTTGTTGTGCTAGCCAGAGTCAGACTGATGGGGGTGGAAGGGATGGAAGAATTTGGATATGTCCAAAAAACTCGGCTAGTTATTCTAATGCTGGTTATTCTATTTCTTGTTGTACTCCTTCTAATGCTGTTTGTGATGCTGCTTCAAGTATACTCTGTGGTACTACTCAGACAAAAACAGGCAGTTGTGGTGGAACGGATTGTTCTAGGGTAGGTACTCTTTGTTCAAATGGAGGAACTTGTGTTGGTGAACAGTGTATTTTAGT
>CAZLFJ010000033.1:0-7923 GCA_964558795.1 Candidatus Woesearchaeota archaeon | reverse complement strand
ACTAAAATACACTGTTCACCAACACAAGTTCCTCCATTTGAACAAAGAGTACCTATAACACTACAATCAGATCCTCCACAGCTACCGGAACGAGATTGTGTTGTACCACAAACAATAGCAGAAACAGAATCACAAACAGCATTTGAAGGAGTACAACAAGAAATAGAATAACTTCCAGCAGAACGAGAATAAACATCTAGATTACAAATACGAACACCACTACCATCGATGCTTGAACAACAGGTAACTTTGTTAGAACGAGAGTCATCACATGCGCACTTATCATTATTATCTGTATCCGGAGAACCGAAATAATCATTGCAGTAATCATCAGTATAGTCTAATATAGTCCCAGAGTCGCAATCTCCATCAGATTCACCAAAATCCCGAACATTATAAAATCCAGCACTAACTCCAGAAACCATTAAAAATCCAACTAACAGCAGAACGAAAATAGAATTTTTGTTCATTTTCTCTTTGCCTTCCCTAATCTCTTTTTATTTTTAGAACCACCAAACACCTTGAAAAGAATAAGCAAAAAAACCACTAACAAAATCCAAAAATAAATAGAACCAAAAAAATTATCTAGCGAAGAATCTTCGGAATTTGCACTAGCTTCATCGACAGTATCAAAAACACTCTCGGAACCAACCCAAGTCTCAGCAGAAACTAGTATAGAAGAGACTAATAGAAGTCCTAAAACTATCAAACTCAAGCTCTTTTTCATGAAAAAAACAGATTAACAGAGTTTATAAAACTTTGTAAGGCTAAATGATCAAGAGTTTTCCTTAATTTTTTTCTCAAGTTTATTTTTCTTATTTTTACCAGAAAATTTTGTCACCATAATCATTATTGTAATAACAAATAGTGTTACAATGATAGCTGAAAGAATATCATAAATCCATAGTTGTTCAAGAAGACCTGCTCGGACTAAAAATGCATCGATTGTAGAGCGAATAGCATCTCTCCAAATAAGAGCAATAATAAAACCAAAACTTGCAACAACCGGTCCAGAAACATCATTTCGGATTTCCTCCCTAAGAGAAACTAAGTCAGACCGCAATTTAGAAATAATCCTATTTTTATCTAAAACATTCTTTGAATCCATATTATCTCTTTTCTATTGTGTACCCACACTGAGAACACTTCCACTTCTCAAAGACATCTTCTTTGTAGGAAAAAGGCAATAAATAACCTTTCTCACATTTCGGACACCTCGGAAATATACATTTATCTTCCATAACTAAAACAAACCCATAGCCTTTATAAAATTAACCCAAAAAAATCTCCCAAGTATTTAGAACCCAAAACTCCACCAAACTAGCAAGAAGATTTCTAACCCAATTTTCTCAGAAGTTCAAAGATAATTCCCAAAGCAAACAAAACAGCCAAAATTACAACCAATTTAAAATTTAGAGGAATAACATATTCTGGAACTCTTTTTCCTTTTTTCTTAGCTTCAAGATTTAGGAATAATATAAAAATACCAATAATCCCCCCAGCTAAAACTCCTGCCAAAGATAAGAGCTGAATAAAGCTAACTAGATTAAGAAAATGTATTACTAAAAAAATGCCAAGAGGAACAATTGCACAAATAAACCAAGATAAGAATCTTTTCATCTTGAAATCAAATCTTAACAAATCCCTAATAGAAATGCTCAAAGAAAGAAAACTAGTAAATATTGCAAAAACACCAAGTAAGGCAAAATATCTTCCGAGAGAAAGTGTCGCTATAGGATCCACATTTTGTCCAAAATTACCAATTAAGACAAGCACAAATATTAGATAAACAAAGAAAGGTACAAGAGAACCTATAATAATTGATTTTTTCATTAATTTCTCACGACCTAAAAGTAATCTCTGAACTGCAGGCATTGCAGAAAAGGAGAAAAAAGAAAAGAGAATTACTCCAACAGGCAAGAAAATTTCCTCAAAGTTTACATAAGTCAAATTTTCTAAAACAATTGTATTTCCAAAAAGAAATGAAATAATCGAAACAAAAATTAAAATTATAAAAAATCCTAATTTTCCAAAATGCTTGAGAGCTCTAAGACCAATAAAAGTCAAACAAGACATTAAAGCCCAAAAAGCTAGAGACATATAAAGTGCATAATTCAAGTTCCCAAAAAAGACCATCGATAAACTTTGTCCACTCGCAACAAGATATGCAACAAGTGCCGAGAAAATATAAAGAGCCATGATAATGAATATAAAATTCCTAGCATCATTACCAAGATATTTCCCAGCATAACCTGCAAAATGATTATTACCCTTAGTTCGAAGAATAACCTCCCCCATGCAAAGTTGTATAAACAAAACAAATAATCCTATCAAAACCAAATAAAAAAGTCCAAGAAAAAACCCCGCCTTGGCGACAACATACGGCATCCCCAGAAATCCAGCACCAATAGCAGTACCTGCAATCAAAGCAATTGCATTAAATATATTCTTTTTCACCATCTTATAAAAACAAGATTTCTTCTTTTAAGAAGCTTATGCTTTGCTAAATGCTACATGACCCCGAAGGGATTTTGCTCACAATTTGCATTTCTTAAAAATATGTGGAAAAAGTAATAGTTTTACTCAAAGCGAATTGCTCGACCCTTGAATAAAAATCGAGATTTTTTACGACTTCAATTCCTTAGAAATCGCCAAAACCTTGGATGCTGGTTTTGGAGAGACAGAAAAAATAAACTTTCTAAAGAATTTATTATTCTATTTTTTCTGTATAAAAGTTATTTCTCTTCGTTTAATAACTACTATGACCCCGAAGGGAATGAACGAACTCCTTTTCTTAGAAAGAAAAGCTCCTCCTAACCCAAAGAACTAAAATAGAATTGCTTCGCAATTTTGGTCAAGTATGTTTCATAATCTCTTTGAGATTATCAGCATTTAGCTTTGCTAAATGCTACATGACCCCGAAGGGATTTGAACCCTTGACACCTGGATTAAAAGTCCAGTACTCTAACCGGGCTGAGCTACGGGGCCGGTTTGTTTTTTTGGACCTGTAGCGAGGACCGAAAGGGCTGAGGGTCTCGAAGAGAGTCATCCCTTGTGGAAGCTACGGGGCCGGTTGTTTGACATCGAAACTTTCAAATTGAAAGCTACAAAGCCACAATAATAAGATAAAACCTTGCTTTAAAAAACTAATGGTTAAAAGAAAAAACACATACCAGGGAACCAATAATAAAATTCAAAGAACCATAAAATTCTCATTAAAAACTAAGAAATAGATAAATCGAAAGGCTTAAATATATCCTTTGTTTACAAAGAATACAAAAAGTTATTAAAAAATATGGGAACTATTACATTATCTGTACCTGATGAAATGAAAGCAAAAATGGATAGAATTGAATGGATTAATTGGTCTTCCATAGCAAGAAGAGCATTTGCTTCAGCATTGCTTGATGCAGTTAAACTCGAAGCGATTAAACGAGCAAGAGAAATTTCTGAAATAGAAGATTCTGATGAACGAGATTTCAATGAAGAATATAAAAAAGAATTAGAATCTATTGTTAAAGGAAAACATACTAAAACTTTCTCTCCAAATGAACTAACTAAATGGTTTGATTCATTGTAATGTTCAATTCTACCTTCACTAAAAAATGTGAAGATATCATTTCCAAACTCAAAAGAAAAGATTTAGTCCTCTTCAAAGCCCTTCAAAAGAAAATTATTCAAGTCATTCAATGCGACAGCAATACAATTCAAAATTTCAAGAATCTCAGAGGAAATCTAAGCCATCTCAAGAGAGTTCACGTGGGAAGTTTTGTTCTAACTTTCCAAGTTCAAGGAGATATTATATTATTTGAAGATTTTGTCCATCACGACAAGGCCTATTGAATCTTCTTCAACTTCAATTAAGATTCTTCTCTAAATCCTTCAAAACAATAACCTAAAATCCACCACACATTTCAATTAGCAAAAAAGTTATTTGCCTACATCACTCATTCAACATCGCATCGCCCATATAAAAATAAGTATTTCCATCTTTAGTAGACCTATCAAGAACAATCTCTCCGCCGTTAGCCCTTTTTAACAAATTCTTCAATTTCTTTAATGAAAGTTTCAATCACATTAACCTTATTCAGAACATCAAAAAGCTCATCTTCTGTAACTGAGGAATACCTATGAGAAATTTTGTTTCTCTTTATTATCAAATCCTGAATGTTCTCGCTAGTATCTTTGGTCAATATTTTTTTGTCTTCCAACATCTTAAAGAAATCCCGATATTTCATCGCAAAACCTATTCTCTTTCCTTCAACGACTTGTTCAGCCAAATCAACAGAGCGATTCAAAATACTAAAGATAACCATTGAGCTCGAATAGAAATTTTTATCATCATTTAGATCCTTGGAAGATTTTATATTAAAGGATTTTAATTTAGAGATTAAAAATTCCAAATCTTCAATTATTACTTCAATCCTCTCTAAATCAAGCATTTTCCAAACCTCTCAGCTATTCTTCTATTTAAAAAAATCTTCATATCCTCATAATCTCTTAAAACAGAATGATGCAAATCATAAAGAGAGTCCCAATTTTTAGCAAAGAGAAATTTTCCTTCACCAAACACCCTTATTTTTATGGGCAGAGGAAGTTCATTAAAAAAAGACAAGTCAGTTTCCTCTGGAAAAAGCAAATAAATAACTTTTTTTTCTTTCTCAGAAAATTTTCCAATTATACAAATATCAAAATCAGAACCTTCATTAAAATCTCCCCTAGCACGACTACCAAACAAAACAATTGCTTCTATTCTTTCTCCAAGTGAGGCAATACATTCATTTACAATTTTATCTAATTGTTTCTCGCTTAATAAAAACTGTTTTTTCTTCATATAAAATCAACCGAAAAGGATTATTTAAAGATTACTCATTCAACTTCGCACTACCCTGATAAAAATAAGTTCCACTTGCATCAGGAGTCATATCAAGAACTCTCTCACCGCCGTCAGCCCTTCCAACTCCAACAACATTTGTTGTTGCCCAATTGCTAGAGAATTTTATTTAGGCAAGGAAGTTAAGCGATAAAAACCTTGAGGATTTAATCCTCCCAAGGGATCAGAAACAGATAAATTGCCTGAATCTGGAACAACATTTGTAGAGATATTACTCCAATCAGCAATCCTTAAATCCGAACATCTTTGAAGAATAAATCTTTCACCAAAATTCCCCCTGACATCAATTCTAATCTCATAAGGATTTGTCTCATTCCCTACAGAACTTGTTTCTGAAGAATTATTTTCTTCGCCGCCGAGAAAGTGCAGCCGCAATCCCTGTTATAAGCAGGGCTCCTGCACTTGGTTCTGGAACTGGCGTTAAAGTAATCCTGGAAAAAATATCTCCGTCTTTAAGACCCGAGATATTGGCTGGCACAGGAATAGAAGACCAATTAAGACCATCTGAACCTGTAAACCAGGTTAAATCACTAAACTTTCCTTTTGCATAAAAATCTTCTCCAGAGGAAGTAAATATTCCAGGAACAGACCATTCATAGTTCCAATCAGTAATTCCTTCTCTAGGTTGATAATCTCTAAAAATAATTCCGAAGTTATTTAAATCAAAACCAGTTCCAAGGGCATCTTTTGCTCTAAGTTGAACTTCAAAAGGAGTATAGGGTCCATGAATACTCCGATTGTCAACATCAAGATCCCTTCCTTCCAAGGTAGTAAATGGTTGTACCCATTGTGATGGACTGTCAGGAGGAAGACTACTCCAAACAGAATCAAGCAATAAATCATAACCATCTGTTGCACCCTCAATGTGATCCAACTGAACACCATAAGGAGTCTTAGCAGATCCCCACAAGGTAACTCCTGCATCGGCAACCGAAGGATTTAAACAATTATAAGCCACTGCAGCTCCCAAAAGAGGACCCCTTAAAGAATTTAGAACCTTAGAGACTAGCCCCTCCCGAGTACGACCGAGTCCATTCTGAGAGGATTCACTTTTGGAGAAAAGATTGTAAATTGCCATGAATAGATAAGGGATAATACCTATTTAAATCTTTGGGTTTTAGTCCCTTTAAAGTTACAAAGAAGATTATTCAAGATATACTACGGAGATATTATTTTCAAGAGAATCCCAAAAATATCCCTCCCAAGAGTTAAGAGAATTTCCAGAGGTTGTTAAATGAAATTCAAATGCAGGTTCTATTATTTCAACTGGAGGGAAACCTTCAATTATGACCCTATTAGGATTCCACCAAAAAATATGATTTGAAACCCATCCCCCAGCCACAGCTTCAGTAATATTCCTCATCTCCCCACTACTTTCATTCCTAAACATCAAATTTCTAATTGGATAGCTATAACTCTCAGAAACTCCCCCAGGCACAACCCCCCTCAAAGTCAAATTACTATCATTAACATTACTATAAACCCAGTATCCCTTTCCAGACCTTAACTTTGTCTCAAATCCACGAAGGCCAACAAATTCATATCTAGCAAGACCCTCGCTATTCCTATAATAAGAAAGATACTTTTGAACAAGGCCATTCTCACTCGCACTCTCCCAATCCCTTAAAACTCCGTCCTTAGTTACCGAAGCCATATCTCTGAAAAGTAAACTCTCACTGACAATATCTCCATAAACTGCCTCTTCAACTGGAGAGCTATAACCAATCAAATTCCAACCACCCTTAAGGCTCATATTAACATCAGAAAGCTCACAATCAAAACTCGCTCCAGGCATAGGAGGCTGAGTTCCTTCTGGAACAACTTCAACTCCCTCAAGACATCCAGACCAAGCAGCTTGAACACTAGGACTAACAACAGAAACTAAGTTCCAACCACGATTTAAAGAAACCTCAGATTGTGCCCTCGCAAGAAGTCCAAGAGTAATATTACTAGTCAGATAAGAAATACTAAAGTTAACAACACTCGCTCTAAGAGCAGTATAATTAACACAAGAAGGAATTGTACTAGAATTACAAATTTGACCGTCTGCACCCATTCTCAAGAACTGCAATGGGAATCCATTAACAGAGGCATTATAGAAAGTAATATTCGCCGAGCCATTCAATTCGGAAACAACACCATCACTCAAACTAATTGAACCATTAGAGATATTAATTGTTTCACCAAGGATTAAATCAGAACTTATGATTAAACTTTCCCCACCAGTCTTAAAGACACCATCGCTATCAGAATATACAATAATTAAATCAGAAGCACTAAGCGAACTTCCAGAAAGAATATCAACATTATCAAAAAGAACATCCTGGTTACTTGAAAGATTACCACTAAAATCTAAATCAGACATACTAAAATTAGAACCACTAGCATCGACATTCCCAGTTATAGTAAATCCATTTCCATCTAAAACAACATCGTCACTAGTTATATTAAAACAAGTTCCAGTTGTAGAAACATTATTTTGCAAGGTATAAACTCCAGGCTGAGAAATTTCTTCGCAATAATAAACAGGAGTATAGTTCATATAACTGCAATTCTTCCCAGCATCACTTATTATCCAAGAATTTTCTCCAATTAAAACATCATTCCTAGCAGATTCACCCAAACAATAGCTTATTCCATCAGCCCCTAAATGAATTCCAGAAGGTATTGAGCTTTGTCCAGCCCAACCAATTAAAATATTATCATAATTTTCAGTTGAAAGACTAGAAGAATTAAACATACGATCGGCCCCATACCATTCTCTAGAATCCAGGCTAGAAATATTCCATCCAGATAAATCTTGATTGAATTGTGAATTATAGAACATTGCAGACATGCTAGTTACGGAGCTGGTGTTCCAGCCGGAAATATCTTGGTTGAATGGAGAATTATAGAATAGCCTAGACATGCTAGTTACAGAGCTGGTGTCCCAGGAGGAGATATCTTGGTTGAATGGAGAATTATAGAACATCCAAGACATGCTAGTTACGGAGCTGGTGTTCCAGCCGGAAATATCTTGGTTGAATGGA
>CAZLFJ010000032.1:0-8315 GCA_964558795.1 Candidatus Woesearchaeota archaeon | reverse complement strand
TGAACTTCTTTTCATGAAATTGTTAGAAAAAGTTGATTTATAAAGCTTACCTATTTATTTTTTTTAATAGCCTCGCCCGGATTCGAACCGGGGTCTCCGCCTTCAGAGGGCGAAATCCTTGACCACTAGACTACGAGGCTTTACAGAAGAGATAAACTAGTTACTCTTTTAAAGATTTACTTTTCGTAAAAATAAATACAATCAATAAAGAAAACAACCCGCAAAGTTTAGCAGAATAAAGAAAAAAAGGATTAAAATCCCCTAATCAAAAAAAAAGAAAAAAACCTCCAAAATTAAGAGATTTAAATAATTAAGGATTCAATTGAACCCAAGCTTCACCAGCATTAAGAACATCCTTACATTTCTCAGAATTGACATAGGTATTATTAGTTTCTGCTTCACCGACAGTAATATTCAATAGGTAACATTGAGCACCTACAAATTTAGATGGATTACATGTGCCCAGAGTTCCAACACCTGTAAAATTACTTTCTTTAAAATTTCTCTCTATAAACCAACAGTTAACAGTTCTTTTACTTCCATCTTTCATTTTGATCTCTTTTGGACTATAACAATATCCATCCAATTGATTAAGATTTATCTCTTGTTGACAACTTTGCACTGCTCCAATAGTAACTAGATCATTCATATCTAATAAATCTGTTCCTTTATTAAAGAAACCAAAAGTGAACCAAATAACTAAACCTACAACAACTAGTGCAAGAATTATGAAAATAATCATATTACTTTCTTCTGCACCTTTTTTATTCATATTTAATTTATACCTCCTTTCAAATGACTTTTAACCCTAATTTATTTAATAAATTCAATAAATTACTCTACTTTATAAAGGTTTCGTGATTTTATCGAATATGAAAAAGATAGAAAAATCCGCAGATGGAACAATAAAAATCAATTTTCCAGGATATTCTGCAGTGATTATTCCGACGAAAGACGAAAAGCATTGTGTTTGTGTTTCATGTCAGATTGGTTGTCCAGTGGGATGCAAATTTTGTTTTAGTGGCAGAAATAAATTTGAGAGGAATCTTTCTTCAGAAGAAATTGTTGAACAGGTTAGAAAAGCAAAAGAGATTATAGGTAAAAATCCTACAAGTATTGTTTTTATGGGAAGTGGTGAACCATCTCTGAATTTAAAAAATGTTTTGGATGCTGCTGAAGAGATCCATAAAGAGTTTGAAATTTCAAGAAGAAGAATTACTATTTCCTCAATAGGTCTTAAAAATTTAGATTCGCTTGAAGATATAAATTTTAATCTTGCAATTTCCTTGCATTCTGCTTTCAATAAAAAAAGAAAGGAAGTTACAGATATTGCTTGTAGTGTTAGGAAAATACTTGAAGTTTCTGGGAAATATGTTTCCAAGCATAAAAAAAATTATATTATGATTGAATATTCAATGATTGAGAATTTCAATGATTCCGATAAGGATTTGAAAAAAATTCTTTCACTAGACTGGCCAAAGAATACGCTCTTTAATTTAATTGAGTTCAATGAATCAAAGGATATGAAAAGAACCTCTCTTGAAAGAATGCAAGAATTTAAGATTGCAATTATAGAAAAAGGATATAAATGTTTTATTAGACCTTCTAGAGGTAAAGATATTACTGCTGCCTGCGGGATGCTTTCATTCTAATCTTCTCACGAATGTAATCTCCAGCCAACTTGATCTTTTCATAGTCTAGACCTGTTGTCAGACTCCCCTTGCCAATTATCTCTCTAAATGGGTAGTCTGAAGAATTAATCTGTTGTTCTATAAAGTAAACCATTTTCTCTGTTGAAGCATTTGGAGGAATGTTACCATCAAAAACTACTGCATGTTTTTCTCCAGATTTGACAGGTTCAAGAAAGTCCATTATAGATGTATCGAAGACCCTTACGCCATCGAGCAACGCAAAGACCACATCAGTCTCCCAAGTGGCATAATAATCTTCATGAAAATGCATTGCCAATCTCTCTAGGGGAAGATGGCGTTTTATATGACTCCATTTTTTCTTGAATTCGGAAGGATGAGCATTTCCCCTAGAGTCTCCAAGAGCAACTTCATAACAACCCAAATCCAAAAGCATCTGAGTCCAGCCAACAACGTTTCCCAATGGACAATCGTTTGAATTTTTATAACCAAATACCGAAGAGACATATCCTCTAAAGAATTTTACTCCATCCTGTCTGGCCCTTCTTACATGGTCTTTTATATGTTCAAAAACTTGGTTGCCCGTTAAACCATAAATCTCCATATTTCTTGACTCGCTTGCAGAGATTGAGAAAGATAGTTCTTCGGGCATTCCTGGATCCTCTTTTAGCAATCCCTCATCAAGTAAACTTTTTATTTTGTCTCCAGGATAATTTTTTCGATAAGGCCCAACGTAAACCGAGTAGCGAGCAGCATTTTCAGAAGGATTCTTTCTAAGATTCCCAAGTAGCTCGAAGGTATCAGACATGTAAGGATATTTGTTGTAATTAACACTTGCTCCTATTTCAACTCGCTTAATGCCGGCATCCTCAAGCATCCCTATAGATTTTAGAACCTCCAGAGTATCTGGGCTTTCCCTATGTGAAAATCGCCAATCTCTTGGTCCAACTTCATTTAATATTATTTTCTCATCCATATAAGAAAAAGAAAAATTTTCTAAATAAATTAAATCAATATAGATTAGATAGGATATACATAGAACTATGTAGAATAGGGAGTATATTGAATTTATCTGAATCCATTTTGGGAAGACCTTTGCTTCAAAAACCAGCAATAAGTATTATTCAATCCCTCAGTTAGATTGGTTTGCGGAGACCAATTCAAGGTCTTTTTTATTTTTTCATAACTTAAACAACTTCTCTTTTGCTCTCCAGATATCAAGGGTTTATATTCTGGAATAAACTTCTCTTTGAAATACTTATTAAGACGATTAAATATTTCAATTATGTCTGTCTCTTTTCCAGTTCCAACATTATAAATCCTACTTTTTTTATCTTGGAGTGCTAAAATATTTGCTCTTGCTACGTCTTTTACATAAACAAAATCCCTTGTCTGAATCCCTCCAAAGATTGTAGGATTTTGTGCTGTAAACATTTTTTGAATAAAAATGGAGATAACTCCTGCCTCACCTTCTGGATTTTGTCTTGGACCATAAACGTTTGCATATCTTAAGGAAGTAAATTTTAATCCAAATAATTTATTGTAAGCAATTAAGTATTTTTCCACGGAATATTTTGAACAACCATAGGGACTGATTGGGAATGCTAACGCTTTTTCTGAGGTGGGTACTTCTACTCCATCTCCATAAATTGCTCCACCCGTTGATGAAAATACGAAGTGATTAACTTTAAACTCTCTAGAGAGTTCAAGTAGATTTAAAGTATTGAGGATATTTTGTTGTGCGTTTTCTAGTGGGTTTTTGATTGATTCTCTAACGTTTATTTTCGCAGCCAAATGAAATACGAAAAGAGGTCTTTCTTTCTCAAAAATTTCTCTTATATCTTGAAATTTTGACAGGTCCGTTTTATAGAATTTTGCGCGAAGATTTAGATTTTTTTCTTTTCCAGTAGAAAGATTGTCTATAATTACCACCTCAAAACCTTTTTCAATTAATAGGTCCACAAGATTACTTCCTATAAAACCTGCTCCTCCAGTTACAATTACCTTCTTTTTATTTTCTAGTGCCATATTAAATTTTTAATGCCCTCGATAGGAAATTATTTTCATTAGCTATTAATTTTTCTAGGGGTTTTGAAAACTCCTTTTGTAATTCTCTTGGTATATTTCCTCCAAAAACAAGCTCCAACCCTATTTTTAAAAAATCTTTTCTTTTTTTGATCATTAATTCAAATAGTTCTTCATCTTTATTTAGTGTTGGAATGTTTAGACTATTCTCCGTACCATTGTTAAGTCCAAGGATTTGATAATCCGGATTTATTAGAAATGTTGTTCCTTCGGAGTCTGTTTGAATCATTAGTTGGGGCCCAATTGTCTCTTCCAATTGTTTTGTTGCAGAGTTCATTTGAGGATTTGCATAATCCAAGGTTTTAAGATAGACAGAATCTAAATTAAAAAGAGTCATTGAATCATTAGTTTTTATAATAATTTTATCGCCCGGTCTTGCTAAGACAATTTTATTCGTACCATTATTTCTTAGAAGCATTGCACCATAACTTTGGAATTCATAAATTTCTTGAAAGGGTCTATTATCTCCTCTTTGTTGTTGGAGGTGTTGATGACCAAATGTAGATCCAAAAAGAGTTTTAGTCTCACAGGAGGTTCCAAGATTAGCTAATTCTAAGTCTGGCAAGTAAGTAATATTGGGTAACTTGGGTCTTTTTGAATGCTCTAAACCTCCGTATATCGTGGATTCATTAGAATAATCTAAGCTAGGTAAACCAAATTTTTCCAGATGGGTGGCGATGGGTCTTATAGAGTTTAGAGTACGAATTTTAGCCACATATCCTTGTTTTATTTTTTCTAGTTTTTCGGACATTCCTAGAAATAAATCAAAAAAAATCTCAGACATACCTACTTTAAAAAAATGACTGCAGGACCTGTTGGTGCAGTATCTCCTCCCTTTATTTCTGTTGGAAAACAAGAGAGAAACTTTTTGGCATTAGGATTAATCTCAATTCCATTTCTTAAACCTTGAAGATTACAAATTGTTTCAAGAGGAAGTACATCTCTTTCAAACAAAGTTCTGTGTGATTCACTATTACTTCCCCTAGGATCCACCGAGAAAGAGTCTATTCCTAAAATATTTAGTTTTGGAAAAAGTCCCAAAATCGTCTCGATTGTGAAAGGATTGAAATATGGAAATGAGTTTGTTGATGGAACTAAACCCTTAGATTCTAGGGAGATTAGTCTATCTAAGTATCCTGTGTAGACTAGTAATGCTCCTGCATCTCTTGAAATCTTGTTTACTTCAGCTTCGTAGATTCTATCAGAGGTAATCTCGTTAGAAGATGTCCGATAAAGAGAAGTTCTTGTTAAGTCTAAAATTTCTACAGATTGAAAAAATCTTTCTGCAAGATATTCATCGATTGTTTTTCCATCAGGATTTTTGTGGGCTGGAGCATCTATATGACTCCCGTGGTGATTTCTATGAATTAAATTAGCGTAACCTGAATGAAAATAATTCTCAACAAATCCTGCTCCTGCGGAATACCCTCCCTCATCTAGAGCAACTAGTGTTCTTTGTTCAACTCTTGCTTTTGTTTGTTCTACCATTACCTCCGGATCTGACGGATATTTTAACATGCCTTTTGCAAGTCTATAACCAATTTTAACTGCACCCAGAACTTTCATTTGTAGACCTCTCTTCTGAAGGCTTTTTCTTTTGGAGAACATTTCAAATAAGTTTCATATATCGAGCGCATTGTTCTTAAAGATTTTTGTGCAGAAGTCATTGATTCATGATCTTTAGAAGTTATTGCTCTATGAAACTCTCTTAAGCTATTTACATATTCATTTGAACTGAAATCGTGTTTTGGATCTATTTTTCTTCTCTCCCCGTTTGAGGAGATCTCATAAACTCCCCCAAGTTTTCCGAAATCTACCTCGATTTTAGAATCATCTGTGAGAGTGAATATCACGCCCTTATTCACTCTTCCCGCAATCTTTTTCTCTTGTGCAAATTTTTCTAGATGAATTTCGGCCTTTGTTCCTCCTTCGAAAAATGAATCCTTAGTAGGAGTTACCTCATATGAAGCATCAACAGATGTTTCAGATTCATAACCTGGAAAGAAAGAATAGGTTGCATTTATTGGAACCGCTAATCCCCCAAGATTAGTTATAAATGAAATTGCATGTACTCCCGTATCGGTTAATAGTCCTGTTCTTTCGTTAGTTGCAAATAATGTTTTATTTCTCTCGCAGATTGGATTATCCTCTTCTATGATAAATGCATCTAAAGATTTTATCTTTCTTCCACGTAGAAGATTTCCAACTTCTTTGTAAAAAATTTGGGAAGCAACTTTGTACGCATAGTGCTCCGCATCCATGACGACTATTTCTGGAGATTTTTTAAGAATAGCCTTATCTAATTCACTAATCTGATCCATATGGGCATTACCTTTTTCATCTAGTACTACGCAAAAAGGTTTTTCGAAGATTGTATGAAGAAGATACTCTATTCCATTCTCAACATGCCTAGCATGATTTGTGTTGTTTGAACAAACATAAACTGCAGATACGCTTGACTTAAGATTTTTTGGTAAGATTAAACCATCTGAAGACCCATCGTATTCTAATAATTGTATTCCATTATTTATAATCGAATCTGCAAGCCTAGAAACATGATTGCTAGGCACCTTGTCTTTTATTTTTTTTGCAATAATCTCTGCACTATCTCTTCCGATAACATTTTGCAAAGAAAAAAGACCTGCAACCCCAGGATCATCTATTGCTTCTAAAAATTTTTTTAATCCCCACGTTGATGTAACTCCAGCCCAGGATAGGGGAATATTATATCTCGCATTTTCTTCCATATAAGAGAATATTTCTTGAAAGTTATATCTCTTATCAATATCTTTATCGAATAGGATATTTTGTTATATTTAGCACAATGAAGATTATATCACTATATTACACTATATTTTAGATATTCTATATATCTTTATTTAATTCTTCTTAAAAAAGGCATTAAATAGTCTATATTCTACAGATGAATAGTTTATCTAAATCTTATTTAACTTCGAAGGAAATTTTAAAAACTAACTTTAGATTAATCCTAGATTAAATTGAATCCATTTCTCTAAGTTTTTGTTTTGCGTTATTTATAGAAGCAGATACGTAAGCCCCACCAATAGAAGGTGCATGAGCATCAATATATTCTAATCCGAATCTAATCAATTTTTTTTGAGTTTTGTCTGCAGAGATATAAATATTTAATAAAGCGTCCAACCCCAGATCATTTAAATTGAATCCAAAATCCTCATATTGAGTAAAGAAGGACTTCCTTAAAGACTCTTGAATGCACTCCCAGATCGGACTTCCAAAAATCATATCACTACGATATAAATCTTCCATTGCCCTTGAAGCAAATGCTTGATCGGGCCTAGTGAGAGTTTCAATTTTCATAAATATATTTAGTTTTTGAATGTTTTAATGTTTATCAATAGATAGCCTATATCTTCAGTTAAGATATATTTAGAGATATACCTATATAATTAGTATATATACAATAGTGCATAAGATTTAAAAATAGTGATGATATACTATTATTATGAGAAGAAAAATTATAAAGCAAGGACATAATACTTTGACAGTAACCTTGCCTAGTGAGTGGACTAAAAAACTTAACCTTAATGCTGGAGATGAAATTGACATTGATGAAAATGGTGGCAGTTTAGTTGTCAATGGAAAGCAGAATAATGGATTTAAATCAACAACAATAGATATTTCTGGCCTGGGTGTTCCTATGCTTTGGAGATTTTTTCAATCGGCGTATAGGGAAGGATATGATGAAATCAAACTTGTTTATGATAAGTCTAAAAAACAATGTGAAGGAGTATATAATTATTATTCTAGTCAGTTTGAGTATAAGAGGTTGGGAGAAAAACCAGTAACAAAAACCCCCATTGAAATGATACAAGGCCTTGTTGATAGATTTGTTGGAATGGAGGTCATAGATAACACTGGCGCATGTTGTATAATCAGGGAGATGGGAGAGCCCAGCGCCAAGGAATTTGATAGTTCCCTTAGAAGAATTTTTCTCTTGGTTCAAGAGTTATTTGAGAAAGTAATCGAACTGATAAAAAACAACGAAACTGGGGATATCTCTGTTTGTAAAACCCTTCATACTATGGATATCAATATAGATAGATTTATTGATTATTGTTGTAGAATAAATAATAAAATCTCAGATTCTAGTTTTCAAAAAAATAAACCTGTAATGTTTTCAACATTATTCTTGCTTGAATTACTGGGGGATGAATTTAAATATATTGGGAACCATCTTGCAAGAACAAAGAAAAAAGTAGATGAAACATTAAAATTTGCAGAGACTGTACAAAAACATTTTGATAATTATTATCATCTTTTTTATAAATTTGATAGAGTTGGTGTAATTGAATTTGGGGAAGATGATTTTAAAATTTATAATGAACATTTTAATTGGAAAGAATCTACTAACAAAGATGCTCGAAGCATTACAAGACATTTCATGCAGATTAGCAAGTTTGTATTCTGTTTGATGGAGCTTAGAATTGAAATGGAATTCTAAGAATATTAAGAATGTATAATTACAACACTCCTAGTTATTTTTAAAAGATACTAATACTATTCCAATAATAAATCTTTACAGGCAAAAAGCTCTTCATT
>CAZLFJ010000031.1:0-8764 GCA_964558795.1 Candidatus Woesearchaeota archaeon | reverse complement strand
GAAAGAATTCAAGTAGGGTTCTTGTAAATGCACTGGTTTTTCCATATATGCTTGATGGCAGACCATCAATCGCCGCAAGAGTGGATCTTGTGGAAGGAAATGAACAGTTAATTGTAAAATATTGTGCCTAAACTAATTATCTTAATTGAAAAGCATATATTTGAGAGCCATACCCTTTGGAGTTAATAGAATATGCAGTATATTCAAAAGATTTAATTATCATTGAGATAATTAAAGGTTATGATAAGAGATCAAAGAATCTGCTGTGACCGATCCAAAGTTATTGCTAGAACAAAATTTAGAACTGACGCTTGTGGGGAGGGTAGCTGGGGAATACTCCTTGAATGTCCTAAGTGCAAGAACTTTTATCTAAAAGACCTTTTTGTTAGCGAAACAAAGTTGCCTTCTGAACAGGAAAAATATCAAAGGGGAGATTCAAGATATGGAGGTAGGATGAACAGAGATGACTTGATAGAAACTGTTGAAAATATGACTGGAGGAATAACATCAATTATATAAAACGTAAAACATCGAAAATTTTTAAAATAGCAATCCTTAAAAAATACCTTATTCTATTAAATTGATGGAATGTAAGGTGTGTGGCAAAAAAGAGGGAGAGGTTGTACTTTTCCAAGGAATTTTGGATAGAAATATAGAAGATATATGTGAAAATTGTGCGATGACCGAGGGTGTTCCTTTGATTAAAAGATCTGCACAGAGTCATGAGAATAGTAATGTTGAAACAAAAATTGCAAGTCTTAGACCAGGTAGCAGGGATCCGTTTATGACTCATCAAAGTCTTGCAAGATTAAGTCTTCCACAAAAAAGAGAGGATCATCCTGATTTAGTAGATAATTATGATTGGGTTCTAAAGGCTGCTAGAAGAAGAAAGAAAATTTCTCCAACAATTCTATCCGAAGAGTTAATCATACCTCTTCCAATTATTTTAGACCTTGAGGCTGGAAAGATTCCTAAGGATTTTAAAAAATATATCGGAAGTCTTGAAAAATATCTAGAGGTTAAATTGGCAAGGGAAAATGCTCCAGTAAATAATATTCAGATTCGAGATGATTCAGATAAAAATGCTAAAGATTTATTAGATTCTGTAAAGAGAAATATGAATTCAAAACCAAGATCTAATAATCCAAAGACTAATGGAATTGTAGATTTAGATAATGAAGAAGATCTTAAAAAATGGACGCTTAGAAAAATTGCAACAAGGATATTTGGGAGGAGGAAGAAACAAAATGAAGAAAAACCAGTTACATTAGAGATTTATGAAGGAACTAAAAAACCTGTCCAAAGAGTAGTTCCCCCCATAATTTCTCCGACCAAAAAAGAAATTAAGGATTCAGAAAAAAAGGTCGTGAAAGAGAAAAAAATAATTTCTGAGAATTATAGCCAAAAGCCAGTACATGAGAAGGATAATAATTCTAAATTTAAACCAATTAAAGCAGATTATAATTTTCAGCCAAAAAGAACAGAGAATATTCCTAAGATTCCTTCCTTGAATTTGCCAAAGGTTGAAAAAATAAAACCTAAAGAAGAATTAAAACCCAAGGAAGAAAAAATAATAACTCCTGAACAAAGATTTGAGAAAGTTGATACAGAAAAGATTAAACTGGCAACTTCGGAGGGTAAAAAACTTGCTGAAGATGACATTTTTTCTGTCTCCAGAAAACAAAAAATTTCCAGCCCCATTAAAAACCAAAATCCAGAGTTTTTAGGGTCTCCAAAATCTAAACAGAATCTCAGATCTAATGAAGAGTATAAAACCGAAGATTTTAGAGATATACCTAAGATAGAACGGCTACCCGAATGGAATGTAATCAAAGAAGAAATAGAAGCTGAGAAAGAGATATATTCAGAGCATGAAATGAGAAAGGAAGATGATCTTGAAAGAATTGAAAAATTTAAGCCGAAACCCCCTGTTATAATACAAAAGAAAGAAGAGCCAAGTGAGAAGAAAAAGACTAAGAAAAGTGATGAAATTGAAGAAGAGCTGACGAAATTACAGGAACAACTGAATAAACTAAAACAGTTATAAGATGGAAAGAAACCAATTAGAATTTTTTAGCGAGTTAATTTTTGCACTTACAATTTTTCCTACGATGATTAATGCAATTATTAAAAGTATTAATTTAATTCATATACCCATAAGAACGGAAGGATTTAAACTAGTAATTATGCAAACAAATGGAGGACTAATAATCTATTTGATTATGATAATAAACATGATATTTGCAATAGTTTCTCTTTTGATGATTTTGATAAGTCTTGGATTAATTTATCAAAAAAACCCTAAAGCAAAAAACATAGAATCATATACAAACTTTTTTATTAGATTAGTTTCATTATCTAATATCCTTGTTGTGTGGTTTATCTTGAATTTGGGGGAAGAACAAGAACCCAACATAAATTATATAATTCATTGGTGGGCAGTTGTTTTATTCATAAGTTTAGGGTTTTATGTTTATGAGAGTCTATTTAAGTTAAGAAAAATTTAATCAGATAAAAATAGTCACAAATGAAAAAGTTTATAAAAAGAAAAGTTCTATTAATATCAGTTAATTGGAGGTGAAAAATGAATGTAAATGAAATAGTTGACTCTGAAAGTGCATTTATCCTTGCAGATGGAAGAGTAATATATAGTGTTTCTCAGCTTCTTGAAATTATAAGAACGCTTGAGGAATCTATTTTTAGACACCATGTGAATTCAAATAAAAATGATTTTGTCAATTGGATAGAGTTTGTTGCTCGCAAGTAGGTTTTTAGTTTTTGTTGAATGTATTGATATCTGTCCTAGATGTTTGTAAAGGATAACTTTAAAAATGTCTCAGATTATTTCTAATTATCAGTTTCCTTAGGATTCTGAGAGATTAGTTTTGCAAAAAACTAGTGATTTCCCGTCATAGCTCAATGGTAGAGTACTCGGCTGTAGAATAGCATGGACATTTCCACTAATTTGTGGATAGAATGAAATGTAATCAGACAGGATTCGTTAGAATTCTGGCAGAACCCGAGCCACCCCAGTTCGATTCTGGGTGACGGGATAGATTAAAAGTGAACATCCTGAGAATCTTTTTAAACTCCTAGATTGCATTTATAAATTGCAACCCTAATCGCTTTTGAGCTTCTAGCTCCAACCTCTGGATACTCTCTTCCAAGTTGCTCAGCAAGAGTTTGATACATTAATTTCTTAGAACCATATTTTACTTCCTCTTTTGGAAAGTTGTAATCTTGAAGAAGTTTTGCAAGACTTTCTAATTCTCCCGGACGTGGATCGCCTCTAGGTAAATTTTCTTTTCTAATCCAAAGTTTTTTACCTTGGATTATAACACCAATATGAGATCGACTCTTGCGGGATTTTTCTTTTTGCAATTTTGCAAGAGCCATATTTTCTTCCAGACTTAAAAGACCACAGTACCTAGGAACATTAACTGAACCCTTATATCCAGATCTAGAATAGATGATTGCACGTCTTTTTGTAGCAAGAGTTAGATTATTTAAATTATCAAAATCGATCATCTGAGCAATTTGTCCTGCAGAGTATCCTCTTAGAGATAAATCTCTTATTTTAGTAGGATCTGATTCCTGTAATCTTTTTCCTAACATTGCCGAATTTTCAATTGGAATTCTTTGTCGCATAGATTATTTAGGTATTGGGAGATAAATCTTTTTCCCAGTTATAAATTTTAGGCTCATGAACTGTTCTAAGAACTCTTTCAAATTTCTCCTTGTTTAGTTCGTAAAAATCTTTTTGTACCTGAATAATTACCTCGTTAGTCATTGTTGGATAAGAATCTTTCCTGCCAGCAATAGCCAATCCATCAGTTCCATAGGTGGGCCAACGATCAATTTCTCGGAAATTTCCCCTAGCCATATAGGTATCTAACCCTGAAGGATTCATAGCTATTGGCATGGAGGGTTGTAATCCTGTTGATGGAGACCGAACATAGATAATCATAGATTTTTCGGGTGAAGCATAAATAAAACAACCGCTGAAATCCTGACCCTGACCCATCCAACTGTTGAATATAACATTTATCCCCTTGTAATGTTTTGCATCCCAAAGGTTTCCTTTTTTAAGTTTTAGTCTTGAGTTTCTAGAATAGAGGATTTGACTATCCTCTTCCAGTCTGGTGTCTATACCTTTTACATTCAAACCCTCAAGAGCCAATAAATTTGAAAGAAAACCATTCCCACAACCCGCATCAAGAACTCGAGGATTATTAACGATTCTTATATAGTCGACTATCTTTAATATGTCTGAATATTTTGGTATCCAAGAACTTATACGTGGATGACCTCTAAAATCTTCTAAAGATACAGATTCGGGGGATGTTTTGATAGTAAATGCCATTTGGACCCTTAGAACCCAAATTTTATAAAGCTTTCTGTTGTAATTACTAAAAAATAGATACAATTTTACGATAGAATTGATAATGATAAATTAAATATATAAGAAAATAATAAATCTAGAGAATCTGAAGAGATAATTAGATGAAATCTTAGAATATATCCTCTTCTGCTTCCTTTGGTTTTTCTTGAAGATTTTCTTTGAGTCGCTTTATAGCTGCACGAATGTTCTTGTTTAATTGATTCATAGAATCTTCTAGTTGTTCTTTGTTCTTTGTTCCAGTGCAGACAAGTTTTCCATTGCTAAATAATAAAAAGGTAGCTGTTGGGTTTACAAGTTTATACACTAAACCTGGAAATTGTTCCGGTTCATATTCTGTATTTTCAAGTTCTAGAGAAAGGGTATTAAGATTTAAATCTAAATCTATACTTCCAGAAGCTACGATATTTTGTACATTTATTTTTGGCTTTATTGTTACCTTAACATTTATTCTTCTTAGTTGTTTTATTACTTGATTAATTACTTCTCGAACTTGTGCAACAGATTTAACGCCCGTACAAACAAGATTTCCCGAGGAGAAAACTAAAACTGCAGATTTTGGTTTTTTAATTCTTAAAACAAGACCTGGAAAGGTTTCTGGATTATATTCTGTATTTGGTTGGGTTCTTGCGAGCTTAGATAATGAAATTTCTTTTTCCAAAGAAGTCGTAGCCACAATGTTTTGAACAACGAGGTTACTCTTTTTTTCGACCATACCCTTTATAAAGGGGGAGCCTTTTTAAAGCTTTGCTCTACCCTTTTCAGCCTCGTGTTTTATATCCTCTAAACTTGTTATGTCTTTCCAGCCCCTATCCGGCCTGTATCTAAGAATTCTTGGAAATCTTAGAGCATAGCCGGATGAATAAGATGAACTCGCCTGAATATTCTGATAGGTAACCATAACGACCACATTTGGAATAACCTTGACAATATTGTCTTTTTCACTTTCTATGAATGGAAGCAATATTTCAGTCATCTGCTCGTATGTCAATCCTTCCTCTTCTTTTTCTTTTAAACCGGATGAGACCCTACCTACCTCTAGAAGTTCGTCCCCATTTCTACATGCTAGAAAAAAAGAAGTTAGTGCCCCACTTCTTTTTCCAGTACCATATTCTGCTCCGACAATAACAAGATCCAAATCATTTGCTTCAGGTTTTAGCTTGCACATATAACCCACCTTTCTGCCCTGTTTGTAGGGGGCGTCGAGCCTTTTAATCATAATCCCCTCCTCACCCAAATCCAAAGCATCCTTGAAAAAATTCATTGCCTCTTCTTCATCGCCAGTCACAATCTGAACTGCAGGACGAATTTTTAATTTTTCTTCTTTGACTATTTTTTTAACAACTTCCCTTCTTTTTGAAAATGGCTCACCCATTATTTCTTTTTCATCTAAAGAGATACAATCAAAAACATTAATCTCTACGGGAAGTTCGTCAATTAATCTTTCTATTTCATATTTTCTTTTTATTCTCTGACTTATCGATTCAAATGGTAAATATTTGCCCGTTTTTCTATCGAAACCTACAACTTCTGAATCCAAAATAAAACTTTCTCCAGAAATATTTGTTCTTATCCTATCTACAACATCAGGAAATTGATTAGTTACGTTCTCAAGTTTTCTTGTAAATAAAGTTATTTCTCCAGAATTTTTTTTTGTTATTAACATTCTGAAACCATCATATTTTTGTTCTAGGGCTGCAGGTTTTCCACAATAATCGAATGCCTCTTTAATGCTTGTTACCTTGACTGCTAGCATCACATTCATGGGCCTTCCAGGAACAACAGAGATCTTTTCTAGTTCTTTTACTCCTTTTTTGCAAGCATTGAATATTTCAGAAAAATCGTTGGACAGATCATATTTTTCTTGAAGTAATTCTTTGTTTTCTCCATTGAAAAAGGCCTTTGAGAATGCATCTAGAATTGTTGGTATAGATACCCCTATTCTTAAATTTGAAAGTATTGTTCTTGATAGATATTTAGATTCGATAGGTTTTGCAAGAGAATATAATTCAGAAATCCAGGAGATTTTTTTTTCTATTGCTCCCTTCCCCTCTAGTGTTGAAATCTTTTTCAGATTTTCAATAACTTTTTCGACAGTTAATTCTGCACTAAAAAGTGCTGATTGGTTTCTCTTTTTTATTAGAAATTCTGTTACATCCCCTAAGTCTCCCAGTCTTTTAAATTCGTTCATAACGTCAGTCGTTTTAATTCCAAAAGATTTTGATATTGCTTTAACGAGTATTTGCTGAGATATGCCAGATTCTATTTGATTAAACTCTGGAAATACTCTTCCCACAAGCAAATGAATAAACTCAGGATTATCTAGTTTTCTCAAGAAATCTACGATTGTCTCTGTTTTTTCTAGCCTTTTTGTGGTACTAGAAATTGCAACATAAAGATTACAAAATTCTATATATTTCATCATATTTAGTATAACCTGTAGTTTATAGGTTTTTTGATAGAGAAAATTTTGAACAATTTTCTGAATGTGTCATTATTTAAATAATCTTTAGAAATTTCTTGCCCTTTATTGTTAACCTACGATTTTTTACTCTCGATCCTAACTTCTTGTCAAGAGTTGCGAGAATTACGGGGGGATTTTTTGTGCAATATTCAGCTAGAGCATCATCTACATTTTCTCTTTTTAGAGAGATTAAGTTTACATTGAACGAGTTAGCTAGCGTACTCTCAAATATATCTAGGAATAAAAATGCTGCCTTTCTATCTTCTGTTTTTCTTCCTTTTTCAGTTGAAATTTTTTTTATCTCTTCTAAGACGTTTTTTGGAACTATCCAGCAAATTTGACCTTCAGCTATTTCATGAATTAGGTTAAAGAAATCAATTTTTTGTTTTGCACAAGTGATTGCAAAGTTTGTATCTATTAAAATATCCATATTAAAAAAATTACAGCAAAGTTTATATAATTAACTTTTTTAAGAGATATATGCAAGAAAAAGAGAATATTATTAGAATTTTAAAAGAAACACTTATTGCCGTTAGAAAGGGTAACAGCTTGAAACTTAAGAGCCTCTCAGAACAGACGAACCATTCGGCTACAATTTATCAAGATCCAGATAATGTAATTATTGCTGTTTTTGTTTATGCTATTGGAAAACTTGTTGAAAGAGAGAATTATAGAAAGATGGAGGGGTGGGAATTTTTTGTTGATAGTCTGACAAAAAATTTAAAGCGAGCAATCAAATCTTTAGAGAGTGATAATATTGAAGAATTTAGAAATTGCCTTGGACAAATTAGGAATTCGATAAATAAAATAGAAGGAAATCTTAGAGATTATATAAATGATGTTTTTTACAAGGCTGGAGTGAATAAGGCATTTAAATTTTATGAACACGGCCTTAGCTCACAAAGAACTGCAGAACTCTTGGGAGTTTCTTTGTGGGATTTATCTTCATATATTGGTCAAAGTAATATTGCTGAAGCTAAAGTTTCGGAATCTCTTTCCGTAAATGATAGAATTAGAGCTATGGAGGAATTCTTAAAATGAAATTTTTAGTTTTTGATGCTGGACCGCTTATCTCACTAACCCTAAGCGGGCTTCTAGAGATCGTTGAGAAATTAAAGAAAGACCTTGTGGATGTAAGGTTTATAATCACTCCCCAGGTAAGAAGAGAAGTTATTGATAGAGCTATGAGTATTAAGAAATATAAACTAGAAGCAGTTAAGATTTCTGATTTGATTGAGAGGGGGATTCTTGAAAAATCAGAAAGATTTATAGATAATAAGGAGCTTGCAAAAGAAACAGCAAATGTTTTGAATAAATCTAGAAAAATTTTAGGCGCAGATCGTGAGATGATAAACCTGATTCAGGAAGGTGAGGCATCCTGTCTTGCATTTTGCAAACTTGGAAAATTTAATAGTTTGATAGTGATTGATGAAAGAACAACAAGATTATTAAGTGAGTCTATAGAAAACCTTAAAGAATTGATGACAAGGAAATTACATACACCTATTTTTATTCATCCAGAAGAACTCAACTATTTCAAGGATTTTAGATATATTCGTTCTAGTGAGCTTGCATTTTTGGCATATAAGAAAGGATTAATTGCACTCAAAAAGAATGAGGATACGCTTGACGCAATTCTTTATAGCCTAAAATTCCATGGCACTGCAATATCTTCTAGAGAGATTGAAGAAATGAAAAAAATTATTTAGATACTCTAAAATACTTTTTAAAACTTGAAAGACCAATATTTATAAATAAGATTTTATAGTATTTTTTATGGTTGAAAGAAAGCGCATTGCTTTTGTTATTTTTTTAGTCTTTATCATTATATTTTCTAGTGGTTTTACTTCGGCAGGTTGGTTTTCTGATATTTGGAATACTATAACTGGAAATACAATTAC
>CAZLFJ010000030.1:0-8881 GCA_964558795.1 Candidatus Woesearchaeota archaeon | reverse complement strand
GAAACTAGCAGAAAGATGAAGTTTAAAATTTTAAAGAAAAAACTTATGTTTCCAAAACCCTATAGATATATTGGATTTAATCAAATTTTCTCTATAAATCCTCTGTTGTATGAAAGAATATTTTATGGATTATTCCCTTGTGGAAATATTTATTTTGAACTAGAGGTCATCAAGAAGTGAATCCTGTTATAGATTGTTAGTCCACAAAGATTCCAATTATACCTATCAAGCAAAATTTTTGCAATCTTTTTTATATCATTTTTGGGTAGGTTCTCAATCTCCTTGATTGCCCTAAAAACAGATTCTTCGTTATTTACATCACAAGCTCCTGGCAGACCGTGTCCAATTTCTGCAAGGGAAGTTTTGTTATTAAAAACTACAGGAGTTAGGTGAGAATAAGACTCTATTAGTGGCAATCCAAATCCTTCTATATCTGATAAAAAAATGGAACATTTTGCATGTTTATAGAGTCCGGCCAATTCTTGCTCAGATAGCTTTCCAGGGGAGGTAATGGGCAAGTAGTTCTTTTGATTTTTTAGATTATATTCTTCTAATAACCTTATGGACTTTTCAAGATTCTTATGTTTGTTTTTATTTCCCACTATAAAAATATACTCCTTCTCGAAGTGCGGATCCTTGGGAGATACCTTTCTATAACCTAGTGGAATAACCTCTACAGGCCTGTTTGAGATTTTCATTATTTCTTTTTTAGAGTAATTAGAATCTGTAAAAATCAAATCTGAACCTTTCGCAGACCACCATAAAAGAAATGGAATCACCAATGAAGATGGTTTGAAAATTCTTAGATATTTCAAGGGAATTAAATCATGGATTATAGAAACATATTTTGGTCCCCTAATTTTTATAAGAGGTATGTGACCTTTGGGGAAAAAGAGCAGATCTAATTTTTTATCTTTGGCAACCTTGTTCGCAAAATAGGGATAAATAAATACTTTCTTTAGAAAACCACTAGATTTGGATCTACAAATTCTCTTTTTACACTTGAATTCTCTAAAATATTCTTTGTTTTCATCTGATAAAATTAACAAGATATCTAAGGATTTATTTTTTAGTAGTTGTCTTAATATCTCCTTCGTAGTCTTATAGATCCCCAAGGAAATCGTTTTTTTGGGGTTTACATCGGCACAATAATACCCGATGCGAATTCTTTTCATTCTCTAACTCCCAATCTAACTCTCCCAGTTACCAAATAGCCGACACCGATAAGGCTTCTCCAAACTTTTTTCTTAGAATATTTAAAGTCTGTAACTAAACGATAGAACCACTCAATTCCTAGTTCTCTAACCCAAAGAGGTGCTTCTTTCTTTTTACCTAGTAGGAAATCAAGCCCCGCACCGATATTTACATAATATTTTGCTTTCGTTTTTTTAAATAGTTCCTGTGAAAGGATGTTTTGTTTTGGACTTGCAATTCCAACCCAAACAAGATCTGGTTTAAATTTGTTGATTTTTTCTGCTATTGTCCCTATTTCTTCTTTTGGAAACTCAATTCCTTTGATGTAGGGAGGATTATATGATTCTATTTTTTTTAGATGAGATAGCTTTTTTTTAAGAAGTCTTAGATCTTCTTTCTCCGGCCCAATAAAAAAGTGTTTCCTACTTCCGGAAAGATTTTTGTCTGTTAAGAAATCGCGGGTAAAAGTTGGCCCCCGAACCCTTACAATTCTCCTAAATTTTTTAAAAGATAGAAACAAAGAAACAAAGAAACCATCGATCATATTTAGATTGTTTTTTTCAAGTAAAGATTGCTTAAATAGATTAATATTTCTAAACTGATATACATCGTGCTGATTTAAGAAGTTCAAGGAGAGTCTTTCGTTGTTCTTTTTGAGAAATTTGAATAGATCTTTTTTATTTCTTGTTTGGAAAAGTAATTTCTCACCCATAATAAAAAGACAAAAAATCCTTTTTAATAGTTATCGTTTTTAAGAGTTATTTTTCTTTACCTGCTCTGCAATCCAAGCATAGGTTTTTTCCATGCCATTTCTTAAAGGATAATTTGGCTCCCAGCCAAGTTTCTCTTGTATCAAACTATTCTCAGAAGTCCTTCCACGAACACCTAGCGGGCCTTTTATATGCTTTAGGTTTATTTTTTTACCTGCAATGTCTGCCGCCATTAGGGCAAGATTATTTATAGATATAATTTCTTCTGAACCTATATTAACTGGTCCAGTAAAATCCGATTCCACTAATCTTCTTATTCCTTCTAAACATTCATCAATATAAAGAAAGGATCTTGTTTGTTCTCCATCTCCCCAAATTTCTATTTCACCGCCATCTTGTGTCTCTGCAACCTTTCTGCTCATTGCAGCAGGGGCTTTCTCCTTTCCGCCTGTCCAAGTACCTTCGGGTCCGAAGATATTATGGAATCTTGCAATCCTAACTGGAACACCAGTGTTTCGCATCATAGAAAGATACAGTCTTTCACTAAATAGCTTTTCCCAACCATACTCTGAATCGGGGTGAGCTGGATATGCTAGCTCTTCTCTTAATCCAGGATTATCAGTATCCATTTGAACTTCCTCTGGATAAATGCAAGCTGAAGATGAATAGAAGAGTTTTTTGTACATATCATGAAGATGCGCAAAGTTTAGATTAATCTGTGCAGAGTTGTGCATTACTGCTAAATCATGTTCTCCAGTGAAGATGTAACCTGCACCCCCCATATCTGCAGCAAGTTGATATACTTCGTCAAATTTTTCATTGTTTGGAAGAGCTAGGGCATTCTTACAATTAACTAAATCCCTTAGATCTACTTGTAAAAAATCGTCTGCATTTGTCTTGGAAAATTCAGGATATTTTAGGTCAGCCCCTCTAACCCAGTAGCCTTCTTTTTTTAATCTAGTAACTAAATGAGAACCAATAAAACCTCCAGCCCCACAAACAAGTGCCTTTTTCATAGTTTTGTTAAGTAGGCAGGGTTTAAAAGAATTTCTATTTTGAGATAAAAAGACTAATTTGAGAATATTCTCTGAAGAAAAAAACAAAGTTGGCAGGTAAGAATTAATTTAGGCATTATCTTTCTAGGTAACTACTAAAAAATGAAAATGAAAATTTAAAAATCAACCTCAGTTGAATTGTTCATGAAAAAAGAGATTATATCTATCTTTGTAGGGTTTCTAGCCTTACTTAGTTTTGTTTCTGCAGATACATTTGGTGAAACCGGGTGGAATAATACGGACGAAATAGTTTGGAACGATACAACCACTTGGAACAAGACAGATGAAACAATCGCAGAATTTGATGTAGTGGCCAATATGTCTGCTACAGAATTGTGGGTCCAGGTTAATCTTAGCACAGATAGAATAGACTTCGGAAACGTTGAAAGCGGAGAAAGTTATAACAAAACATATAATATAATGGCTAGGGGAAATGTTGATGTTATCATAAAACCCGAACTTGCAAATAAGGAGGACAAAATATTCTCAAACTTATGGTTTTCCAGAACCACAACAAACAGAAAGAAAGTCGGAGATTATGAGCTAGTATTTAACTTAACAAAAAATAAGGGTTTATGGACAGTAATGGGCGCAAGTGATTCTATGAAGAATCTAAGTACGGGTGAAAGGGGAGCACAAAACATTTGGTTAGACTTAAAAAATTTTGAGGGAGTCATTCCTTTTGATGAGCCATACCAAAATACCGTAAAATTTTTAGTTATACCGGTTAGAGCAGATAACCCTTGGGATTAAACCGATTCAAGTAATTAATTTTAAAAACTCCGTTTTCAAAAAGAGTTCATGAAAAAAATATTGTGCATTTTTCTTAGCCTCTTTGTAATTACCTCTTTCTCCTCCGCAATCAAAATCTCGCCGACTCAAAGAGTAATGAGTATGGAGAAATATGGGACCGAATGTACAAATATTTGGGTGTTGCCTGAATCAAATTATGAGATTAGCTCTAAATGGTCTAAAGACGGAGAAGGAGATCTGTCTAAATATAACTTGACCCCTGAAGAAATAAAATTAAAGATAAACCACAGTTATATCTCTGAAGGAAAATATGAAATTTGCTTTACTTCAGAACTGGTTGGAAATTTTTCAGGAATTATGTATTTTTATGATGAAAAAAGTAGGGTGGAGATTGGAAGCTGGATTGACCTAAGAATAAGGGGGGAAGAAACC
Organism: Candidatus Woesearchaeota archaeon; assembly: GCA_964558795.1. Taxonomy (GTDB): domain Archaea; phylum Nanobdellota; class Nanobdellia; order Pacearchaeales; family GW2011-AR1; genus CAKZRD01. The sequence goes on along the minus strand of CAZLFJ010000030.1, from coordinate 4,737 downwards.
TCTGGAACAAGGGAGATTATGGACAAAATATCCTTGATTAGTGGAAAGGCAATAGAAGGAATGAAGACCGAAGAGTATTTTCTTGGAGGAATATTTGTGGCTTTAATTATAATCCTTGCTTTGGTTCTTATCCTTAATAAATGAATAGTAGCTACAAGCTAAGAAGCCCAAGAACACAACACGACTTATAGAGGTAGCAATTGCTGCACCAAGTACTGCAAGACTCATTTCCCCTGTAATAGTTAATAGTCTGGTGATTAAAAAATAATTTAGCAAGACATTAACTAGAGTAGAGTAGATTATAGATTTTGCAACAACTTTTGTTTTTCCTTGAGAATTAAAATAACTAGTGAATATTCCGATGAAAGGATCTAAAAGAAGAAGTAAAGATAAAACTCGAAGGATATTAATTGAGCTGGTGTAATCTCTCCCAGTTATGAAGTTTACAAAGGCAAAGATTTGTGGAGATAGAACAAGTGTCGCTATAAAGGCTAAGAGAGCCAAAGGAAACGTTAGCAGAAGAGACTTTCTCAATCCCACATCAAGTCGTTTTCCTCCGAGTTTTGAAAACAAAGGAAAAAGAACCATTGAAAAGGATATTAGAACAACCGCCGAGGAGATTAAAGAAAATGCGGCTTGATAATATCCTATAAAGACTGCATCCACAAACCGGCCCAACATGAACATATCTATATATCCAAAAAATACACCAGATAGGGCAGTTAAGGTAAGCGGATAAATAAAATGATTAATTTCTCTTTTTGTAGATTTATCTATCGCTTCGCCCGAATATTTCTTGATGTTTAATAATAAGAAAATAGATTGCAACAAAAAACAAAGAGCAAGACCAAGAAAAATAAAGAATAAAAAAGTCTCATGAGAGAAAGATTTTGTTAAACCAAAGAAGATTATGATTGGAATAATAATTATCCGAGATATTTGAAAAAAGAATTCTCTAAGGAAGGGAATTTTAAAGTTGTTGTCAGCATACCAGAGATTTGCAAGAAAAAAAGAGATATTCATGAAAACCATATAAAATGTTCCTGCTAAAAAAGCTCCGATCAGAGAGGGCTTTCCATAATAAGATTCTGCTAAAAATTTAGAAGATAAAACTAGTGCGAAGCAAACAAAAATTGTTAGATATATCTTTAGTTTTCCTAAATAATATATATATCCTTTTGAGTTTTTGCCGTGTATAGAAACATAACGGATCAAAGCAGTTCCGATACCTAAATCAGAGAATCCAAAAAAGATAAAAATTGTTGCTAGTGCAAGAGAATATAATCCAAACAGTTCTTCTGAAAGATATCTCATCATTATAAGATATATAAAAATTATTGAGCCTCCTTTTGAAACTGCGCTTGTAAGAAAGGAGTATATAGAATTCTTTAGGGCGAGACCTGTGTTTCCAGAGAAATCACGATTTCTCAATCTTTGAGTTATACCAAAAGCCTGCTTTCTTAGGATTTCAAACATTATTCTAAGAATTCTTTCTTGTTTTTATTCTTTGTGATGGTATATATTAGAGAAATTTTGTGGTGCTTTTCTTCATCAAAAAGAAGATTATATGAAAAATCACAAAAAAGATGGAATAAAAAACCTAAAAAAAGAAAGAAGAGTATTGGCCAAAAAAAAGAGAGTAACAAAATTAAGAATAAAACCTCCAAGTTATGTAAAAAAAATAGGGGTTTTTTGTACTTATTCTTTTCTTTGGTTGGAAGGGAATTCCAAAGTTTATGTTTTTTTTCAGACCACTTATAAAATTTTAGAGGACTTAGAGATTTTTCTTTAAGGATAAATCTTGGAACATGATCTAAATCAATAATAAGAAATGAGGAAAAAAAGAAGAGAAGTATGAAAAAAATACCCACATTAAAATAATATAATATGCCTGAAACAATTAAACCAAGCAATAGATGCAGGCTCGGTCTCATTTAATCTTCTCCTAGCTGTCTTACGATGTCTGCAAAAGCAGGTCTAGAAATTAAAACGCCTACTGAAATCCCGATCAGTGTTGTAACTGCAAAACCCTTAAGAAGTCCTGCAGAAGCCGCACCTATGCCCATAAAACTTAGTGCACCAGTTAAGGGAACCATGGCAACGAAAGTAGTTGCAAAAGCAGTAGTTATAATAAAAAATGCCTTTTTTATTTTTTCTTTCAAGGATTCGCCTTGGATATTTGATTCGTCCATTATAATTAACTGGTCATCTACGCCAGTTCCGATGGATGCTATGATCCCTGCAATTGACGGCAAATCTAGATTCCATTTTATTAAAGCAGCAAAACCTATTAAGATTAATATCTCAGATATTAGTGTAGTCAATTGTGCAAAAACCAATTTTATTCTTCTATATCTAATAAAGACAATTAGACCCACAGCTAAAAAAGCAAATACTGCCGCAAGGAAAATCTGTCTTGTGAACTCTTCGCCCAGTCTTGGAGAAATTCTGTCGATTTTATCTAGTTTCAATTTGAAGGGGAGACTACCCGTGATTAAAACTGTTTGAAGTTGTTTCATATCCTGTTCTGCCTGAGCGATAGCTTCTTGTCTATTTGTTCCAGAACCAGAACCAGATATCTGAATTTGTGTTGCAACCTTCCCTTTCAGATCCACACCGATATTTAGAGAGTCTGTTAACTGATCATCAAGATAGAAATCAATTGTTTTTGAGAGATACCTTCCACCTGAGGTCGTGTTTACATCTAAATCTTCTGTAATCTCTGCATGCCTTTTTGCCGCGTCCTCGCTTAGATATATTACAAAACGAAAATTACATGCTTCTCCACCTTCGATGGCAAAACATTCTGTTAAACCGGCATCTTGTCCTGTTCTTCCGACATAAGTAACATCCTCATTTCCACCGACAAAAACAGTTTCATTTCCGATTTTTGCTTCGAATTTTCCCTGTTGGGCAATTAAATTCTCTAAGTCTGAGGGAGAAGAACCGGCTATTTCGATAAGCATAAAATTATTGCCTGATAAGTCTGTAACCTTTCTTATCTGAACATCTGTTAAACCATATAGATTGAACCTTTCTTCTGAAACAGCTATTAGGTCGTCTAGTTGAGCATCGGTTAGAGGCTCCTCCGCACTAACGAGGGCTCTGGCTCCCCCCTGTAAATCTAGTCCCGTTTTTATTCTTGTTTTTGGAATTTCTCCAACAATTACAGAATCAAAATCTTCTGAAGAAAATAATCCAATTAGAGGTAGATTATCTTTCGCAGATATAGTTATCTTTTTCTCGCCATCAAAAGATACAATCCTTGAATAGTCTTCTAGAGAGAGTATTTCTTGTCCATCTATCGAAGTAATAATTGTTCCACTTCTAAGTCCTGCTTCAAAAAGAGTAGAATTCTTTTCCAGAGATTTAACCATGACTCCTTCTTCCATAAATGTTGGTGGCAAGGAAAATATGGAAATCAAAGAAGCTATTACAAAAAATACTAATACCCAGATTCTAAATGTGAATTTCATGTTCTCTCTGCATACCATTTAATTATAGAAGCGTTTGCTAACCAGGTATTTACTATATCCCAAGATAATGCTATTGCAAGGATTGTAAATACTTGGTTTAATACGCTTTGAAAATTATAGACAACTATAAGGGCCGTAAGAACTGCTATAATTGATGTAAGAGTCATAGTAATTCCTGTTTTGAATGCATCAAAAATTTCTCTATTTATTGAGTGTTTTCTTTGAAGAACGCGAGTAACTAAAAGAACATCGGTGTCTACAGAATAACCTATCAACATCAAAAAGGCTGCAATTCCTGCGGTGGAGAGCCTTATTCCTAGGAGATTTACGACAGTTAAGGTCATCACCAGATTAGAGAATGCACTGAGTATTATCGCAAATGAGGGAACAGAATTTTTTATATACGTAAAAAGAAGAAAACCCACCAACAAAAAAAGTAAAACCAGTTTAACAGAAGAAAAAGAACCCGCCATTGAGCTTCCAAGGAGTATTCCTATTATGAGATTTAATACTACGACCATCAACTTAAGTTTTTTCCCTTTACCAAAAATAAGAAAAACTACTGCAGACATCCAAAAAAAAGCTATGGCGATTGAAGAGAGCAATTGAGAATAAAAATTCTTACTTAGTGCCGCAGAGGTTGTTTCAACGCTAGAATTTTCTTGTGAAAGTTCATAGCCTAAGAATTCTTCTATTAGACTAATTGCTAAATCGGTTTTATCTTCTTGAACAATAATAATTATTTGAGTTTGTTGTCCAGAATTGTCTAGTAGTGTTCTTACCTCAATATCACTAAATTCCTTCAGAATAAAAGACTCTAAATCTTTGGCGTTTGCATCAACAAACAGAGAAATTGTCGTTCCACCAGTTAAAGAAACATCTTTATACATTATGTCGTCGTTTTGTATATAAAAATAAACTAAATAAGATAGTGAAAGAAGTAGAAGCAAGGCTGGAAAGATTAAAATCTTTTTATAATGCCGATCATACCTTTTTGAAAAAGATTCCATAATTAAACTATTAAATAGTGCTTTTTAAGGGTTTAGTTTAGAAAACTTTGGAGAAATATGCGCGGAAGATCCTAAAAAATTATATAATAATTTTTGGAAACTTCCATTCTTACGATGTGGAAGTAATTCTTACCCTCCAGGTTCTCATCCCGAATGAATGCGTGGACCTCCAAACATTCGCTGTTAAAAACAATGAGAAATAGAGATAGATTTGAATTGCAAGTGCGCGGACCGGGATTCGAACCCGGGTC
>CAZLFJ010000029.1:0-8975 GCA_964558795.1 Candidatus Woesearchaeota archaeon | reverse complement strand
TTATTAATCCAGAATTAAAAAAGTATTATGGATTAAAATGACAACAGTACTTGGAATAAGACCTAAAAAAGTTGAAGTAGCAGTTTTAGTTGCCGATAGGCAAGTAACTCAGAGCGATCAAAACTCTGGAATGGTCTTAGGTAAATATCTTACAAGGAAACTTTGGGTTGGAAAAGATAAACTTTATTGCTTTGGTCAAGCAGGTGATATGAATCCGGACAGCCAGAATTTTATGAAAAATCTTGCAGATGGAAAATATGATGTAGAGAAGGTGGTAAAAGAGGGATATTTTCCAGAGTTAAGAGAGTTAAACCTTGAAAGAATGGGTAGAAGGGTTCCTAACAATCAAAGATTAAGCAGTTTAATCTTAGCGACAAGATTTCAGAATAATCCAAGACTCTATACTTGTTTTCCGCTTGGAGAGGTTGGAGAAAGAGGTTGGGTTCCGATAGGTAGCGGAGAAGAAAAGATTAATCAGTACATGAGTGCCCTAATGACTCTTGGAGAAGCAAGAGACTATTTAGGTAATGGAAAAGATACAACCACCAGAGATATAATTCGGATTGGACTAGAGGCAGTAAGAAGATCACAGGGTCAAGATATATACTCTCAGGGTCTTGACATGCTTGTTTGTACTCCTGAGGGAATTAACGATCATTTCGCAGAATTGGGTGATGATTTTGGGAAGAAGTTGAAGAGGATTCAGGGAATGTATAAATAACGCAAACCTCTTAGGATGTTCTCTATATAAATAACCGGCCCTCATACAAACATTGACTCCTTTAATCTTCTCAAAAGAGCAAACAAATATATAAACTCTCTTTAATAAATTGGAATATGGAAGAAAAAAATACAAAGGAAAAAATAGATTATAAACACAATCTAAAAGAATATTGGGGAATTATTGGCAAATATAAATTAATTCTCTTGCTTCTAGTTGTATTTGCAATTATGCACGAAGCAAAACAGATTGGAGACAGGTATTTATTCAAATTATTAATTGACCGAGGTACAGAATATTTTTCAGGAACAATTCCTTTGCAGGATTTTGCAACACTTCTGACAATTATCTTAGTTTCTCTTTTTCTTTTGGTATTTGTTAGCATGGCAAGCAATTTTTATAGGATAAAATTCCTTAATCGTCTGGATGCAAAAGCAATGCAAGACCTAAAGCAAAAGTATTTCTCCCATATAATTGGTCTAGATCATGGATTTCATACAACTCATAAAACAGGTTCACTAATATCCCGGCTTTCAAGAGGATCAAACGCACTAGAGAGAATGACAGACGCAATAGTCTTTGAGTTTGCGCCACTTTTCTTACAATTAGGAATTAGCATCTTTGCCTTATTATACTTAGAAAGAACCTCCGCAATCATAATATTTTGTGTTATAGTTGTTTTTATTGCTTTCAGCTTCACAATGCAAAGAATATCTGAGCCATCCCACGTTTTCACCACAAAAAAGGAAGATATCGAAAAAGGAAACATGGCAGATTTCCTAACTAATTTGGATTCAATTAGATATTTTGGAAAGGAAAAATTTATTAGGAATAAATTTATTAATTTAACAAATGAAACAAAAACAGCACAAATAAAGAATTGGGACTATCACAATTGGGCTAGTGCTGGACAAAGTCTTATCTTGGGTTCGGGTACAATTATCCTGCTGTATTTCACAATGAATAGTTTCATAAGGGGAGATATTACTTTGGGAACACTAACCTTTGTATATACTACCTATATGGGTTTGCTTGGTCCACTATTTGGCTTTGTCCATGGAATAAGAAACTTTTCAAGGTCCATGGGAGACTTTCAAGAACTATTTGCCTATAAGAAGATAGAGTCTCAAATAGAAGATCCACCAAGCGCAAAAAACGTTATAATAAAACAAGGACATGTCGAATTTCAAGATATAAATTTTTCTTATGGGAAGAAGAAGTTGTTCAAAAATTTCAATTTAGAAATTCCCGCAAATAAAAAAGTGGCCCTAGTTGGACATTCTGGATGCGGAAAAACTTCTTTAGTAAAACTTCTTTATAGGTTATATGATGTAAATGGTGGAAGAATCCTTATAGATGGACAAGATGTAAGAAATGTCAAGCAAGAATCTCTAAGAAGTGAGATGGCAATAGTTCCTCAAGAATGTATTCTATTTGATGATACGATTTTTAACAATATCAAATTTTCAAAACCAAACGCAACAAGAAAAGAAGTCCTAAAAGCAATTAGATTTGCACAACTAGACAAAGTAATATCCTCATTTCCAAACAAAGAAAACACAATTGTCGGAGAAAGAGGAGTAAAACTATCTGGGGGAGAAAAACAAAGAGTCTCCATTGCAAGAGCAATTCTAGCAAACAAAAAAATTCTAGTGCTAGATGAAGCAACTTCTGCTCTAGATTCTGAAACAGAACATGAAATACAAAAAGATCTTGCAAGACTTATGAAAGGAAGAACTTCTGTAATCATAGCTCACAGACTCTCAACAATCATGAATGCAGATATAATCGTTGTAATAAAACAAGGAAAGATTATTCAGATGGGCACACACAAAGACCTAATCACACAAGGTGGAGAATACTCCAAGCTTTGGGATTTTCAGAAGGGAGGATATACTGGAGGTTAAGATCTAATGGCACAATCCTACACTGTCGGTCCACTATTTAATTCTGCAAATTACAGATCTAGAGATAGCTATGTCTCTTCACCTCCGACACAATATGATATCCAAAAATACATGAGGCCCCCAAGAGATTATGGTTTCAGAGGAAATGTTTATGGGGTTTCACAAAACTTAAATTACACACAACCGACAGATTCTTATAGATCTGCGGCATAGGAACCATAAAGTGATAAAATGAAGATTCAAATCATCAAAAATAAAAGTCTTACCTCTTCCCAAAAGAAAATAATTAATGACGCAAGAGTTAGAGAGTTTGGCAAAGAATATAAGAAAGATTTCAAGAAAGATTATGAACCAGAAACTCTTTGGTTCTTTGTTAAAGACAAAAATAAACTTGTCTCATTTGGTGGAATTAGGCCTATCAAAGCGAAATATCTTGGAAAGACCTATTCTATTGGAGGAATTTGTAGTACAATTTCTTTGGTTAAGAAAAGAGGTTACGGAAGAATCATGGTCGGGGCATTGATAGATTATTCAAATAAATCTGGAAAGACTATACTTGGATTCACTGGAGATGAAATTTATTTTTTTGAAAAGGCGGGATTAAAATACGAGAAAGATTTCATTAAAAGATTTATTTACGTAAAACCAGATGGAGAAAAAGTTTACGACAATGAGGGGCATGGAATTTATTATGGGGGAAGAGATAAGTTTGTTTCGAGAATATTAAAAGGAAAAAAACCTGTTTACATCAATGTTTTACATTGGTAGATTTAGTTAATCTTATATAGATTAATATTTTGAAAATTATATGGAACCTATTGAAGAAATAAAGATGGAATTCTTGGGGAAGTTACCTGCAGGAAATGGTGACATGTTAGCAGGAACTTTCAAGGATGGCTTTTTTAGACCATATGGGTACGAAGACTATCTTGAAGCCATTCTTGACCCTCTTTCGGATTCAAATGTAAAAAAATTGGTAAAGGAAGGAATAGAAATTCATGGAAGCTTAAAAGGCGGAAATTTCAGGGCATTTGATAAATATAAAAGAAGATTTCATATATCTTATGTTTTTTTCAAAGATAAAAAATTTGGGGTAAATTTCGATGGAGATATACTAGATGATGCGGGGTTAGTTATAGGAAAAATTCTATCCGATGGGAGTATGTTTCTGAATAAAAAAGAAAAACTGGACAGCGTTTCTCCAAGAACCCCCTAAGTTCCCACTACCTAATTTCCCATCCGCGAACCTTGGCTTTCATATATAACTCTCTGGGACATTTTGTTCCAGATTTAGAGAAAGAACAAACAACACAGCATCCAGAAACGGGAGTTTTAACTTCTTGTTTGCATTTAGGACAAACATAACTTTGGGGAGAGAAATCCACACAAACTTTTGCACTAGTTCCCTTCTTACAATGGGGGCAAACAAGAATTACAGACTTCGGTATTTTTTGAACTGATTTTTTTGCCATATTAAAAATTAAATCCTCTTAGTATGCTTTTCTTTGAAATTTTATCTATACTCTCTTTGTCAAATTTTTCGTTGTCTCTAAGAAATTCTTCTTCGAATTTGGATGAAATAAAAATGTCTAATTCTCTGTCTCTTTTACCTTTATTTTTTTCAGAGCTCTTCTTAATTTCAACAAGTCTTGCAAATTTAGTTTGGATTTTCTTTGGCAAGTATATGCAAGACTCCTTCCAATTAAGTGGTGGAAGTTTGTTCGTATTTTTAATATATTCTATGCAACCAAGTGCTCTTAATATATAAACATATTTTTTAAGCGAGACTTCCTCAGCAGTAGAATTAATATACTTTTCATAATTTTGTCTTGCAAGGCTAAGATAATGTTTCTCCAATTTTTCTCGGCTAAATCCCTCCTTAAAAATCTCTCTTAAATCTTTTTGAAATTTTCCAAAAAAGCCCACATCCAAATAAACAATCTTTGAACTTAACCATTCGCTAACTGTCGGATTGCTATTCAAAAAAAGTTTAAAGAATTTTCTTACATCCCAACTAACAATGTCCAAATCTCCATCCATTAAATCAGACTGTTCTTTTTTCTCTTCTAGAGACAAATAGTCTTCTTTTTTTCTTATATGTACACACCTAATATCGTAATCGCTATCCTCACTTGCAAATCCCCATTCGCGACTACCACTTTCTACCGCCAAAAGAATTTTTATTCCCTCTTTCTTTTCTAGTTCTTTTAACTTGTCAAGAATTATTTTTACTTCCATGCCATTAAAATTGCACCCGCAGATATTAATCCAGCGCCAACCCAAGATTTAAAATTCATTTTTTCTCCTAAGAATACTAAAGCAAATACAACCACAAAAACAATACTTAATCTATCTATTGCAACAACTTGATTAACCGAGCCATTTTTTAATGCAACAAAATAAAAAAGCCATGAAAGAGCTCCAGCAACCCCGCTGAGGACTATAAATAAAACTGCCCTATTGTTTTCAAGTATGCTAGAAATTAAGCTTATTTTTCCTTGGATTGCTATAAACACAAACAGAAAAAGGGCCATGACTAAGGCTCGTATTGTGGTTGCAACATGGCTATCTATCCCTGCAAGTCCAATCTTTCCAAATATTGCAACAAGAGCTGCAAATATCGCAGACAAAAGTGCAAACAAAAGCCATGAATATCCCATCCATATAAAAGAAAAGCTCAATATAAAAATCTATTCCCCTACAATACTAAAGCTAACTCTCTCGTTTCCAAACACTGGTTGCTCTTCAATTCTTGCAATTTTTGAATCTAGGTTCTCATAAACTTTTAGAACATCATTCATTTCGATCAAAATTCTTTTTCGTTCTTCATCATAAAAATATTTTTTCGTTATTTTTTTTATTTCTCTCAAATTTTTAGGGATATCGTCATAAATTGCAAAATAAAGTACATTTCCACTCTTAAGTCTTCTACCAAAAGGCAATATTTCATGTTTAAGAAGTCTATTTTTATACTGATGAAAATCTTTTGTTTTTGCAGAACAAAGATGAATTTTAATCTTTAAATTGTCTTTAATTGCTCGTTTTATGATTTCTTTACCTGCCCTAAGTGAATCAAAGATTGTGTAACTATCTTCATTAAGAGAGTAATTTTCAGTTACCTTATCAAAATTCGTTTCAGAGAGTTCAAACTCATTGAGATTAACAAAACTTATGTAATCATTCGTTTCCAAAATAAATCTATATACTTCTTCCTTTTTAGTTGGAATCATTGGCATTTCAAGACCAATATTTCTTTTACCAAATATTTTGGAAGCCATCTTTATTTTGCTTATCTCAATATCCTTCAATTTTTCAGAATCATTAAATAAATAAGAGGGATGAAATCTTATTTCATCGACACATTCCTTAATTTTTCTAATTTTTCTTTCATCAACAAGGTTCAAAGGCAAATAAATATGGATATGAAAATTCTTTCCCATTTTTTGCCTAAGTAGTTTAAGAATCCTAATATTTTTAGAAAAATTAACTAGAGGATCTCCGCCAGTTACTCCTGCGCCACGAGATTTGCTTGCTCTTATTTCTTCAAATAAATCGGAGATCTTATTTAGCGGTCTTTCATTAATAAAAATTTGTAAACACTTCTTTCTAGAATCACTAAGTGAACAATACCAGCAATTTCTAGAACATTTTCCCCCCAAGAATATCACTGCTTTCTCGCCCCTCACACAGTATTTACAACCCTTTGGAATTTCTCCAAGGTAATAAGAGTCGAATTTTGTCTTCATAATTTAAAAATCTCCATAGCATTATTCCAAATTCTCTTCGCTACTTCCTCCCCAGAGATTTTTTTTATACGAGCTATCTCTCTAATCGTCACAGAAACATTCACAGGTTCATTTCTTTCTCCAGCTACTGGGGATAAATAGGGAGCATCAGTCTCAGTCAATAGGTTCTCCATAGGAACTATTTCAACAAGAGTCTTGAAATGATCTAATCGGGTAATAACTGGTGGAACAGACAAGAACCATCCGTTATCAACGCACCTTTTTATCAAACTCTTTTTTCCACTAAAACAATGCATAATGACCTTCTTCATATTATGTTTCTCTAGTATTCCTATTGCTTCAATCTCTGCCTTTCTAGAGTGAATAATCAGTGGCTTGTCTAATTTCTTGGCTAACTCAATAACTTTCTCAAAAACTTCAATCTGTTCAATTTTATAATCTGGAGCGATTTGATAGTCAAGTCCAACCTCTCCAATAGCAATACATTCCCCTTTGTGTTCCTCTATCCATTTTAGCTCTTCATCCACACTGAATGCCTCAATTCTTCTAGGTGAATCATCATCAAGTCCACTTACCTTTTCGGCAATTGAATCTAGGGGATATAGTCCGAAACTTGCTCTAACAATTGGAAAAATTTTGCTTATTTCAACTACTTTTCTGTTGGTTTCAGGATTAACTCCCGATATAAGAATTACTTCAACACCCTTATTTTTTGCTCTCTCAACAACTTCTGCCAGATCTTTTTCGAATCTAGATTCATCTAGATGTGCATGTACATCAATTAATTTCATAAGACTTATAAACAGTATGCCATTAAAAACATTATGGAATTATATATTGTTCTTATTCTTTTTATTTGCTCTGCAATATTCGGGCTAGTTGCAAAATCTCTAACAAAAGATGAAAAAACCATTTACAAAAAAAAACAATACTTTCCCCTATTTAAATTATTTATGGCCTCAGTTTCTATAATTTTCTTTTTCTTAGATAAAAACCTCTCAATCATTCTTTTGTCTATTTTGATAATGATTCTTTTTTGGGATTTCTAAAAAAGAAGCTTTTTATACTCTCCAAATTAGATAATTTTATGGCACTTCATCTAATCGGATTGGGTTTGGATTTAAAATCTATATCTTTGGAATCAATCGAAGAACTGAAGAATTGTAAGAGTATCTATCTAGAATCTTACACTATTGATTTTCCTTATGGACTAGAACAATTAGAGAAAGCTTTAGATCTAAAAATAAAAAAACTCTCCAGAGAAGAAGTAGAACAAGAAACAATATTGCCTGAGGCAAAAGAAGAAGATATAGCTCTCTTAGTCTATGGGGATCCCTTTTCTGCAACAACACATCATCAAATAATCTTGTCTTGTAAAAAACAAGGAATTGCATTTCATATCTCTCACAATGCTTCCATTATAAATTCAATTGCAGAGTGTGGTCTTTCGCTGTACAAATTTGGAAAGGTTTGTTCCATGCCAACCTGGAAGAAAAGTTATAGGCCAACAAGTTTCATAGATTATTTGAAAGAAAACGAATCTATTAATGCCCACACACTTCTTTTAGTAGATATTTCCCTTAGCTTATCGGACGCATTGAAAGAACTCTCTGAAGCCACAAAAGATCATGGATGGAAACTGGGTAATATTATCTTATGCACTCGTTTAGGTACAAAAGATAAAAAATTTTATTATGGTTCTTTAGAAGAACTATCGAGCATTAGAGAATCTCTACTTCCGTTCTGTTTTATAATTCCTTCAGAATTACATTTTTTCGAAAAAGAATATCTAGAGTCCATCTCAGATAAATTTCCCTAATTTGTTACCACTAAAAAGATACATTAAATAGAAAGGTTTATAAATATCCTAATCTAACTTAAAATATGGGAAATCCTCTAACTCTCTCGGAAAAAAATGCAATAAATGCAAGAAAAGTACAACTAAAAAGAGAGGAACTCTATCTGGATGTGTTAAACGGAACTCTAGATTTAGATCATGTTAAAAGGCTTGCTCAAGCATATAATCTTTATAATCAATATCTTCAAGCCTTTCCAAGCGAAACTAGGGAACAGAGACTTAAAAGATTAAAAAATAGGGGCTTGGTGTCGCCTAAAGAGGGCTTGTTGCTCCTTGAAGCAGCATATTTATTAACCGCAGATCCTAGACTTGGTTCTCTTCTAAAAAAACATGCCACATATGAAGAACCTCTAGGATTCAGGGAAGTGGAAGAACAAGCAAGAAGAAGTTTAGAATCGAGCATCGAAAGAGAGCAAAAAGAACGATGGTTTGATGATTGTGAAATACCTTCCGAATTAAGGAATTATGTTACAACAAGGCCCCACTATTCCAAACCCTTTTCTTGTCATTAATTCATATTTTAAAAATAAAAACCACTTCTAAAAAACAATAGTATTTTTAAAGAGAGTTTTCTTAGAAATCTTAATACCTGAAAGGAGGTTATGAAAAAATAAAAATATGGTTTTAGATTTTGCAAAAGAGGCAATACAAAATGCTGAGAAGAATAGTATAAATTTCGATGAATTACGAGCTGGAAAAGCAAACATCAAAGTTTTTGGAATGGGTGGTTGTGGTTGTAACAT
>CAZLFJ010000028.1:0-9026 GCA_964558795.1 Candidatus Woesearchaeota archaeon | reverse complement strand
TTTTCTAAAGATATAAAATGATTAACAAGCATCTCTTCTCCGATTTGTTTCGCACCAATATAGTACTCACTAGCAAAAACGTTCTGCGACAAAAATACTAGTAAAACACAGACCAAAATCACCCTAACCATAAAATTTAGATAGTTTCTTATTTATATAAAGTTTTAGTTTTCAGATTTAGAAATTTACAGAATTTCACAATCTGCACGATTTTAGAATGATTAAAAATTTCAAGTAAATTTTTTATTCATTTCTATTTAAAACTCGGGTTTCTTAGGTTATTTATAAATTCTATAAACCCTAAGTTCTGCAAAGATTCTAATAATCTCCTAGCATAACTCCCCTTGGAAAGGAATAAAAAGCAGGATTTATAGTCAAAACTATGTTAATTGGACTAGTTGGAAAGCCTTCGTGCGGAAAATCTACATTTTTTAAGGCAGCTACGCTAATGGATGTTTTAATTGCAGCTTATCCATTTGCAACAATAAAACCCAATACAGGGGTAGGTTATGTTCGTGTAAAATGTCTCTGCAAGGACTTAGGAGTTAAGTGTAACCCTAGAACTGGTTCATGTAACGGGGAAACAAGATTTGTTCCAGTTGAACTAATGGATGTTGCAGGATTAATCGAAGGAGCCTCAGAAGGAAAAGGCCTAGGTAATCAATTTTTAAATGATCTTTCTAGGGCAGATGCGTTTATACACATTGTAGATATATCTGGAACAACCGATGACGAGGGAAAAGAAGGCAAGGGGGATCCTTTGAAAGACATTGAGATGCTTGAGAATGAACTTGATTTGTGGTATCTATCCATTTTAAAGAAGGTTTGGAGGGTTTTTGCAAGAACACTCCAAGTGGAAAAAAAAGAGCTTTCAAAAGCCATTGCTAAGCAATTTACGGGTTTAAATATCAGGGAAGATCATGTGGAGAGAGCATTAAAGGTTCTCAAGTTTGATCAAGAAAAACCCGAATCATGGTCTGATGAACAGTTAAAAAAATTTGCACACGAATTGAGACACATGACAAAACCAATGATTATTGCAGCCAACAAAATAGATAAGTCTTCTGGAAGGGAGAACTACGAAAAAATAAGGGCAGAGTATCCCAAGCTCATTGTTGTTCCTTGCTCTGCAGATTCAGAATTATCACTTAGACAAGCAGCCAAAGCGGGGATGATAGATTATACTCCTGGAGAAAAAGATTTCAAAATACATGAAGAAAAAGTAAATTCAAAACAAAAGGAAGCACTCGAATCAATCAAGAAAAATGTGCTTGATATGTATGTCGAAGGAACTGGAGTTCAAGTAATTCTTGATGCAACCGTTTTCTCTCTTCTAAAACATATTGCAGTTTTCCCTGCAGGAGTTCATAAACTAGCAGACTCCGAAGGAAGAGTTCTTCCAGATTGTTTCTTAGTTCCAGCGGGAACAACTGCTCTTGACTTCGCTTTCAAAATTCATTCAGACTTAGGAAACAATTTCATAAAGGCATTAGATGCTAGAACAAAACAAGCAGTTGGAAAAGATCACCCCCTAAAGCATCGGGATGGAATAGAGATTGTTACTCGATAAGTCTTATCTACCTAAAATAATTCTCCTATCTCTTCTACAATTTATTTCTAAAAAAATAGTATACGAAAATTATTGCGAACAAACTAGCAATAAAATTAGAAAACGAAAAGAATGGAACTATTGCTACCGGAGGTTTTGGACACTCAAGTTGTTTGGTTGCTCTTTCTCCACACCTATTCTGATCTCCATAAATTAGTTCATAACTAACTTCAATATATTTAGTTGTATTACAAAAGTCTTTAATCGTCTCATTCCAAATACAATCAAGGATCTCAAACCTTTTAGTTAGATTATTATCCACTTCTCCATTACTTCCAGAAGATTTGTTTTCATCAATTTCTCCAGAAATATCTAGAGAGAGATTTATGGTATAATTGCCTCCAATGTTAGTATGAAAAGTTTCCACCCAACTTTCAGTAGGATAATTTATTCCTACTTCTTCAAAAATATTATACTCTTTTATACGAGCAAAATGTTTAACTCCAGAGGAATTATAAATTTCAATAGAAACATTATATCTCTTATTTTTATTTTCTAGTAAACCAGAATCACTCCCTCTAACAAGCCAGCTAGCATTTATCAATATTGGTTCTCCAAGAGCTATTTCTTCTGTCTTGTTTAATACTATACTTGAGGGTTCAAGGTTGGTCCAATTAGAATTTTCAGAAATTAATTTTATTTTAAGTGTCTGTATTGTATTACCCGGGGGATTGCCGATTGAAGAGGTCAATGTAAACTCGGTGGTTTGATTTAATTTAGGCCAGCTATCATGGGTTGCATTTAATACCAAAAAGATCACCTTACTCTCTGCAGGTCGAAGCTCAACTTTCGAAGGGTACAAAATTGAATAATTCTCTAGGTTTTCAGAAATGTCAAGGCTAATATTTGTTGTTTCAAATGTAGGATTAAATATTGTAACTTGCCTTGTATCTATACGAGAGTTATTATAAACATAAAATGTTGGGTCAGTTATATATGCTGTTGGTCCTTGCTCAAAATAGGGTTTTATATTCAAGGTTGCAATCTTTAAATCTTTAAATGGTTCAGTTCTTTTAACAGTATACACTTTTACATAATATCTTCCAAGATTCTCTTTCCAACTATCTTCTATAGGTATTACTATAGTATAGTTTTTTCTGTTCCCTCCCGTAAGATTAGTTATTCCCATTTCTTCAAATGCAGTTCCATTTAGTGGAAAGATTTCTTCTTTAACCAAAACTTCATTTCCAGAATTGTTATGATATATCTCAACTAAAAGATCATAGTCTCCAGGAAAGACTATGGGGTTTGTATATGGGGCAACATTTTTGAAAAGGTATAATTCTGCTCTTAAATCAAAAACCCCTCCCCCATAAAATTCAGAGTATTTGATATCCGTAAAAAATGATCCCAACCCAAGATAGGTTTCATTATCTGAGGCTGTTGATCCGCCGATGCCCCAGCCACCCCCCCCAATGTAAATTCTAGATCCTATATTGCCAATAGATACATTTTTACCTTTTAATTCCCTAGGTATAACCACATCATATGAAAAACTTTTTTCTTCATAGGAGCCAAAAATATGATTATAGGTTTCATTGGGTGTTGTATTACCAAAGTTTATTAAGTCAGTTCCACTAGCTCCCACACCCGTTGTTCCTGTAATGTCTGTACCTACATGGATATATATTCTTTTATTGGTTAAGTTACTACCAAAATCATTCTTAAAATTAGCCACTATTTCTAATTTATCTCCATAATTTACTCCTAATTTGGGGCCAATTTGACCAGCTCCCGCACCCATGATAGTTGCAACAACCCCCGTATTATTATTTCTTACTGTTGCATTTACTATTCGGGGCATTAAATAATCTGAAATATTTTTTGTTGTAGAATTAATATAAAAACTGTTTGACCAAGTAGGAGAAAGATAGCTTGTACCACTATTTCCATAGATTCCCGGACCTGCAGAAAGTAATCCGGAGGGAAAAGAATCTATATCTATTCTAGTTATAACTACTGGTTCTGTATTTTGATAAAATCCAGTTGAAACTGAATTAGATGGAGAGTCTATAGTATTATTAAATAATAGAATGGCATCTGATGTGGATTTGATTACGACTCCAGTGTAACGGGTAAAATTACTATTATTGTACACTACCGAAGTTTCGCTTAAATATTTTTCAAGTCCCTCTCCAATCACTTTTTCAGTTAAGTTTAAGTCATGTGTCAAAAACAAATCCGATGAACAACTTCCGGCAAAAAATCTAATACTACCAAAATATAATCTTGCGCCAGATATAAATGTACACTTGGCATACACTTTATTTTCTTTTCCAGAGTTTACAGGAATAACTGGGATTGTTGTAATCTCTTCCCCACCACTATAAAAATTGTTATAATAACTTCTAGGAGATTGATATGTTGTATAAGTATAATTCGGGTTTTGATTTATTCCCAATACTCTATTTAGGTTTGTTACATTTAGAAAAATACCTGATTGGGTTGTTTCATTCCAGTATTCTGTAAATGATCCATCATTATTCAAACTGTACAAACATTCTTTTATGGTAAGATACTCTTGTAATGCAGATACATTAGAGCATAAAATCCCAATAATTATTAAGCTCAGAATAACATATCTTTTCTCAAATTTGAATTTGTTCATAATCTAATCCTCCAAGTAGAGAAGAGAGAGAAAGTTTACAATTTTCTCTATCCTCTAAATTATTTATTTTTTCACATACTGTCGAATCTTGTTGAATTTGGGCAATATAGTTAAAACAACTATCAATTAGCTCTACATCTTTAGAATTAATTTTTTCACAAGTTGTTTCAGCATCAGAATTACTAAACAACACATCACACCCGTAGGTGGGAGATTCTAAGCAATCTATCAATTCCATGTCTGCTTGGGAATATGGTTCTTCCGAGCTTGGAAGGTTATTTTTAGCCCTTGGATAAATAAACAAAGAAAGAATAATTAAAATTAGGATTATTAAAAACGCAAATAAGCTAATTATAACTCTTAGATAAATTTCCATCTTGTTAGAATTTTTCTCTAGAATTTTTAATTCCTCAGAATTTTCTAGTGATGAATTATTTGGCATATCTAAAACCTCTAGTTAAGACTAATTTAAACATATTTTCTAAACGTTTTTCAACTTTAAAAGTGTTTCTAGGCGGTTAAGATATTGCCATCGTTCCAAAACCTTAAAAACACAAAAATCATTCCAATTTAAATGAAACTCCATCACATTTTAGAGGCCCAGCAGTTTACAAACGAACTATTATTCTCATTATTTAGGGATGCAGATAGTCTTAGAAAATCACATGATAGTAAAATCTTAGCAGGAAAAATCTTAGCAGTATTATTTTATGAACCAAGCACTAGAACACGGCTTAGTTTTGAGTCTGCTATGTTAAAACTTGGGGGGCAGGTTATTGGAACTGAGAACGCAAAAGAATTCTCTTCTTCTGCAAAAGGAGAATCAATGGAAGATTCAATTAGGGTTATTTCTAAATATGCTGATGCAATTGTACTAAGGCATAACATCGAGGGCACTGCAAAGATTGCTTCCGAGGTAAGTACTGTTCCAGTTATTAATGGGGGAGATGGAAAGGGACAACATCCAACCCAGGCCCTTCTCGATGTATACACAATTTATAGGGAATTTGGAAGACTCGACCATCTAAAAATTGCTCTTGTTGGAGACCTTGCAAACGGAAGGACTGCAAGATCTTTGTGTTATTTACTAGCCCACTTCGAAGGAAATGAAATAATCCTTGTTTCACCAGAAAATCTAAAGATGGGTAAAGATATAGAAGAGTACTTATCAAAACACAACACAACTTTTAGAGAAGGGGATGATTTAAACAAAATTTTACCAGAAGTTGATATAGTTTATATGACTAGAATTCAAAAAGAGAGAATGTCTATAGAAGATTATGATAAGTCTAGGGGAAAATATATAATAAATGAGGATAATATTAATCTTCTAAAAGAAAAAGGAAGAGTATTACATCCTCTTCCCCACGTAGAAGAAATAGATCTAAAGATACAAACAGAAGAAGAAAATCAAAGAGTTGCGTATTTCAGACAAGCCGAAAATGGTTTATACATAAGAATGGCTCTACTCAAGATGTTGTTGTGCTAATATGAACTTAAAAAATATTGTTTACTATGATGCTAAAAAAAAGAAAGTTATTTCTGTTAAGATCTGTGAATCTCTTTGGAGTAAATTTTCTGGTTTAATGTTTAGAAAAAATTCCCCTCCCCTTCTTTTCGTATTCAAAAAGGAAATGAACATTGAGATTCATTCTTTTTTCTGCAAACCATTTTATGCAATTTGGATTGATAAGAATAACAAAGTAAAAAAAAAGATTAAGGTAACTAAATGGTTACCGCTGTTATCTGGAACTGGAAAATATCTGTTAGAAATTCCTTTAAAAAATGGCAAAAATTAAAACTCCTTCAAGCGTTCGATTATTCAAAACCAAGAAATATATTTCTGATAAGAAGAGCAATCTAAGATATCACACAACCAAAATTAAAAACTGCAAAACACTCAAGAGGGTCTTGAAAATTATAAATAAGACTATTCAAAAGTTCATAATAAATCTAAAAAACAATGCAAGTAATTGGAACGATAGAATAAATGCCGATGACTTTTTTATAATTGATGATTAATCTGCTTGTAAATGTTCTCTCAAATCCCTATATCCTACACCACTACCTCTACAACATTCTTCAAGGAGGGTGCCGTTAGCAACACAGGGAGACCTTGTCCATGCCGTTTCTAGATTTCTCATAGCATTTCGATAATCTAATCCACAAACTTTGGATATATCTTTTATACCTCTAGGGATTCCTGCCTTTTCAAAAGCTGCAATTATTCTTTCAGGACACATTTTGAAAACACCCATATAAACCGAAACAACCTGGGCAAAGGCAGGATCAGTTATACCCGTATTAGCTAAAATATATGCTGTTTTATCTTTCAAGATGTCTTTCATACACCTGGTTATTATACTTCCTTTAAAAAGATTGTTGTCCTAAAGTTAAACTCTGCTTTTTCCTCTTCTAAGTTCTCTTCCACTTATCCAAAAGTAACCCGCGAGTAATATCATCAATGATCCTCCAATCAAATCACCAGATACAAGATTATTCAAAACAAATGGGATTAATAATCCTCCCAAATACACTAAAATTGTACCAAAGAATAATTTTTTTGCCATTTTTCGTCTTTTAAAAAATAGTTTTTTTCTAAGTGCACCAATGAATGCAATAAAATAACCTGCAAACGTAAGTAATCCTAAATCCCAAACAAGAATTCCTAAAATCAATGAAACTATTATTTCAAAGGTGGCTTTCAAGTATAATTTAAATTTTTTATTCATATTAAAACAACTTTTTGAATTCTTTCCGAGATTTCTTCAATGGTTCCAATCCCCTCAACTCTAGCTACTTTTTCTGCATAAAATTCTAAAACCGGTTCAGTTTCATTGTGATATGTTTCAAGTCTTTTTTTGACAGCTTCTTCTGTATCATCTGCTCTTGCAACAAGTTTTGCTTCGCAATAATCACAAACACCCCCTATTTTCGGTTTTGGAGAAGTTAATACATTAAAACCTGCCTTGCAGGCTGGACAACTCACCCTTCCAGAAATTCTTTTTATAGACTCTTCATCAGGAATAGAAATTTCAATAACTTTTTCTATCTTGGTTATCTTTTCAAGTTCCTTAGCCTGGTTTAAATTTCTTGGAAAACCATCCAAGATGAATCCTTCATTGCAATCTTCTTTAGATATTCTTTCATTTAAAATTTCAAGAGTCAATTCATCAGGCACTAGCAATCCTCGATTCATTATTTCACTAACCTTTTCTTTCATCTCTCCAGTTAAGCCTCTAAATAGATCTCCAGTAGATATGTGAGGAATTTCAAGTCTTTCAGAAAGAATCTTGGCTTGTGTTCC
The DNA here is from genome assembly GCA_964558795.1 of Candidatus Woesearchaeota archaeon. Classification (GTDB taxonomy): domain Archaea; phylum Nanobdellota; class Nanobdellia; order Pacearchaeales; family GW2011-AR1; genus CAKZRD01. Next base: position 1,502 of record CAZLFJ010000028.1, on the reverse strand, counting down.
CTTTCCACAGCCCTGCGGTCCAAACATTAGTATTATCATATTTATTGAAAATCGGGGTGGTTTTTAAAGTTTCCCCCAGATTTCATAACAAGTCGCTTTTTGTGATGATTCCGCAAATTTTATTTTTATCTAGGATCATCACTGCGCTAGCATATTTTAATAAACCAATCGCAATCGAAACTGGAGAGTCTTTTGGAAGAGTTGGTAAGGGGTCTTCTATATGCTCAGATATCTTGCTTTCAAGTATCTCTTCTTTTGATTTGTTAGTTAGTAATTCATAAATTTTATCCTCACTTATACTTCCCAAAATAATTTCTTTTTCAACTATTGGCATTTGAGAAATTGCATGTTTTTTCATCTCGCTTATAGCTTCTAAAATCTTATTTGATCCAGAAAGTGAGACGACTTTTTTCTTCATAATTTCTTTGCAAGTCTTTTCATGTTTTCTTTCTAGTCTATCTAGATAACAAAAAATTTTAATTGCAGAATTATAGGATATATTTATCATTCCGCTTTCAAGTTTTGCAATTAAAGACTGAGACAATTCAGTTTCCTTCGCAAGTTCCTTCTGACTAATCCCCAGTAATTTTCTCCTATTTTTAATCGAACTAATGCTTGGAAAGTTCATAATTGTGATTCTTCTTGGCACTATATAAATATTCCTATTGGAATATTTTAATCAGAAAATATTATAAACTCCTCTAATGAAAATATCTCATGGAAAATTATCTTTTTACTTCCGAGTCTGTCGGATCAGGTCATCCTGACAAGGTAGCAGACCAAATATCTGACGCAATTTTAGATGCCTGTCTAGAACAAGATTCAGAATCAAGAGTTGCTGTTGAAACACTTGTAACAACACAATTTGTAGCTCTTGCAGGAGAGGTTACAACAAAAGCAAAAGTAGATTATGAACAAATTGCAAGAAATACAATTAAAGAAATTGGATACACTGGATCGGAACTTGGTTTTGATTATGAAAATGCGGAAGTTATAGTAAGGATACATCAGCAATCTTCGGATATAAGTCAGGGAGTTACCGAAGGGGAAGGATTACATAAAGAACAGGGTGCAGGAGATCAAGGGATGATGTTTGGCTATGCTTCAAATGAAACCCCCGAATTTATGCCAATTACTTTGAAAATTTCTCATGAGCTAGTTAAAAAAGCCAAGGAGCTTCGTGAAGAAAATATTTTAGAATATTTAAGACCCGATTGTAAATCTCAAGTAACTTTCAATTATGTAAATGGCAACCCAGAAAAAATTGATACAATCATTCTATCACTAAATCACTGCGAAGAAGTTTCCTTAGATAAAATAAGAGAAGACTCAATTGAAAAAATAATTCTCCCTATTTGTAAAGATTACTTAACAGATTCAACAAAGATTCACATAAACCCTACTGGCAGATTTGTAATCGGTGGACCAAATGGGGATACGGGTGTTACGGGTAGAAAAATAATTGTAGATAGTTACGGGGGGGTTGCAAGACATGGTGGGGG
>CAZLFJ010000027.1:0-9228 GCA_964558795.1 Candidatus Woesearchaeota archaeon | reverse complement strand
AACTTGGTATATCTGCAAGAGCTTATCTTGAAGATTTGGTTGCTGTTGAAGATTGTAGTGATGGTTGCGACAGAAGAGATTCTGTTTCAAAGATTCTTAATCTGAGAATACCTGACAATGCAGCTTCTGGCTTATACGACATGACTATAACGGTTTACAATTCTGATTCCAGAACTGTAGAAAAGAGAGTCTTGAAAGTTGAAGCTTCGAGAACATCTAATTTGGTTGCTACTACAAGAAATCAAGACCTAAGAGCTGGTGAAACAAGAACATATGATTTGGTAATTGTTAACTCAGACAACAACATAAGAGTGTATACAATTTCTGCAGTCTCAAGCTCTGCTTTAGAAGTTTCAGTACCTTCAGTGGTTACTGTTGCTCCTCAAACTGCTTACACAGTTCCTGTAACTGTAAAAGCAAAAAGCAATGCGGAAGAAGGCAGCCATACATTTACAGTTAGCGTTGACGGTCAACAAACATCATTCGTTGCTAATGTTACAAAAGGAAGTTCAACTTCTACTGGAGTTGTCGCCCTAACAATAATCTTAGCAATAATCTTTGTTGCTTTACTTATTCTATTGATAGTTCTCTTGTTCAAGAGAGAAAAGAAAGTAGAAGAAGTTGAAACTAGCTACTATTAAAATTTTTTAATTTTGGGATTTTTATTTTATATCCCCTTTTTTATTTTTTGAATGAATTCTAATCTTATTTAAATAAGAATTGAAGAAATGTTTTTATAGTATCTAAAATTTGGGGATTTCATGAAAATTGGTGAAATGCCGAATTCCTCAAGACCGAGAGAAAGATTTATTGAACAAGGACCTTCTGCACTTAGTGATGCCGAACTTTTAGCAATAGTCTTACGAACAGGTAATATTGGTGAAAATGTTGTTGAATTGGCCAATAGATTGATTTCTAACTATCCTCTTGAAAGACTTTTTGATTGCTCTATAAATGAACTGGAGAAAATTAAAGGAATAGGAAAGAGTAAGGCAATAGAACTATTGACAATAAGAGAGATTTCAAAAAGATATTCAAAATCTAAAAATCCAATAGTTAAAATAACCTGTTCTAAGGATGTTTTTGATTATTTTAAAGATAAATTAATAGATGAAAAACAAGAAAACTTTATCGTGTTGCTTTTGGATGTTAAAAATAAAATAATTAAAGAAGAGCTAGTTACTAAGGGAGTTTTAGATGCTGCAATTGTACATCCAAGAGAGATTTTTAAGCCAGCCATAAGAAACTCTGCAAGCAAGATAATTCTGGTTCATAATCATCCTTCGGGAGATTCTACACCCAGTAAAGAGGATCTTGAAATAACTGAACGAATTGTTAAACTAGGTGAAGAATTAGACATAAAGGTCTTAGACCATGTAATAATTGGAAGTGAATCTCATTGGAGTTATAATGAAGAAAATTGTTAACGAACAATTTAAAAAGAAAGATATTTTATTATATTAATGGTGAAAAGAAAGAGAGATTCGCAAAATGTAAAAAGTAATGCAACAAAGGATCAGATGATAAAAAAACCTTTTTTTATAGCTGGAGTTTCATTGATCTTGATTGTCTTTTTGTCTATGATCTCTACGGGCCTAAATATTATGGAGATTCCTGCAATCTCTGTGCTTTTTGCAATAATTATATTTTCTTCTAGCATCTTAACATTTGTAGGATATTATTATCTGGGTAAAAGATACCAAAACAAGCTTTTAATGTTTACAGTTATTGCAGGATTTTGTCTATATATCCTATTTTTTATGCTCTCTTCCCATGGTTCTCAAAAATATGAGGCTAGATTCTTAGAACTTAATGAAACAATTAGCACAAGAGAATTAGTAGTTGAACAATTAAGAGTAGAAAATGCAAGTTTAGAGGTTATTGAATCTTTTGAGAGAGAGACTATCGATTACCTAACAAGTACATTCTTAGATATATTCATAGTTGTTTTAGTAATATATTTCATATTTTCAATCTATTTAACAGTATTTGGAGTAGGACTAATAAAACTAGAAGATGTTAAGAACGCCAAGATTATTGGAATTTTTATAATAATCTCTGTTTGGCTTGTGCCAACGATAATAGGATTGCTTCTTGCAATACCTCTATTAATTGCTAGTTATGTGCTTAGTGTTCTTATGTTCTTTAAAGAATCTAGAAAGGCCAAAGAATAATTTTATAAAGCGTATTTAATTGGGAAGATAATGGAAGGAATAGCAAGTTTTGAGGACTGGCAGAAAGTTAATCTTGTAGTTGGACGGATAAAAGATGTTGGAGAAATTCCGGGCGCAGATAAACTTTGGAAATTAACTGTTGATATTGGCACAGAAAAAAGAACAATTTGTGCGGGAATAAAGAGTTATTATTCTCCTGATGAGCTTATAAACAAAAAAATAATTGTTATACGAAATCTTGCTCCAAGAATGATGAGAGGAATCGAATCCCAAGGAATGCTTCTTGCAGCAGTAAATTCTGATGAAAGCAAAGTTATACTAATTAGTCCCGAGAAAGAGATAGAAGTGGGTAGCATTGTTAGATAAAATGGCAGACAAGAAGCCAAAAGAGGTCACATTAAATTTTATTAGAGACATTCAAAGAAGAAAGAGAAGAATTGCTGAATTTTTAGGAGAAAAAGTTATAATTCATAAAAATGCATTCCCTGTTGATTCTCCTTTTTCCTTCTCCTCCAAGATGACAGCAAAAATAATTCCAAAAAGAGCCGGAATTGTTCTAGATGTTGGAACTGGGACTGGCGTCCAAGCTATAATTGCCGCAAAAAGAGGTGCAAAAAAAGTTTTGGCAATAGATATTGATGATAATTCTTTAGAAAACGCCAGAGAAAATATTAAACTTCATAAATTAGAAGGAGTAATTGAATTAAAAAAAAGCGACTTGTTCAATGAACTAAATAAAGAAAACAGATTTGATTTGATTATCTCTCAACTGCCCTTCGCCGATGTAAATTATAGTTCTCCCGTTGGACACTTCCTTTTTGATGCGGATTTTAAACTGCATGAACGATTACTGAAAGAGGGGCAAAGCCATCTTAAAGCCGGTGGTAAAATTCTCATTTCAAGTGGAGATGTAGCAAATGAAAAGAAACTTAATAGGTTGATTAAGAAATATAATTACAAGGTTTTGAATATAGAAGAAGAAATTTTTCAGAATTTAAAGTGGAAGGTGTATATTTTGACTGCTTAGTTCATTAGATTTAAAAATCTTCCAATTCTCCACACTATATGGCAAGAAATATTGATATAATAGGGGATATTGCAATAGTTAAATTCCCAAAGAGAACGTTTTGGATTTTTAAGAAATTTTTTGCATGGAAGCTATTAAATAAGAATAAATCCATTCTTACTGTTCTTGAAAAAAAAGGAGATATTAAGGGAAGACTTAGAAAATTTGATACAGGTTTTTTGGCAGGAGTAAACAAAAGAGAAACTATTCATAAGGAGAATAATTGCAGATTTTATTTGCATATAGATAAAACCTATTTTTCTCCAAGACTATCTAATGAAAGACATGTAGTTTCTGAAGAAATAATAAGTCTTGTTAAACCAAACGATAGAATTCTGGTAATGTTTGCGGGCGTTGCCCCATTTCCGGTGGTTCTTGCAAGATTCCTTAAAGATAGAAAAATTCCTACCAAGATTTATTCTTCCGAGTTGAATAAAAATGCAACTGAATATGCTAAACGAAATGTTTTATTAAATAAGCTTGAAAATTATATTGAGGTTCTATCTGGAGACTCTACAAAAATTAAAATAAAAGATAAATTTGATTTTATTTTGATGCCAAGACCTAATTTGAAAGAAACATTTATCTTGCCCACATTAAAATATGCCAAGAAAGGAACCATTATTTATTATCATGGATTTGGAACAGAAGAAAAAGTTTTGAAAGAGGTTAAAAATAAAAAATTGAAAATAATTTACATAAGAAAGGCAGGGGATATAGCTCCTAGAAAATGGAGATGGCTTGTTAAACTTGAAGTTAAATAGAAAATTTATTGACTTCCATCAAAAGACCATCTATCCACTATATCTTCTGCAGATTTTTTATTAGCTCTGCCTTCTTTTTTTGCATATATTCTCAAGAAAGAAGAAGAGATCCACATAGACTCAAAAGGATATCTTAAGCACATTCTTAATTTATCATAGATCCCAGGATTATATGAATCTTTAATTGGTTGAGGAAGGATATTTTTTTCTGAATCTTTTTTCCTTAGAAGATATAGAAGATCCAAACCTGAAATGAATCTTGGACTGTTATTTGTTGAGTCTTCTAAAAAAGGATATATCTCCAATGAGCCTTTCCCATATTTAGAACGAAGAGATACCATTGTTTACCTAGTAGAATCATTATCTAAAATCTTTCTTAGAAATTAGAGTTTATTTATTCTATTTCCTCCAGTTATGGATTTATTATACCTTGAGCAGATAATAAGAGTGATAATGAATCTTCCATTTTCGAAGGTTTTATGAATATACATTTTAATCTTTCCAAGCTAACTCAAACATATAAGCTAGAGCATTAGTGAAATACTGAGAATTAATCCAGAAAGCATGGTCTGAATCTTCATGTGTGGAACTTGGTTTTATAGTAAATAATATCTCTTTTCTATCAGAGATTGCAAATCTTCCATTAATTTTCTTGGATTTTATTGTAATTCCAAATTTTTTTGAAAGTTTTTTTGCCTCTTCTTCTGAATCGGGTATGATTACTTTAATATCTGCACCCCTTTTGATTAGTCTTGCAAAAACCTCTGTAAACATTCTTATTTTTGAATTAAGCTCAAAGGCAGAGGTTGCCAGGTGTAAACTCTCCTCCGAATTTTCCATTATATCTCTCATTTGACTATAAAGATTTGATCTTCCTTTTATTGAACTAGAAACATTTTGATTTTTTAGAGGTTCTAGACCACTATTATGTAATGATTGAATTTCTTCGTATTCTGGACTATCTTTAAGTTTATTTAAGACCTCAATCTTCTCTTCTGCATTTTTCATTGAATTGTTTTTTAGTTTGTCTATAATTACCGAAGGTTTAACTGCGATATACTTGACAGGTTTTCCTATTTTTTCAATTGCAAATCCTCTTTTCTCAAGACCTTCTAAGACATCATAGGTTCTACTTCTTGGAACCCCCGAAGATTCTGCAATCTCTCCTGCAGATGAAATTCCTTTAGTAAGCAGAGCTAACCAAACTTTGGTTTCGTAAATATTTAAATCGAAATAATCTCTTACTTTTTTTATTAATTCGTTTTTTATTATTGCCATTTTAGTACTACTATTTCAGACAAAATCCCTTTATAAATCTTTCTGTTTAGTTGTCTTTTTATGGTAGTTACAAATAAATAAGCTTATAAAGTTTGATTTGGAAGAGAATATATGGAAAATAAGGTTAGAATTCTATTCTTCTTACTCGGCTTTTTTAGCTGTGCTTTCTTATCTTATATTGTTTTTATTGTAAGTAATCCTTTATTATTTACAGGTTTAGTTATAGGCGAAGAGTCCACTCCAAGAGCTCCTCAAAGCAGGATATCAAATGAAGAGATACTTATCTTAGAAGATAAGATTATTCTGTCTATTGAAAATACCACGCTTGTTTCATATGAGGATAGTGATAGTATGAGTCCACTATTAAATAACCAAACAAAAGGCATTAGAATTAAACCGGGTAGCGAATCAGAACTATTTGTCGGAGATATAATCTCTTTTAGAGAAAATGGAAGGTTGATTGTGCATAGGATAATTGAAATAGGAATGGATGTAAATGGAACTTATTTTGTTACTCGAGGAGATAATAGTTCTTTCCTAGATAGAAAAATAAGGTTTAATGAAATTGAGTACGTCACCATTGGAATTCTTTGGTAATATCCCAAAAAACCTTGAGTCTTAAATAAATTGTTTAAGCAAAATCCAAATGAGAAGACCTATGAATATTCCGAGTGTAATGAAAGGCATTGCTGGATAGAATTTTCTTTTTTCCGAACGGAATAGAAGATAAGTTAGGCCAGAAAAACCTCCTGCAACAACTAGGAGTGCAGGCAATATACCGAATGATTTAAGAAAAACTCCTGCAGGAATTAATGTGAATGCAATATCTCCTCCACCGAGTATAGCTATTGGAACCTTGACCTTAATTTTCTTTTTATCTTCTTTTGCTTTATCTATCTTAGCCCTTAGCTCCTTAGTAATATAAGGTATTAAGAAACCATTGAAGATTTTCATTTCGTCCATTTGAAATTTAGCCATCTTTTGCATAATTCCCGAATGCCAAACGGCCCACATGTCATAAAATGAAATTAACACTAAAATTAAAATTGCAGTTATTGGTGAAAGGATATTTACGAAGACAATACTTAGTCCCGCATAGATAAATATTTCTGTGAGATTATGAATTACAACAGAAGGTCTAAATATTTTTAATAATACGAAAGGCAATGCCAATAAAAGAGAATAATAAAAATAGTTGTTCCCAATAAAACCATTCATATAAAAGAAAGAATTTATGGAAATCCCTAGTGTAAGCAAAATCACCATTCCAAACCAGACTTTAATAAAAAGTTTCCATTTGTATTGTATTAAGAAAAAGAAAAGAGTGATTGCGATTATAAATAATAGAATCATGCTAACAAAGGTTGCCCCTGCTGATTGTTCATCAGTGTTATAACTAAACATTTCTGGAATGGTTCCAGTTGCAATAAGAAATAGCCCAACTAGTTGAGTTATCAAAAACATTGCAAGCATTAAAATTGTAATTGAAGTTTTATGTTTCATGTCTCTTTTTTAGGAATTTTTTTATATTAATAATACTTAATTGAGGGGGTTTTTAAGGTTTTAGAAAAGTTTTTCTTGTGAGCCATTATCTTTTAGTTTTCTTATTGTGCTCCAAGAATGACGAATTATTTTTTCGAATCTTGAGTCATTTACATTTTCTTTTAAAAATTGTACAGTTCTTGGATCTGCAGGGTAGCCAGAACCGAAATCTATTTTAAATTCTTTTTTTAAATTCTCGATCTCTAGCTCTCTTTGTTCTTTTGCAATGATTGAAGCTCCAGAAACAGAAGGATATTTTGCATCTGCTTTGTGTTCTGCTCTAATTTGAATTCTCTCTTTATCTACAATAAAATCCATTAGGTATTCTGTCCAAGAAGAGATATTTACAGATGGACAATCAATGAATGCAATTATCTTTTCTTCTGTTTTTTTAGCAAGTTCATTGACAATCATGGCCATTCTTTGTGCTTCTAGGTGATTTAGATTTGAACAGGAATCTATCTCTTCCGGCGTTACTTTTTGATATGCAAATACAAATTTCTTTTTGAGCAAATCTCCGATCCTCTTTCTTTTTAAAGGCAAAAGAATTTTTGAATCTTTTGCTCCCAAATCCTCAATTTCATGTTCTTTTTTATCTTCTATTAAAATCCCTGCAAGAATCATTGGACCTATTGCAGGTCCCCTGCCTGCATCATCTATTCCGATATGAAAAACCATTATTCTAAAGAATATTTTATGTTTAAATAGGTTTGTTTAGTGAATGACAGTTTAATAGGAAAAATTGTGTAGACATAATATTAACTTAATAGTAGTAACCTAACAAAAACCTTATAAGCTTATTGTTATTAGATAATATTATGAACAAAACACTAATTGAGATAACATTAAAAGAACCGGGATCATTTGGAAAGATAAGAAATCAGAGTTTTAATAATGACTCTAGACTTGATGGGGTAAGAAACTCTTTTTATCATAGGATTCCTCATTTTGAATTTTATAAAGCACATGAGAATAAGGTACCACCCAAATATAGATTCTCAAACGTTCATCATTATAATTCTAATGAAATTTGTACCTCCGGAGATAATATTATTGTAGGAGAATATTGCGATGAAGGGATCGTTGTTCCCAAAAGATTTAGTATTGCATTCAATAAACTTTATAATTGTTCTCCTTTGATTAGTCTAATAAGGGGGGATGAAGAATATATCTCGTTTTTACATACATGGGCAATAGCCGATAATTCTGAGGTTGTTGATAAACAAGTTAAACATTGGTTGCAGACTGTTACAAAATTTGGAGAGATATCCGAAACAGTATTTGCACCAAGAAAAAATGCCCCCCTAGGCGCAGATACCGCATATCAAAATGCAATTCAAGATATAACTGAAATAAGTCAGAAAACAATTGTGCTTACAAGGGATATTATAGAACTAAGCGGAATAGTAAATGGCATGGGAGTTTACTTTAATGGTTGTGGATATCATCTCTGGAAAAGATAATTTATATTATATTTTTTAATAGTTAGACTACCAAAGCATCCCTAATAGTTTCATTAGTTTATTCACATTTTGTTTGAATTTGATGGAATCCTGGTTGCTGGATATTCATCAAAAATAGAGATAGATAATATTTCTTCTGTAGATACAACTGAAGAATTATAATATACTTCAAAGTTGTTTGGAAAACTAAACTGACTTCCTTGGACTCCCTCTAGCATACTTAATTCGTTAATAATTAAGGATGCATGGCCAGGACATGGGATGTTTACAGATATCGAAAATTTATTGTAACCTTCAATCTCGGATGCGGAGGCACCGCCCATATTTGCTAGTAGGGGAAATAGAAAAAAGAATAGGACTAAATTTATCCCTATTGTAGAACCATACATAATAGTTAAATATGCTCTTTTCTTCTTTATTCCTTGCCAAGATAATAATTTGTTTTTTCTTAGATATGATATGGAAGAAAGAGTGGCAAACCCTACAGAGAGCAATATTAAATAGTGAAATATGTATCTGTTCATTAAGAATGGTTTGAAGAATTGCATTAATACTGTTGCCCCTAGTATTGATGCTATAACAAATAGGATACAACCGATATGAGGAACTAAGCCGTAAACTAAGCCCATTAAAGGATTGTTACCCTTGTATTCTTTTTTTTGTTTACAACAATCAAGCAAATTGTTTTGTTGTTTTTTGTTTTTCATTAATATTTAAAAAAGGGCAGGGTTATAACTTGTTTGGTGTAACTAGTTTCATGAGGGTTTACGGGAATTTCAGACTTTCTTAGGTCATTACAAAAGAAGATGTGAACAGCGAGCGACAGAGTTGTGAATTCTTGGAATGAAATGGAACAAATGAACAATTGGATATAACCCTTGTTATGTGTCCCGAATGGGCGAGCAGGTATACTGCGTAGAGTTTCACGAAGTGAAATTACA
>CAZLFJ010000026.1:0-10027 GCA_964558795.1 Candidatus Woesearchaeota archaeon | reverse complement strand
GTTCCAGCGGCGGAACGGGTCCACCTTTCATCAAATGAAAAAAGCAAATAAACCCAAAATAGAGAAATATATTCTTATAACTCTTGCAACACTATTTTTTATAATCTTATTCTCTTTTAACTTTTCCCCCATAAAAAACTTAGATAACTCAATTGGCGACATTGTTCTTTCTCACAGGGTCAATTGGATAAATTCCTTTTCAATTTTTTTAAGTCATCTTTTTGAGCCCATATATTCCTCTATCCTAATTATTTTATTAGGATTATTTCTTCTACTTAAAAATAAAAGGAAAGAAGCTGGATTTCTTATATCTCTATCTCTAATTTCTTCAATTTTTGTTTTCTTAATAAAAAATATCATTATGCGTCCTAGACCTATGATTCAATTTCTAGCTGAAACAGGTTATTCTTTTCCGTCAGGACATTCACTATTTTCAGTAATCTTATTCGGCAGTATTTATTATATCTTTTTTAGAAAATTCAGAAGTATGCGAATTTATTTAACACTCATTATCTTAATCATAGGATTAAGTAGGATTTATCTAAATGTGCACTGGTCCTCAGATGTAATCGGGGGATATTTTTTGGGTTTGATATTTTTACTAAGTGGAAAAATGTTTTTTGAGTCTAATACCTATAAAAAATTAATAAACCTGAATCATCCCAAATAAATAAACTATCTCCAGCGTCATTAAAAACGCAGGAGAAATTCTTAACAAATCTCCCCCTAGGTATTTTTTCAACGAATTCGTGTGTAGCATCATCTTTGATTAGAACTTCTATTTCATTACACTGATTGTCAAGTTTCAACTGTTCTCTATTTGTACATCTCTTATTGTCTTCTTCATATTTAAGCTCCACAAGCTCAATACATCCAAAGTTATTAGAGTCTTGCCAAATTCCGATTTTCTCTTCTCTAGCTAGGGCCTCTGCCCTTCGAACACTCTCGGAATAATGGTCCTCTGCATAATAATAACTATGTGCAAGACCTATTCTAACTAGTTCTTCATTCACACTAATCTCCTCAAGAAATAAATATCCCAAAACTCTTCCGTATTTATCTTTTTCTTGGTATTCTAAAAATACACTTTTATTTTCCAAATTTTTTGTAAATAAGATAGATTCATTAGACATAAATTTTCCCTTTTCTGGGGTATTTATTCCGAGCATTCTAACTTTTCTTAAATCCTCTAGTTCAACAGTATCTCCATCTATAACTCTTTTAACAAAAACCTCTTCCCTAATAAAATCATTTTCTCCAAGGATAACATTTCCAATTGTCTGACCCTCTCCAAATAGAAGATAATATAAAATCCCGCTAACCAGAAATAACAGGATCCAAAGTATCTTCTTTGATTTTTTCATAAAAAATACAGATTAGCAAGTTTTAAAAAGCTACTTTTTTTGGTATAATTACACAAACATGGCAAAAGTAAGAATCAAACTCCAAAGTATGAATATTGATAATCTCAATAGCGTAATAGCGAGTATAAAAGAGATTGCATCTAAGTCTGGAGTAGTTGTAGCAGGTCCAATACCTCTTCCAACTAGAAAGATGAAGGTTACTACAAGAAAGAGTCCTTGTGGTGATGGAACAGCCTCTTTTGATAACTTTGAGATGAGAATTCATAAAAGAGTTTTAGATTTGCCTTCAAACGACAGAGTTTTACATAACATCATGAGGCTTCAAATCCCTCGTTCTGTTTCTATTAAGATTGAAATGATTGATTGATGAACGAAGGGTTAATAATAACTTCTTAATCTAACGTTAAAGATACTCTATTAAATACTGGTCTTTCTAGAAAGCTTTTTGTTCTATCAAACTTGATTGGATTGCCTGAAGGGTCAATCAAGTTAACTAAAGAGAGCGTAATAATCTCTGTTACTGGGCGACCTGGCAGATCAGATGAATTAATTTTCGCTCTCATTGCTTCATGGGCAACATCCCAAGCTTTTTGATTTTGGTCTACGGGAATTTTCAATGTTTCGGAGTGCCAAGCATTAATTACTCTGCTCCCTCGCTCAGGACTCCAGCTTTTCGCCCCATATACCCACTGAACTGTTGCAGTATAGTTGTCCATTATTTACAAAGTTTGTTTCAATTTATAAGCTTTTATATGATCTGCTGAAAGCTCCTTCTAACTACAGAAAACAACCGGTTTTCTGTTCTTCCAAAACTAGACTCCAATGTTTTGAAAGCAAAAGAAAACTTCGTTTAGGGTTTCTTCTTTACACTCATAATTTTTTTTGGACAAGGAAGAAAAAAGGAAATATATACATACCCTAAAATGAAAATTTCTACAATGCATACTTAGGGGATTAATAATGTTCTAGCAGGAGTAATCAATTACCTTAAAAACTCTTTTTCCCTTCATTCTCTATGAGAAAACCAACAAAAACAATTTCCGGAGTTACTCCTCTTGCAGTAATGCTTCCGCCAAGAAAATGCAACCATGGCGCATGTGTCTATTGTCCAACACTAAATGCTCCCCAAAGCTATACTCCTCTAAGCCCTGCTGTAATAAGGGCTGCAAGCCTTGAGTATGATCCTCAAAGACAAGTTAGAAATAGGCTAGACTCTTTCATTGCCATGGGTCATCCGACCGATAAAATAGAACTAATAGTCATGGGTGGAACATTCCTTCAATATCCAGAGGATTTTCAAGAAGAATTTATCAAGTCTTGTTATGATGCACTAAACGAGAAAAAATCTAAGAACTTGGAAGAAGCTAAAAAGATAAATGAAACCTCAAGTCATCGTTGCACCGCCCTTTGTATAGAAACTCGTCCAGATCAATGCTCAGATAAAGAGGTCCAAAGAATGCTTTTTTTTGGAACAACAAGGATAGAACTGGGAGTTCAAGCAATAGATGATAATCTTTATTATTTAACAAAACGAGGACACAAAATAAAAGACGTAGTTGAAGCCACAAAAAGATTAAAAAAAGCAGGTTTCAAAATAGGATATCATCTAATGCCGGGCATTCCGGGTTCAAACCCAAAAAAAGATTTAAAATTAGTTAAAAAAGTTTTTTCAGATAAAAAATTTCGTCCAGACCAAATCAAGGTTTATCCCTGCCAAGTTTTGAAAGGTTCAGAACTAGAAAAATGGTTCTATAAGAGGAAATATTTTCCATATACAAAAGAGCAAACTTCAGATCTCCTAATAAATATCTTAAAAATTGTTCCAAGATATTGTAGAGTTATGAGAATGATGAGAGAAATTCCTCCAAGTTATCTAGTAGCGGGTTTGATAAATATTGACTTAAGAAAGGATATAGAAGAAGAAATAAGAAAAAGAAAGTTAAAAATAACAGAAATAAGATTTAGAGAAGTTGGTTTCGCCCTCAGAGACAATAGAAAAATAGACTCCCAAATAAAATTAAAAACAACAGTCTATTCTGCTTCGGATGGAAAAGAAATCTTTTTAGAGATTGTCAACAGAGAGGATTTACTCTTTGGTTTATTAAGATTAAGATTTGAGAAAAAATCTAAAGAAGCAATGGTACGAGAGCTTCATGTATACGGTCCTGCAATAGAATTAGGAAAGAAAAATTTAGAGGTTTGGCAACATCAAGGTCTAGGAAAAAGACTTCTCGAAGAAGCAGAGAAAATTTGCAAGGCAAAAAAAATGAATAAAATAAGAATTATCTCTGGGGTTGGAGTTCGCGGATACTACAAAACACTTGGATATTCTTTAGATGCAGAGAGAATTTATATGGAAAAAGTCTTAAGAGAATAATGATTGGTAAATCTCTTCTTTTTGAGAAGGTTTGAGAATGTAGCCCATGTTCTCCAAATCCGATGTTTCTTCTCTTGCTAAGTTCAAGCTTCCTCCAGAGAATATAACAATTCTACCCTGATAACCTTTCTCTCTAGCCAGTCTAGCAAGAGTTACACCGGTTCCCAAAGTAGATTTTAAGTTCATATCAAGCAATATGACGTCAAATTTGATTCCCTCAAGAATCTTTTCTCTTCCTTCATCATAACTTTCGGCGCATTGAATCTCAAGTTTATCCTTTTGTTTTGTTTTTTTATGAGCTGAAAAAATCATCCGGGGAATAACATCTCTCAATAAATCGTCTCTTTCAACATATAATAATTTTTTAACACTCATAACTCCTAATCCTCTTGATCCTTTTTAAACATTTCTATAGTGACTACTAATTAATAGTTATAAATTTCTTTCCACAATATTTTTAAACCCTCTTAACTTAAAAATCTTATGAGACAAGCACAAACTCTTTTGGTTCTAGTACTTGTGTTAGTCGTGACTCTCTTATAAAGAGAGCCATTATTTTATTTCTTGAAAATGGCTTTTATAACATATCTAACTAAATCTGAAATAGGAGGTTTTTATGAAACCAGTTTGTATTGAGTCAATTGCAGTAGATTCATCTGTAGGAATACGAGGAATACAGATTCCCGAAGGTGCAAATTGTATGGCTATACAAAGAAGAAGATGCGTTTTTGCTTATACAAATCAACAATTAGAAGGAAAATACTTTTCAATTCCGGAAGATTCAATGGAAGTTTCGTTTCCAAGTTATCGCGTTCATGAAGGGAGATATATATTCTACGGCAAGCCTGTTTTCAAACTAAATCGGAGCATAAAACCTTAAAAACAGTATTTACCAAAAATAATTATGGCGGACGAAATTAATTTCAAAGAGATAGAAAAAAAATGGCAAGACAAATGGGAAACGACCAAAATTTTTGAGCTGAATGAAGATTCTAACAAAGAGAACTGTTATGTTCTTGAAATGTTCCCTTATCCTTCCTCTTCTGGTTTACATATGGGTCATGCTTTGAATTATTCCATAGGGGATGTTTTTGCTAGATTCAAAAGAATGAATGGTTTCAATGTTCTTTATCCCATGGGTTTTGACGCAATGGGTCTTCCAGCAGAAAATGCTGCTATCAAAGCAGGAGAACATCCAAGACCATTCACAGAAAGAGCAATAAAAAATTATGTCAGACAAATGAAAGAGCTTGGTTTAAGTTACGATTGGTCTAAAACTCTTGCAACTCTTGAGCCGGAATATATAAAATGGAATCAATTCTTTTTTCTTAAATTCTTGGAAGCTGGATTAATTTATCAGAAAAAAGCCCCTGTAAACTGGTGTCCAAAATGTCAAACAATTCTTGCAAATGAACAAGTCCAAGGTGGAAAGTGCTGGAGACATGAAGATACAGATGCAGAGATAAAACATCTAAACCAATGGTATCTGAAAACAACAAAATATGCAGATGAACTCCTAGATTGTTTGAAGGATTTAAAATGGCCAGAAAAAATAAAGACAATGCAAAAGAACTGGATTGGTAAAAGTTTTGGGACTGAAATTGATTTTGAGATTAATAAAGAAAAATGGCCAATTTTTACAACTCGTCCAGATACAATCTTTGGAGTCACATTTATGGTTGTTTCAGCGCAACACACAAGATTAAATAAATTAGTAACAGAAAAGCAAAAATCTGAAGTTGAAAAATTCTTGAAGAAAGTAAAATCTGTTTCAGAAAAAGAACAAGCAGATTTAGAAAAGGAAGGAGTTTTCACAGGAAGTTATGCAATCAATCCTGCAAATGGGGAAAAGGTTCCAGTCCACGCAGGTAATTTTGTAGTTGCTGATTATGGATCTGGAATGGTTATGGCAGTCCCAGCACATGACCAAAGAGATTTTGAGTTCGCGAAAAAATATGGGATAGAAGTCAAACAAGTAATAAATGGTGATATAAGGGAAAATCGTGCATACACAGAAAGAGGAGAACTGATTAATTCCAATGAGTTTGATGGGATTTCAAACGAAGAAGCTAAAGACAAAATAACTGCTTGGCTTGAAAGTCAAGGAAAAGCAAGAAAAGTTGTAAATTATAAATTAAGAGATTGGGGGTTTTCAAGACAAAGGTATTGGGGAACTCCAATTCCAATAATTAGGTGTGAAAAATGTGGAGTAGTTACGGTTCCAGAAAAAGAGTTGCCAATTTTGTTGCCAGAGAAAGTTGAATTTGGAAAAGGTAATCCTCTTGAAACAAATAAAGATTGGATTAAAACCAAATGTCCAAAATGTGGCGCAGAAGCAAGAAGAGAAACAGAAAC
The DNA here is from genome assembly GCA_964558795.1 of Candidatus Woesearchaeota archaeon. Lineage (GTDB taxonomy): Archaea > Nanobdellota > Nanobdellia > Pacearchaeales > GW2011-AR1 > CAKZRD01. The sequence continues at coordinate 3,931 of CAZLFJ010000026.1, read as the reverse complement.
AATGGACACTTTCTTTGATAGCTCTTGGTATTATCTTCGTTATCCAGATAATAAAAATACCAATAAACCCTTCGATGAAAAAAAGATAAATTCTTGGCTTCCAGTAAATCAATACATCGGAGGGGCAGAGCATGCTTGTATGCATTTAATTTATGCAAGATTTTTCACAAAGGCCCTTAGAGATATGGGGTACTTGAAATTCAATGAACCCTTTCTTTCTTTATTTAATCAAGGAATGTTGCATGGGCCTGATGGAGATAAAATGTCAAAATCTAAGGGGAATGTTATAAATCCTGATGAGGTATCAAATAAATACGGCATGGACACTGCAAGATTTTTTCTGCTTTCTTTAGCAGCTCCAGAAAAGGAAAGAGATTGGAGTGAGGATGGAATAAATGGAAGCCTAAGATTTGTAAGAAAGATTTTTGGAATTTATACTGATGTAAAAATTGGAAACACTTCAGAAGAAATATCAAACAAAGAGAATCAAGTTATCAAGAAAGTTACAGAAGCTATTGAAACATTTCAATATCGAGATGGATTGATCAAACTTAGGGAACTTTTCGAAGCAATTTCAAAAGAAAAAGAGATTTCAAAAGAAACGCTTGAAAACTCTCTAAAACTATTATCTCCCTTCTGTCCACACATTGCAGAAGAACTTTGGGAAAAATTAGGGCACAAAGATTTTATTTCACTAGCAGAATGGCCAAAATATCAAGAAATCAAAGAAAAGAAAAATGAAATTGATTTAACTGAAAAAACAATTGGGATGATAAAAGAAATACTAGCAAAAACAGACAAGGAAGTAAAAAATGTTTATATCTATGTTATGCCTTTTGAAGTAAACAAAATAGATGCAGAAAGAATCTCAAAAGCAGTGGGCAAGATGATTGACATTTGGCCCGTGAATGTTAAGGAAAAATATGATCCAGAAAACAAAGCAAAGAAAGCCTTACCAGGGAAGCCTGGAATCTATCTAGAGTAAATTCTGTACATCTATCGTTTTATCTAGTCCAGACTCCTTCCTCAGTCTACTTCTACTTAAAGAATCAGCGCAAATTGTACCCATAAAAGTTCCTACAAGGAATTCCTTAAATAGAAAAGGCGCATTGAAAAGCGCAGCAAGCCCCCATCCAACAAGCTCTCCGCTAAGACTTCCATAATCTCCGCCAATATCTCTCAAAAGAGCATATCTAAGAAAAGCAGTTGGATAAAGGGCCGCCATTGCAGTTCCACCGTATATATTTAATCTTTCTCTTAAATTATAGCCTTCATGTTTTAGATATTGGTTAATTGTCATTTTATTTATTCATTTTCCCTTAAACTAAAAGCTAAGGTGGCTGAAGGAGAACCATAAATTTCTCCTAAGCTTTTTGCTTGAAATATTGGAATAAATTCGGAGATAGCACCATATTTTCTGGTTGGAATTCCTAGTCTAGATAATATTTTAGAATGCCACACCTCTTCAAGTCTATCTAGGGGTTTATTTTTTTCAGCTAATGAGAAAAGTTGCTCATCGGAAATTCCTCTCGATTTTTCATCAATCTGAGATAAGGTAGTCAGTAAAAAGAATGGGGAAATGAAGTACTTGCTTCTTCCCCTAAAATTCTCCCTATCTGTATAACCTGAATCAACAACCTTCTTCAAATATCCTCTTACTCCTTCAGTTATAACTCCTCCAACTTTTAATTCTGTAAAAGCTTGTAAAATATTTGCATTAACTTCCGGACATACATTTGCAGGATGATCTCCAATATAAGTCAAAACCCCTCCTGTAGATGTCTGCAATGTTCTAAAAGTTCCTTCGTAATCGAAGGATTGAAATTCTCGAGATATTAAAAATCCTTTTTGTTTCGCTTTCTCAATAACTAACCTTGCTCGGATTGTATCATCTGTATCTGCGGGATGATATTCTTCTTCTGTCTCGGGATATTTTAACCATTGCCAAACTTTTCTTCCACCTTCCTCAATAGCTTGATTAAAGAGAAAATCTAATCCCTTTTGAATGATGGTCTTTTCTAGAGGATTATTCTCTAACAAATATTCTAAAACATAAGTATGTAAATAGATATTTTCTACTATTCTGGATTTATCTTCTTTTAATCCGATTGTTGGAAAGAAACCATTTCCTAATTGATGACTTTCTAGTCTATCCATTTTCTTTTAGGTATTTCCCATATTTAATTTGTGAAACAGAATTAAAATCTCCTAAAACTTGTCCTGCTCTTTCTGGTTTTTCTAAAACTTTCATCAAAGCTGTATGCAAATCGAAGGTTCTTTCTTTCATAAATTCAGTATCGACCCTTAATGGTAAACCAAAATGCGTTACAGATTTTCTCCCATTGACAGAAGCATAATCTAAATCCAAACAAAGGCTATCCACACCTCTTTGTTCATGGTCAAATTCTTGAAGGTCTCTGCAAATCTGCTCTATACCCGAATCTTCAAAAGAGTATCTTTGTGGAAGGTAATATGGCTTCTGTAGTTTTCCATCTTTTTTAAACTCATCAAAATATCTAGAACCCGGTAAAACCATTAAACTAGAACTTGCTCTCGAATAAGAATGATTTCCGATACTATAAAGAAAATCTTGGTTTTGTCTTAGCTCTTCGGTTGTTGAATCCGGAAAAAACATTATAAACCCATATTGAACAGCTATTCCTTGTTCTCTTAAAAAATTAAAGGCTCTTTTATTTATTTCTGTTGTTGCAGGTTTTCGCAATTTTTTTAATCGCTCATCTGTTCCAGCTTCAAATCCCAGATAGGCTCTTTCTAAACCAGATTCTTTAAGTAATTTCCAAAATGAAATGTCGTCCAGCTTTCCTCCTTCTTTTAAATCGGTCGCACGTAATGTAGTCCTCCAGTTTATTTGAAGTGGAATCAACATCCTAGCTAATTGAGTATATCTATCAATTGCTTCTGAAGTTGGTCCAAAAGCATCATCTGAATGAGTTTCTATAGTATCTACTTTAAAAGTTTCTCTTAAATATTTTATTTCTTGAAATAAATTTTGAGGAGAGTGAGTTCTCCATGAATGATCTCTTAATCCTTCTGCAGAACAAAAAGAACAAGCAGCAGGACATCCAACTGAAAACATCATACTTGCTGTTTTGTTACCCAAATACATTTCTTCTTCACGCTTTGGGACTGGGAGAGAATCTAAATCTGTTCTAGTTGGCCATTCAGTATTTACAATTCTTTCTCCTCTTCGGAATACAATCCCCTCTCTGATATCTGGGGTTTTTTCTTCTAATAACGCCCCGACTCCTGGAACAATTGTTCCAAATGCTTCTCCTAAAAAAATTGCGTCTATAAATGGATTATCAGATAAGATGTCTTCTGCAGTATGTGAAGCATGAGAACCTCCAAGTATAATCTTTGTTTTTGGAGATTGTTCTTTAATTTTTCTTGATGCTTCTAGGGTTTCAGCTATTGAACTGACATAAGGACTAAATCCAACGATACTTGGATTTCCATTTAGGATTAAAGGAACATAATCTTGTTCTTCTTCGTGATTTTGATGATAAGAATCAAATGCAAAATCCAAGACATCCGAGCCTATTCCCGAGGTTCTTAAAATTTCTTGCAGATATAATAATCCTACATGTTCCAGTCCGAGCCGACTATCTCTACTTAAGTTTTTTTTGTTTTTTTCAGATTGCACGGGAGGTAGATTAGTAAATACAACTTGAGTTTTTTCATTCATTTTCTTTCTCCATTTATCTTCTCAGAACTGTTCTCCGATGTCAATCACCTCAATATAAAACTAACATTCGAAAGTCTTTTAAAGTTAAGTTGTTATTAAACATAACAACAAAATGGACATACAAGAAAAACTTCAACAAGTAGGACTTACGGGAAACGAATCGAAAGTTTATTTAGAATTAGTAAAGAAGGGAGAACTAACCGCAAATCAATTAGCGAAAAACCT
>CAZLFJ010000025.1:0-10786 GCA_964558795.1 Candidatus Woesearchaeota archaeon | reverse complement strand
CTAAATTACAACAAACCGAAAGGTTTAAATAGTCCTATATAGTATAATATTTATCACCTCTTTTTTCCCAGAAGGGGCGAGTAGAGCTCACTAATTGATTTGCTCTATAAGCCCTTTCTAGGGTTATATTCACTTCGATTAACCCTAAGAAGAAAAAAGAGAAGAATAATATTCAATAAAAGTAAAATTTTTCGCAAGAATTAAACTAATTAATTACTTAATTTGCACTTGCGTTTTTTCATATTAAACAAAAAATTTTAGCTAAATAAAAATTAATTCTAAATAGAATTTGTGCTAGCGTTTTTCATAATCACTTAGAAACTTCAATAGATTCTTTCTTTTGTTTCTTAATCCACTTAACTTTTCTATTGTCTCTACCCATTTCAGAATTTTTTCTACACTTAGAAGAACAATAATATCTTGCAGTATTATCTTTATGAACTACAGTAGTTCCTCTCGGGAATTCATAAGGCCTTTTACAAAATGAACAAACTGGCATCTTAACTAAATGCCCCCTTTGAAATTCTTCTCATTAATTTTCTTGCTTCGATTTCTGTTTCTCTAAGCATAAGTATGTCTCTTTTTTTTATTGGACCTTTCACATTTCTTCTTAATTGTTTACCCATGTTTCTTCCTTGTAAAACTCTACATTTAACTTGAGTTAATTCCCCCCTCATTCCAGTTCTACCCAAAATTGCTTCAACTACAGCAGGAACAGCACCACTAGATTCCATAATTTTTTCAGAACCCTTTGTAGCAGAACCTTCTTTCTGCTCGCCTCTCTGATCTTTTGCCATCTTTTTACTTCAAGGAACTTAAATTAGCCTCGCCTTCATTTATGATTGCGATTGCACCAGTAGAAACAGAAATTCCTGCAGATACTCCTAGTTTTTCTTTAGATTCAACTTCAGCAAATTTAATACCTTTTTCAGCAGCAAGAATTGGTAAATGTTGAATAAGTTCTTTTGGACTAACATCAGAAGCAACAACAACTAGTTTCGCAGTTCCTCTTTCAAGAGCCTTTGTAACCTCATTTATTCCTCTGTCAATCTTTCCGGTCTTAGCCGCTTTTTCTACAATGTCGTATATTTGTTGTGTCATTTTTTATTAATCCGAGAAAACGAACCTCGCATCTCGGTCATCGGTATAATCAATCTGAAAGTTGTATTTATAAAGCTTTGGTTTTTCAAGAAAAATAACATTTCTCGACGAAACCTAAACTCCTTCCCGAGCACCCGCACCCTCCTCTTGTGCAATTTTTTTGAATTTTTGTTCAATTAATTCTTCATCAGCTTTAAGTTTTTCTTCTTTCAGTTCTTCTTTTTTCTTTTTCTTTGGTTCTTCAAGAATTAATTTTTCTCCAGCAAAATCTTCTAAACTTGGAAGAGTTTTTTTGATATTGTGTGCTTTCATATATTCCCTAGATAAAAGCCAAAAGAATAATCCTAAAGATTTATTGCTGTGGTTGTTTCCAATAATAACAAAATCTATGTCAATTGTATTGTTATTGGTATTACAAATTCCAACAACAGGAACCTTTACTTTTTTAGCATCTACAAGTGCATTTTTATCAATCCAGGGATCACAAATAAAAACCATTTTAGTTTCTATGAAATTTGAAAGATTTGTATTTGTAAGAATTCCAGAAGGATATTTCTTAGTGAATAATTTTACTCCAGTTAATTCAGAAAACATTCTTGCAGCTCTCCATCCTGCCTCTCTTTTACAAACTAGAATCCAGTCTTCAGGTTTAAATTTTACTACAAAATCTAGTGCATCCTTTAGTTTTTTATCAACGAGCAAGGTATTTAAAATTGCAAGACCGTCGAGCCTTCTCCTGTAGATATATTTTCTCATTGTTGGTGTAACAACCTTAGCACCCAAATAGGCTGCAGTTTTTATATAATCTTCAATAGAAGTTAAATTTGTTTGTTCTTTTGTTTCTGGAGTCTCTGCGATAACTTCGCTTTTTTTCTTTTTTGATTCTACAACTACTTCTTCATTAGTTTCTTCAGGGATTTCTGTTGTTTCTTTTTTCTTTGCCATTTTTTATAATTAGGTTCGGGAGTAAAGCTACTTTTCATTCGAATTTTGCACCCGATAATAATAGTTAATTATAAGGGGGGTTTTTAAATCTTCGCATTGATAAATCTTTTTTAAAAAAAATATTTAAACAATTTCAAAATTTAACGAATTAAAATATTGTTTAAGTATAATTATTTTAAACGGTTCTCGATATCAACTAATCTTCTAAGTTTTATCAATCTTTCTTTTCCAAGTATCCCTGTCTTGATAAAATCTGCTCCAAAACCTACGGCGTAGTCTGCTAAAATATTATCTAGAGTCTCTCCAGATCTATGAGAAAAAATCATTTTAATATTATTTTTCTTGCAAAATTCAACAACCTCTCCAACCTCAATTAAAGAGCCTACCTGATTTGGTTTAACAATCATAGCATTTATTGCTCCAAGTTTAACAGCTTTCTTTACTCTCTCAATATTAGTAACTGTTAAATCATCTCCCACAATCATAGTATCTTTCTTTGTACGATTAACATAATCCAAAAGTTTCCTAAAGGAATTAAAATCTTCCTCGTGAAATGGATCCTCTACATAAAATAAATCAAAGTCACTTATCAAATCAGAAAGATATTCTACTTGTTCATCTTTATCTCTCAAAAATCTTTTATTTTTATAATCATACATTTCCTCTTTATTGAAAAAACTAGATGCAGCAATATCTGAACCAATACCTAAATCGAATTTTCTAGCAACGTCCCTTAAAACTTCAAATACTTCTTGATTGGAAAGAGTACAAACCAAAGCATTTTCATCATTTCTTTTTATTTTAATCTTTTTTTCCTTCCACCTAATTTTCATCTTGGCATCATAGTATGCAAGAATGTTTTTAGAGACAGCCCTTGAAATTTTCTCATCTTTTCCAATAAGTAAAAATTCTTGAAAGTCTGGTTTTTTATGACGTGTTCTTGTATGTAATCCTCCCCCAATACAATTTCCGATAGGCCTTGGGATTTTTGGTTTTCCAGGCCCATGAATAAATTGCCAAAGTTCTAGATTTTTCTCTTTTGCAGCTGCACGAAGAAGTGCTCCCTCGAGAGCATAGAAAACATTTCCTCCGAGCACACCATATTTTTTCTCAAAATTCTTTAAGGCCTCTTCGACAATTACAAGATCCTTAAAATCTTTTAAAATTAAAATTTTTCCCTGTAAATGTTTTAAAAAAATATTTGTTAGTTTACAAGAAAATCTAGGGCCTCTTTCATTATAATCTGCAACCTCATGTATTCCCTTAGATTTACCCGACGGAGCAGAACAAATAAATGTTCCATTAAAGGTCTTTATCTTAACTTCTATTGAAGATTCTTTCCTAGAATTTCTAATTAACCTTGCTTTCGCCCTCTTTATAAACATGGAATAATAAACAAAGAAGTATTTATAAAACTATCTAGAAAAAATTATTCAGAATCAGAATCTTTTGAAGAATCTTCTTCTACTTCTGATTCAAATTCTCTTTCTAACTCTTGAACAATTTCATCTTCAGAATCTGCAGAAGCAGCTTCTTCATTACCTTCAGTTCCAAGAACGAAAGCTTCTCTTTTAATAGCTTTAAGCTTAGATTCTTTTTTCTCTGGTAGTGGTCTTATGATTGAAATAGGCAAAACATTGTCATCTAATTCCTTCTTAGCAATTTTTAGTGAATCATAATTAAGCTCTTCAAGTTGTTCCGGAGTTAGTTTTAATAAAACCGGAGCATCCATAGAAATTTGCAAAGCTCTTGCTCCAAGAATTCTTGCTCTTTCATATTTTGTAAATTCGCTTATTGGTTTTTCCATACAATCTCCTTTATTTTTGGATAAAGATTTTTATATTGGGATTCCATCAAATCAATAAGTTGATCCATATCTTCTGAACTAATTGCTCCCTCTCTTCCCTTTTGCATTGCAGTAATCCTAGCAGAACCATTATTATCTGCAAGAGCAACAGCAAGCCTATAACTTGCAATAGATTCTTCCTCTCTTGTTGGATCAATTAAAAATTTATCACCCACCTTGTAAAGAGTGGTATTGAAAGCCATAGCTTCTTTTTTCAAAGGTAATGAAACATCTGAAAGTTCATGTTCTACCCTGTTAGTTTCTTCATTAAATATGGGGAGTTTGGCACTAGCAAGAGCAATTAAAGATGCAAGAGAAGCAACGTCAAATAGATTACCATTGTTGTTTATTGCATAAAGATCCAAAGAGATTTGCCAAACTTTTTCCCCCTCCTTAATGCATAATTTCTTAAAATCAATAAAACCACTCTCACGAATACCTCTGTCAACGACTCTTGCCATTTCAATTGCATCTATTCTAGGAGGACCCATATCAAATTCTTCATCAGCCATAGAAGCAAGTTCAAGAGTTGTAGAAAGTGAACCTTCGTCAGGATTATCAGGATAAGGAGTAGCAATGGACATCTTTACCCCGGCATAAATCTCTGTATCTCCAAATTTAACAGAACAAGATCCCTCTGCATTCTGACTTATACCATAAACAACCTGGATATCTCTCAAATCAGTCAAACCCCTCCCATCAAAACGTTTACCTTCAGAGAGGTATTCTAGAATTCTTTGTTTTTGTATATTAGCTATCATTCTACAATCTCCTCACCCGGATTTTTTAAGGCTTTCGTTTGAATATCTAAAATTTTCTTACAGGCAGTTCGACCCATATCAACAGCAACCTTGAGTTCACTAGGCGAAATTTTTCCATCAAGTTGCATTAAAACAACTTTTCCTTGTCTAGAACTATAAGCTAGTGGAATATCTGTAGCTCCCTCTCCATCCTTGAAATCTTCTTCATCCTTATCCACATCAACCACAATAGTTTTATCCATTTTACCAACTGCTATAGCGGAAACCATTTCCTTCATAGGAACTCCGGCATGAGCCAAAGCCATAGCTGCAGCATTAAGACCTGCGACTCTTGTTCCAGCATCTGCTTGTGGAATTTGTATAAAAACATCTACAACTGCATTTGGAAATGCTTCAAGATCAACAACTTCTGACAATGCCCATTCACTTACTTTGGAGATTTCCTGACCTCTTCTTGAATTACCTGGTTTAATTCTATCCCAAACAGAAAAACTCATCATTTGATAAGTAACTCTTAAAAGACCCTTCATCGGGTCTTGCATATGCTGTGGATGCAATATTCTGGGACCCCTAACAACTGCAATAGCTCTTGTTTTTCCAGATTCATACATTGCACTTCCATCCGCACTAGGGACAATACCTACTTTTGCCTTTATAGGTCTAAGTTCATCAAATTCTCTACCATCTTTTCTAGTCTTATACAATGATTCATTATTAGTTGTCATTTTTTTCTCCTAATTTTTTTATAAATTCTTCTACTTTTTCGGTTAAACCGGATACAAATGAATTTTCACAGATAAATTCAATTATCTTTTTGGCCTTAAGTTCATCTTCGACCCTATCCCCCCTTAACCAAACAAATCCATTTTGACCAACATCTACATCTGCATTAGAATCATTCTTTATTAAATTAACCATGCTCCCTTCCTTTCCTATAACTCTTGGAACCTTGTTTGGATTGATTTTTACAAGTTGGCCGCCCTCAAGTTTGCCAAAACCTCGAAGTTTTATGCTTAAATCTACACTTGTTTCGTCAGCACCCATGATTTTTGCACAAATAACATCTCCAAAGTCCAAATAACTTCTAAGCTCGCCCTTGTTTATAAATCTTGGAACCTCTGTTAAAGGTAAGAAACCATTAAAATGAGCATCAAAATCAATAACCCAACCCCTAAAAGTAACATTAACAACTTGGCCAATAATAACATTCCCCCTTCGAGGCGTATAAACTCCAGATAAAGGAATTATTTTTACCATCCTATCTGTAACTTCTGCAAGACCATATTTACTAGCAACAATATCTTTTTCTTCTCTTCTCGTTCCTTCTCCAGGCAAAAAATCATCTCCAGTAGCAATAATCTCGCCAGGCACAACTATTTTTCTTTCTTCCATTGTATACACAATTTTCTGTAAAATTGGCTTTATAAATCTTTGCTCAAGAAAAAAGCCACATAGCGAAGAATTGTATCAAAAAAACAACCTTCTAGACCCTATTTTCCCAAAAATATAAAAACCTAGTTTAACCCTAAGAAATATGCAATCACTCACTTCTGAAAATGCAGAAAGTTTTGCCAAAAGACTATTTGAAGAAAAAATGCACGGACTTGAAAAAAGATTCATCATTAAACATTCTCAAGGAGTTTTTGAAACAAGCGTCAAACTTGCAGAGGGTAAGAAGGTAGATTTAGAAAAACTAAAAATCGCTTGCTGGCTACATGATATCGGAAGAACAATTGCAATAGAAGATCATGCAAAACTAAGTGTAGAAGTTGCCGAAAAAGAATTTGGATCCCTTGATGAAACAATTAAAGATGGTATTTTAAATCACGGAAACTCAAAGAAACCACAAACAGAGGAAGGTAAAATAATCCAATTTGCAGATAAAATCTCTATATTAAATGATTATGAAATAATAAAAATGGCTTTTGAAAAACCAGAATATAAAGAGAGAAGCATTGATTTCATGAAAAAAGTTTGTGGGGATTTCTTGAAAATGCTGGAGAGATATGAATGGTAGATAGGAGTGAACTTCCATTTAGAAAAAATTGTGAGGGTTATTTTGTTTGTGAAAATAGAAAGATTTTAGCTAGGGATAGTGGAAAAGGTTTTATTGAATTTCCTGGCGGAGGGATAGATGAAGATGAAAATCCAACAGGGGCAATTATTAGAGAAACAATGGAAGAAACTGGAGCAATAGTTGAAAAGATAGAATCTCTAGGAAGTCTTAAGTTTATATGGGATGAAAATTGGGCAAAAACCGAAAAACAAAAAAAGAGATATCTTGAATTCCAAGGAGAAGAAATGTTCTTTTTTAAAGGAAAAATCAAAGAGTTCACTAAACCATCGGGAGACGCATACGAAGAAGGTTGGAAAGAAGAACCAAGAATGGGTATTATTGAGGTCATAGAAAAAATCAAGGAATATGGATGGACAAAAGATATGGAAAAGTATAGAAAACTTCAACTAAACTTTCTAGAAGAATTGAGATGAATAAACGAATCGAGATAATAGAGCCTTCTAAGAAAATATTCGATTTGTCTAATAGAATACAAGATAAAATAAAAAAGATTCTTCCAAAATCCAAAACTAGATTAATAGGTTCTTTTGCAATTCCCATTTGTGGTAAAAAAGAAATTGATATCTTGGTAGAAGTTGAAAATGTTAAAGAATCATCTAAAATTCTCTCAAAGAACGGATTTAAACAAGGTCCACTAATAAAAAGAGAATCATTCATGACTTGTTTAGAAGGAGATATAGATTGCGATTTGCATGTTCTTCCTCATGGAGATGATCATATAAAAAAAGTTTATGACAAAACAATAGATTACTTCAAGAAAAATGAAAATAAAAGAAAGGAGTTTGATGAATTAAAGAGATCCCTAAAGGGTAGTTCCCCCGAAGAATACAAGAGGAAAAAAGGAGAATTTTTAGGAAGAACAGTTTTTGCAGACCAATTGAAAGAAAAAAGAAATATTACAATAACTGGGCCGAGATCTGTGGGTAAGAGCACAATTTCAAAGTTATTAGCTGAAAGATTGGGAAAAAAGTATATTTCTTCAGATGAACTTGGAGAAATAGCAACAAAAAAGTTCGGAGGTCTTGACAAAGCAATAAAAACTGAAGAAATAGCAAAGATTATTCCCACAAAAGGATATAGCTTAATTGAAGGAATATACAAAAAAGAAAAGAATTTTGTTTTTGACTTGTCTGGAGGATCATTTTGTTCAAGCAAATTCAAGGAAGCTAGTTCTAAAGTAAGAAAAATAGCTAAGAAAGAATCAGTAGTAGTCGGTTTATTGCCATCAAAAAATATTCTAATATCTGGCCTTTTCCTGTATAAAAGAGAAATAAGAAGAGAACATTTCAAAGATTCTAACAATATGTATAGACTTTATAAAACCATTAAAAGCTATTCAAAATTCCCAAGAACCCTAAAAAAAGAGTCCGATTTTATAGTATATACTAAGGGAAAAAGCCCAAACTAGATAGTTGATAAAATTTTAGGAGGATTAAAGAGATGAAAACCCCCATAATTAAACTAAATAGATCATATCTAGAAGAACTAGTTAAATTAAATGCAGCAGCATTTAAAACCTTTAGAAGCCAAACTAGGAAAACACTCTCCTAAGGGAGCAAGAGAATATTTTGAGTTTACATTCAAAAAAGGAATAATATTTGGTAGTTTTATTGAAGACAGTCTTGTAGGTTGTATTGGAATTGTAGTTGAAAAGAAATTTTCATATGGAGAAGTTGAACATTTGCTTGTCAATCCAGAATATCAAAACAAGGGAATAGGTAAAAAACTTATGAAGTTCATAGAAGAATACTCTAAAACAAAACTCAAATTAAAACAGCTAAGACTTCATGTCCGATGCAAAAATGAAAAAGCAGTTTCATTTTATGAAAATAATGGTTTCAATAAACGTGCGTTTATTATGGGAAAGGAGTTGAAATGAGACTGTTTACATTTACAGAGTAATTGTGTAGAACAAAAGCAAATATGTATTCCCTCTTCAGGAAACCATAAAAATTATTATTGAGATATAGATATATGGAATTTGATAAGGAAGGTAAGCTAATTATACAGAAAAAATAAAACTACAAATGTTAGTTTGTGACAATTTACGATTAGAGGTATTTTTTCTGTCTCCCCAAAACCTAAACAAACTCCACATACAGAAAACAAGAATTTTTCTGTCCCTTCAATTCCTTCTGAGTAGAATTGAAGTCTTTAGTGTGGAGTATCAAACCGAAGGTTTTAGTGATTTCAAATCTAAAAACTTCTGAGAAACAAAAGAGAAAAGAAGAGGTTGGAGAAGGTGCGGCAAAAGACGAAAATATCTAGGCTATAGTCAAGGACATTGAAGATTTAGCTAGATCCTTGCCTTGACTAGATAGAAAAAGAATAGGATTTGCTCAATTTATTTATTCTTTTACTATACATACCCACACAAATGCTGCAAATGTGGTTATGGTTTTGCACAAATAATAGAACTTGGTGTTTGGTATAGTGATGAAGGACAAGTAACTAGATGAAGATTTGGAAAATGCGGTTTCAGTCAAAATATTGGTGGCAAAATTACTTAACTAAAGAAATATCTCTTTTTATCATCTTAACTATTTCAGGAAATTTAGAAAGAATAAAATGGCCATTCTTGCTTTTATAAATAATAATCTTGGAACTTTTTAATTTCTTTCTATATTTTTCTGCATGTGAAATTGGAACACAAGGATCATCTTTTGAAAACATTAAACAAACATTATTTGAATTTGTTTCTATTAAAGATAAGTCTTTTTTCAATTTAAATCCTCCAACCAAATCTTCTCCAGGACAACTATTATCAAATGGGGGAGCAACCAAGTAAACAGATAATATCTTCTTAGGAAACTTATTCTCAGATAGATATTTAGCAAGAAATATTCCTCCAAGCGAAGAACCAATCAAGATAATTCCATCATTCAAAAAAGGAAAATATTTTTCAAAGTGAACTTTCCATTCAATATATCTTGCGTCCTCTTTAACGGGCATTATTGGCCTAATAAATTCGCAAGTTTTAGAAAGATTTTCATCGAAGTAGTCTAATGCCCAAATCTTCTTTTTTTCCAAAGAAACCTTTTTATTCTTTAAATATGCAAATAGATCCTTTCGACTTTTGAAAGTTGTTCCACCATGAATCATTAAAATTTGAGTCTTTCTTTTCATAGGTCATTCTCTAACTTTACTATTAAATTGCATTACAGTTAAAACATACCCTATCAACTTGTAATCATAATTTTTTCCAAGTTTATCAACAAGAGCTATAGCTATCTTTTTTGCTTCTTCTTTATCCCTACAAGCAGATCTAAGAATATCAATCTTTACCTTTCTACAGGTCTTGAAAGTAATTTCAATTTGTTTTATAAACTCTTCAGTTAAACCCTTCTTGCCTATCTGAAATTTTCTTGTTTCCTTTAGTTGTCTCATTGTGTTTTCTCCAAGAATTCAAGAATCTCGAGTCTTTTTATGGTTATCTCTTTTGTATTTTTTACCCCAAATGTGCCAGATTTCATAGATTTCAACTTATAAACGTCTTTTCCAAGAAAATAATGCACAACAACATTCTTTTTATTATCTCGCCAGTCTTGACTTTTAGAAGCACAAAATATCGCAGCCTCTTTTATATCTTTTTTAGAAATATCTTTCTCATCAGATTTTATGTTACAAAAAGGACTTCCAGGAGCTTTTGTGTGAAAAACTAGCTCATTCTCTAAAATTTGTGCAACCAATTCTTCATTATTGTCAGCATTTTTACCTGCAAGAACTTCCTTTCCAGAAGATGTTACAAATTTTCTAAATTTTACCATGATTATTTAATTTGAAAGTAGTTTTTATAGTTAATTGAGTTATTGTTTAGTATATTTAAGATTCTACAAACTGAATTGTGTTTTTTCTTCATCATTAAATTAATAAGGCAACACATTTTAAATATTTTATGGAAAGACAAATAAAAAATATAAGATTTTCTAGCCCTTTTATATTGGCTCCAATGCTAGAACCAAATGACATATCTTTTAGAGTTTTATGCAAAAAAGCAGGAGCAGGAGCAGTTTACACAGGAATGATTAATCCACTATCTAAAAAAAGAATAGACTT
>CAZLFJ010000024.1:0-11148 GCA_964558795.1 Candidatus Woesearchaeota archaeon | reverse complement strand
GATTTATATTGCAATAATTGAAGAAGAAGAGCAAGAAATTAAAATAATTCAAAAAGGTAAACAAATCAAAACAACAAAAAAAGATAATAAAATTGAAGCAGTTATTGAAAAGGCAGCTTTTGTTGTTAAAACTGAAAAAGTAGCAAATAAACTAACAACCTTGGAAGATAACAAAGAGAGTACATTAAAGATGGAAAGTTTAATCACGGGGAATTTTTTGGGATGGATGGAACAAAACACAAAACAACTGATTGTTTTAATGACATTATTAATATTCCTAGGAGGAATTATTGTTTCTAGAAAGATATATAAAACAAGAAAACAAAAAGAATAGATGGAAGAAAAAGAGGGAATAAATTTTAATAAATGTAAAGTCGCTTACTTTAGCATGGAAATTGCAATGATAAGAGACATGCCAACATATTCGGGTGGACTTGGAGTACTCGCAGGAGATATGCTTAGAAGTGCCGCAGACCTGAAGGCTCCAATTGTTGGAGTAACTTTGCTATATAAAAAAGGATATTTCAAGCAAAAAATAGATAAGGATGGAAACCAAATTGAAGAAGAAGAAAGCTGGAATCCGGAAAAATTTCTAAAGAAACTTCCAGATAGAGTAATAGTAAAAATAAGAAATAGAGAGGTTTATGTTAGAGCATGGCTCTATGAGCTAAGAGGAGTTAATGGGAATGTAAACCCTGTCTTATTTTTAGATACAGACTTACCAGAAAATGGAGATTATGATAAACAAATAACATCAAAACTATATGGAAGCGAAGACGAGTACAGATTATCCCAAGAGATTGTTCTTGGAATAGGAGGAGTAAAAATGCTTGATTCCCTTGGATGTAATCCTGAAAAATATCACATGAATGAAGGCCACTCTGCACTTTTGGCTCTTGAAGTATATAATAAATTTGAAAAAAATAATTTGGAGAATACAAGAAAAAAATGTGTATTCACAACACACACACCTGTTCCAGCTGGGCACGACCAATTTGATAGAAGACAAGCAGAAGAAATGCTATATGACCACATTCCAAATGAAATAAGGGAAAAACTATTCTATCATGATAAACTGAATATGACTTATCTGGGATTAAGGTTTAGTAAACATATAAATGGCGTAGCTAAAAAACACACAGAAGTCTCAAAATCCATGTTTCCCGGATATGAAATAGATTCTATAACAAATGGTATACACTCTGCATTTTGGACTAGCGACCCATTCAAAAAGTTATTTGATAAGTATATTCCTAGATGGAGAGAAGATTCATTCAACCTTCGTTATGTGATGGGAATACCAAAGGAGAGGATTTGGAAAGCACATCAGCAAGCAAAAAAGAGGCTCCTAAAGTACGTAAAGAAAAAAACAGGTGTTAAAATGGATGTAAACACCTTTACAATAGGTTTTGCAAGAAGGGCTGCAAGTTATAAAAGAGGAGATCTATTATTAAGAGACCTTGAAAGACTAAAAAGTCTTGCAAATAATTCTGGAGAGATTCAAATAATATATGCTGGAAAATCTCATCCAAAGGATGGAGAGGGGAAAGATTTGATAAAGCGAATTCATCAAAAAATAGGGGAACTAGCTGGAAAAATTAAAATAGTTTATTTAGAAAATTATGATATCGAACTTGGAAAGTTAATGACCTCGGGCGTGGATATCTGGCTAAATACTCCTCTAAAGCCAAAAGAAGCCTCGGGAACTTCAGGAATGAAAGCTGCTCATAATGGGGTACCTCAATTCTCGGTCCTTGATGGTTGGTGGATAGAAGGCCATATTGAGAATGTTACTGGATGGAGCATTGGAAAGGACTCTAAAGAAAACAATGAGGAAGAAGACCTTCAAGATATATACTCTAAATTAGAATATGTAATAATGCCTCTTTACTATCACCAAAACGATAAATGGGTTAATATGATGAAAAGCACAATAGCACTAAATGCATCTTTCTTTAATACGCACAGAATGGTGCAACAATATGTATTGACAGATTATTTTGAATAGGGTAGATCATAATAATTTGTAAAACAGTTTTATACAAGCATCTAAATCTTGTATTAAGGGCATATTCAAAGCATCTTCTGGAAAAACCCATTTGAAATCTTTATGTTCTGTAAGATTAATCACAATCTCTTGCTTAGAATCTAGCTTGGTATGATAAATATGATAAACAAAGTCGTATTCTAGATATCTTACAAAGACTTTTCCAAAATAAGAAAGCTGTCTAGGGAGCAATACCAATCCAGTTTCCTCGCGGATTTCTCGAGTCATTGTTTCCAAAATCTCTTCTCCAGAATCAACTTTTCCAGCTGGAACTCCCCAAGTATCTCCTTGAGGTTTATGATCTTGTCTATGAAGCAAAAGAATTTCTCCACCAAATTCCATAAAACAACTAACTACCTCAAATTTAGGATTAAAGTTTAGAGGTTTTTCTTTGTAAATCATAATTTATGAAAACACCATAGATTATATAAATTTAATCAATATAGCTTCAAGAAAAATTACTTTCTACCTTTCTTTACAATTCTCTTGTACTTTCCAGCTAAAAGAAGATATCTAACAAGAACAATTACAATTATTAAACAAACTATTGCAATAAGCCCGTAGATTACTGTGTAAACACCAATACTTGAAGAAGAATTTGAATCATCTGTAGGTGAAACAACATCAGTATCAGAACTATCTGAAGAGGAAGTTGTATCGGCAAAATCACTATCTGCAGGAGTACTTGGAACAACACTTACTTGTTCATTAATTTCTTTCAATGAAACAGTAGCTCTTGAACCTAAAATAGATTCTAAAACAACATTTAAGTCATAATATCCATCTCCATCAACATCAACCTTCCAAGTTTCCCCAAGAGTCATTTCTTTTGTTTGAGGATTTGAAGCAATTCTTACAAGTGCAGATGTTGAAGTAAGACTTAGTATAGAAACAGTATGTGATTCTCCGCCAAGAGTTATCTTAATCTCATCGCCAACTTTAATATCTTGGCTAGTTCCTTGTAAAAGATCATTTATTGGAATAACATAGGAATTACTTGATGAACTTCCAGTAGAGCTAGAAACAGCTACAACACTAAAAGAAGAAGATTCTTTTGTTCTATAGATTGATCCATTAGCATTAGCATAAAAATCTGCAGTATAACTTGCATCAGTATTTGGACTAGTCCAAACTACTGAATATACAAATTCAGCATCTGCTTTTGTATTTTGACTGTAAGAATTATAACCATATCCAAAAACAGCAGAATAACCATATCCAAAAGAATCATTTATGAAATCCCAAGCACCCTCAAGAAGGTCATAACCATACCCATAACCATAACCTGAAGAATCAGTGAAATTAGTTTGAGAACTAACAAGAGTTATATCTCCAAAACTAGAATCACAAGCAATCTTCTCCCCATCTAAATCAAAAGTACAAGAATCTCCATTAGAAACAGTCAAAGTAAAATTAGTGAAAGGAACAACATCATCAGTGTGTAAATCAACCTTTGCAGTGAAAGTAATAGTACTACCACCATTAACAGTTGAAGCAGAAGGTTCAAGACCTAGAGTAATAGCATTAGCAGGTCCAGCAAGGAATAAAGCTACAACAACAAGGACTGTAGCAAGAACACTAAAAAGTTTGGAACTAACCTTACCAGAATTATTCACCCCCCCAATCCAAGCATTATGATTTTTCATACAAAATAAATTAGAAACAATCCCTTTAAAAACCTTTCGCAAATTTCTGTCTAAGAGAGTAATTAAAAAAACAGCTTATCGTCGGGAAGCAAGATTTTCTAAAAAATAAAAAGCAAATTTTCAGACAAAATCATTTAGAGATCAATATAAAATAAGAAAAAATTCTTGAGATTTCTTGTATTGACAAGAACTGCTAGAAAGATGTAATGTCGAAAGAACAATTAAGAGAAAAAAATTCCTAAGTATAATGATAAATCAAAACCAATAAGAACAATCAAGGAACTTTTTGGGATTAACAAGAGTAATGGAAACACAAAATAAGAAGCCTAGAAAAAAGAAGGTTTTTGACTTCACAAATGTTATTGCAAAGAATATAAGACCCGAAGTATAGGGAATGTTTAAGGATTTTCGAATTAACAAAGGTTATGGCAAAACAACGCACGAATGGGCGGGTTGATGAATGAAATGAAGAAACCCAAAATGGAGTTTCTTTAGGTTAGGAGGAGCCTTTCTTTGTGAAAGAAAGGGAGTTCGTGGGCATCCTTAATTCGAAAATCCGTAAAAATAAGAATTGCAATGGTGGGCTCCTGAAATCACCAAAGCCAAAAGCATCTGGAAATCAAAGTTCCGCTAAAGTTTGTGGGCTCCTGAAATCAATTTGGATATTTTTCTTCTTGATCGAGCAAAGTAAGAAAGTATTTGGAACACTATATAATAGGAGAAGGTTTATCTTTTTTTGTAACCAAATTTTTTATCATAGTTGGGATGACTTAGAATATCCAAAATGAAAGCAACAACTTCAATCTCATTTCCCTTATTTATTCATATCTAAATTTCTGTTCCACTTTTAATTAATCTTTTCAGATCTTTTGGGTCTGTGTAAACCCAGGTGATCCCTCGAAGACCAGTTATTATTTTTCCACTTCTTTCAAGATATTCTAGTATCACCATCAAAGTTATGTGATTCACTTGTCTAGGTAACTCTCTTTTTAATTCTGCTACAGAAATTACGCTATCGCTAGAATTCTTTAGTGTTTCTTCTACCATCATCACAGTATTTAGTGTTGGCCAATGTATATTAGTTGTTTTTTGAGTTTCTTTAGCTCTTATCATTTTATATGTTTTAGATATTTACTTATATCTATTAGATACTTTTAAGTATATAAATCTTTCATTTGTAGAAACACAAGAAAAACCGCAAACATTAGACCTAATTCTTTATGCATTGAAATCGTTCAAAATTTGAGAAGTTTTCTCATCCGCAGAAAAAGGACCTATAAGACGATTATCAAATATTCCGGCACTCATCGTTTGACTAACCTTTTCTACAAAAGCAATCCATTCTTCTCTTTCTCTTAACCATAAAAAGTATGCAGATTCTGGATAATTCGTCGGACGAGGATTTAAGTCAGTTGCTATAATAGGATTATATTCAGGATCAAATAATTCTCTATCCTTTCTAAGACCATATCTTTCTGCCAGAACATATCCGCAAGATTTAGCCAAGAGAGATCCATCCCCCAGATAAATTCTTCTTATTTCTCCCCCTTTTGGAATCCGAAGTATTCTCCTTACAGTTAAATGTTTATTTCCTCTTGCACTTTCTAAATCTGGACTTAATAATTCCAAGGAGTTCGTTTCCAAAAGTTCTTCCAAAGTCTTGGGACAATCATATACCGGACCATATTCATCACAAACCCTTTCAACATGAAAAAAAGTATAAACAATCGGAATTTCTACTTCAGAGTCTTTTTGTTCCATCAAAACATTATAAATATTACCGGCTATTTAACTCTTTCGAATCACCAAAAACCTAGACAGTTCAAGGATTGAATCTCCAATTAATGCATTAATAGAAAATGACAAAAACACGATTATTTAATAATACATTAATGGAACACCTGAAAAGAAAGAAATTATGAGATCTTAATAATCTTTACTATTTTTCAAGAACTTTTTACAGATATCTTTTAATTTTGGTTGAATCTCTTTTCTGAAATTTTCAAACTCTTTTTCATTATATTCTGAAATAGCTAACTCTTCAATTTTTTCCTGAGAGTCAAAAAAAGTTTCTTTTTCCAAACAAGTTAATTTTTCTTGAATTAGATTAATAAGATCAGTTTTTATTAAAGAAGAGTTTTTTATTTTTTCAATGATTTCATCTATGTCGGCATTCAATGAATCTCGTATTAGAAACAAATCAAATAAATCCCTTTCTTGAAGCTTTTTTCTAGTTAAAACTGCCCTGTATTTTTCAATAGTTATTTCTTTTAATGAATAGCTAGGCACATTGAAATTTTGATAGTTAAGATTTAGATCTTCTAAGAGCTTTTTTGATTCGAATAGCTGAGTTATAGCATTAATCGACATTTCAGGAGTTTCATAAAATATCTTTTCAATAAAATTAATTTCTACTTTTATGAATTTATTTTCTGAATAATACACTTTGAAAGTATAAACTGATCTTCCATGCATTATCCTACAATATTTTGTATTGCTTCGGTCTGTATTGAAATCCAAACCAAATTCATCGCAAATAGATTTAAGTATGGGGCAAAATTCATCGATGAACTTTTTTATTGTTTTTTCTCTTCCAGAACGGTTCATTTCTCGGAATTTATTTGAATCTTTATGAACAAAATCCAAATCTTCTGAAAACCGGTGATAGTTTAAGTAATTTCTAGAGAGAAGCGTTCCGCCCTTGAAAATCAAATATTTTCCAATTCCTTTTTTCTCAAATTCTGCTAAAATTAAAGTTAATAGTAGATCTTTTTCAATTATATCATCGGCTACTGAAATATTTAAAGCTTTTTTTACTTCCGAAGAGTACTTTCTAAGATTTATCTTGCTCCAACCCATTTAGGATACCTCTTTAAATATTTTTGAGTATTTTTTACTTTAGTTAGTTTTTTTGTTTGCTTGAAGTATACCATGTCAATATAAGTTTTAGCAGAGTCTGATAAAAGAAAACTTATTCCACTTGAAGTTTTTTTATCTTTTAATCCAAAAAAAAGATTTTTGTTCAGTTTAAAGAATCTTGTTTTTAATCCAAATATTCTTTTTGTACCACTGAATCTTGTATTTACAATGGAGATTTGGTTTGGAGTTTGCCAAGTTTTTCCTTGCAAGTATAATGAATATCCCATTCCAGCATACCATTTTAAATCCATCTTGTTTAATACTGTAAAAATAACCTCATAATCTTTTAGTATAGAAAACCCTCTAGTTCTTTCATCGAAAGAGTTAATATAATAATGGCCCTTAAATATCCGCCGTATGTAATTGTGTCTTGATAGGTATTTGATTATATTTTTATTAAGTTTTATTTTGAATTTTTCTTTGTATTCTTCAACGAGCCCAAGAATTTCTTCCCTGGTTTGGATTTTGTTTCTATTTAGTAAGGCTTCAACAAGGGTATTTTTTATATCCATAAATTACCTATATTATCAAAGTATATAAATCTTTTGTTCTGTTTTAAAAAGTGTCACTTTTTAGCACTTTTCTAAATCTTATTATTTTTCGTCTTGTTTCAGAAATAGGCACTTTTTGACTGATTTTGAAATAGCATTAATAATTCCTAATTCTTAGAGGCATCTAATCCAAAAATCTCCAGAAAGAAAACAGCAATAAAAGAACCTTGGTTTCCCAAATAACAAGAACGCATAAAGTTCGCTTTGGTGATTTCACAATAGTTATGGGAACTCAAATAAGAAAGGGAGGGCCTCCTAAAGAGGTTCTAGCACCTCCTTGGTGTAGTGAGCGATAGCGAGATTTAGTGGGCTCCTGAAATCACCAAAGCCAAAAGCATCTGGAAAACAAAGTTCCGCTAAAGTTTGTGGGCTCCTGAAATCAAAAACCGAAAAGCCTTTCATAATCTTTATGATCCATCCAGTCTAAAACAACTGAGATAATTTCTATTTCTCCAGGCGCAATTGAATAGATAAGTCTCCAAGCTGAAGGCAGATTATATATCCAGAGATTATTTAATCTTGAATATTTGTTAGGGATTAAATCTTTTTTCACATTTCTACCACAAAAAGCGTTTTGAGAAATATCCTGTATTGCCTTCTTTATTCCTTTTTTAATCGGATCATCTTCTCTTAATCCATCAAATGCTTTTTCAAGTTCATCATCTAAGAAGATTACTTTTTCTGGTTTCATATTTTTATTGCAGGCCTATTCTTTACTTGGTTGTAGAATTCAGGATTCCAGATATAAACAACATAACCCTCATTATCAAATGCAATTCTGTTCATACTTTCAAGATACTCAATTATCACTTGGAAAGTCTGCCACATTACTTTCTTTGGAAGAGAATGAAATAGTTCAGTTTTTTTATATTCTCCACTATGTTTATCAATAAATTTTTCTACCCCTAGTACTGTTTGAAGCGTTGGGCTTCTTGCATTAGTATTCTCAGCCATCTTGATTTGTGTTTCCATTTTATCACCAAAACCTTGAGGTTTTGTACTACACACAGAAGGTGGAGTTTGTCCTGGTTTTGTGGACCTTCAAATTCATGGATTCAGAATTTGAATGGGACAGAAGACCGAAAGTCTTCTGTAGACAGAAAAAATATTTTCTTCAGCAAAGTTTCTACAAACTTCAGTTTGTAGTTTAATTTTTTCTGTATTACTCATAATATCAGTTGATATTACTATTTAAATCTTTCGAATCACCAAAAACCTTATAAATCCATAGATCTTACTTTCTTATAATAAGAAAATGGAAATACTTAAACTAAGCTCAAAAGGACAACTAGTTATTCCTCAAAGAATGAGGGAAGAACTGGGAATGCAAGAAGGAACTATAATTGCATTAGAGAGAACAGAAGACATGATTGTAATAAAAAAAATTGACACAGAATTGGTTGATAAAATAAAAAGAAGCTTGGAAGACATAAAACATGGAAGAATTAAAGAATGGAAGGGTTGATTACAACTCCTTTAACTTATCTTCAATAATTTCTTTATAATTCTTTAATTCTCCAATTATTTTGTTTATTGTTTCTTGCTGTGTTTTTTTATCACTTATTGCTAAGGCAAGAACAATCATATGATTTTTATAAACCAAGAAATATAATCTTTTATTATCATCAAAACCTGGGATTTAGGTTTTGGGGAGACAGAAAAAATTTACCTTGGATTGTAAATACAAACTAAAGTTTATAGTTTTATTTTTTCTGTATCAAACTTCTTCTCCTTAAAATAGGGATAATGCAAGGTCTTTCCAACCTCATCTCCTTTTTCCTTGAGTTGATTAAGAATTTTTCTCACCCTATCTCTTTCAGAACCATCAAGATCATCGAAATCATTATCAAACTCTTTTGTAGTAAAAAGCCTATAAGCCATGCCAATTCTCAAGCATATAAGTTTAAAAGATTTTTGTTTAGTTCAAAGGCAATAGTAGAAAATAGCTCTTTTTGTAAATTAGTCGAGTATAACTAAATACCAAACAAATAAAACCTAGCTTTCTATTATCTTTCGTATTTCTTGATTGAAGAGTCTTGCTCTTTCAAAAGAAGTTTTTGCTTTGTTTTGTAAAGCTATTTGACCTAGTTCATATGTAAAAACTCCCCTCTTCTCTTTTTCTAGTTTGTAATCATCTAGCAATCTCCGAGCTTTTTCTTTTCCAAGCAGTTCTCCAGATTCTTCTAAGGAATCTTTAAAGTATTGAATAAGTTTATTTTCAAGCCTCTTATTTAGATAGAAGAAGTAGACTAGTGATTGAAAAATTATTTGATGAATAGATTGAATTGAACTATCGGATTTTATTTTTATTCCAGAACTTTCAAGCAACGCACGAACCATGTAAAACATGGAATAATAAGAAGAATTTATTATCCATAAACTTCCATCAAAATTTGGATACAGAAAAAATAAAACTACAAACTTTAGTTTGTAGAGAATTTGCCTAAGAAGATATTTTTTCTGTCTCCCCAAAACCTAAACAAACTTCACACCCTGTGTGTAGTACAAAACTTGAGAGGTTTTAGGGATATCCTAGCAAATCTTGAAAACTTTTATTAGAGGATATTTCGAGCAGAAGTTTTGCTGTTTCAAAAGACTTTCTAGAATTTTCAACAAAGAAGCCAGTAAATCTAGACTCATTCTTTTTGTCGATTAAGATTTTTTCTTGTTCTATGAGCCTTTCTATTTCCTTTCGTATAATTTTTAATTCTTTATCTTCTAGCATTTTTTAATATTCTGTAAAAGTTTTCCCCCCCAAATAATATAAGATGATTATTCATTAGCTCATTTAAAACATTTGCTTCCTCTCTTTTTGAAAGCATTTCATATACACTTTCAAAAGAAACAAAATTTAAGTCCAAATTCAATGTAAAATTTTTTGAAAGATTTCTTATTATCATTTCATTTGTCTCAAGTTCCCCCTTAGGAAACACAAACAACAAATCTATATCCCTTCCAAACTTATAAACAGAGCTACCAAATAGCAGAGTTATAAAGAAATCAGATTTTATTGTTTTTAAACAATCTTTCCAAAACAAAGAGAAATCCTTGTTTTTTTCCAAAAAAACCTCAGTTCTAACAGACTCAAAAAAAGATAGTTGAGCAGGATTTTCTCTGAAATTTAAAGAGATCAATTTTCTGTCATCAGTCAATAAAAACCGTTCTTGTATCAGTTTCTGTGTGGAATTATAAACCAAGGCATAGGGCTTGCTCAACCTCCCTGCAATCTCCTTTATTGAAAATTTTTTGTTTATATTCCCGACAAAAACTTTCATTATTTCTATCTGTGTATTTGTTATGTTTTTCATCTTATACCTATTTTGATATAAACATATATCTCTTTTGATATATTTAAACATTTGCATTCTCACATTGAAAATACCAAACAAATAAAACCTAGCTTTTCAATTCAATAAAGAATATAAAACCCGAAAACATTCAAACATCATTCAAGGAAATTTTTTGGGATTAACAAGAACAATGAAAAGAAAACAACAAATCAGAGCAAACAATGAAATTTTTTGGATTAACAAGTGTATAGGAAACACAAAATAAGGAGCCTAGAAAAAAGAAGGTTTTTGACTTCACAAAGGTATAGGAAACACAAATAAAGATAGGGTGGGTGAGCAATTCCGAATGGAATTGCAATAGCGGGCTCCTGAAGTCAAAAGCCACCAACTCGAAACAACACAATCAAAATGGAAAAACTAGAACAAAAAATAAAAGAATTCGCAAGTAGTGGAGAACTAAAGTTCCTATTTTTCGCTCTTCTAATCGGACTAATCACAACATTTCTTTATAGTCTTTACTTGGGACCATTTAGTTTCCCAGGACTAAAGGAAAGAGCATCATGGGGAATTTTGATCCTATTCATACTTTGGGGAGCATACAGCTTTTTTAACTATGCGGACAAGTTTTCATTCAAAAGAAGAATAATACTAAGAGAATCAGATGTCAAATATGCTGTAAGATTTTTACTTGGGAA
>CAZLFJ010000023.1:0-11479 GCA_964558795.1 Candidatus Woesearchaeota archaeon | reverse complement strand
TGTTTTTCCAAAAATTTATTCCGATCCAAAATCAAGAAGGGTTGTTTTTGAGATGGATTATCCTGCTTAGGTTACTAGTCTTTTATATTTAATAATTACATTCTAAAGGAAGATTTATAAAGTAACTAATAGTTACTTTAAGTAACCATGGTTAAACAAAAGGATTCTGTTGTTAAGATAGATTCTAATCTGTTAGAAAAAGTAGAAGAGTTTATTAATCTAAAAGACCACAAATTTAAGTATGTGAATAAGAAGCAGTTTATAGATTTGGCAGTTTTTGAAAAACTAAAAAATGAGCAAGGTGATGGAGAATAAAAAGAGGGCAGAAGAATTACTTAGAACTTATGGTTCTAGGCTTGAGAAAGAAATAACGGGTTATGACTCTGGAGGAAGCTACAGTAGGTCCTATACTGATTTTAAGGCTAGTATGACTCCAATTTTGTCTAGCTATGAGAGATGGTGCAAAAGTCTTGGTACGATACTAAAAATAAATCCATCTAAAAAAGATTCTGAGAGAATACAAAAAGAACTTGATTTGGCTCACTTGAATGTTTCTGTTTCAGAGGTTGCTTCGCTTGCATTCATGGCTTTTTTCTCTGTTTTCTTTTTAGGAATTCTTTTGATTGTAGGATATTGGTTTATTTTTACAGAAGGTACTATGACTGAATTTCCGATAGGTTTGTTATTCTTGTTGCTTATCTTTTCAGTTTTTCTATTTACATTTACATATAGTCTTCCAAGTCGTATTGGTACAAAATGGAGACTTAAAGCTTCTTCGCAGATGGTCCCAGCCATTTTGTATATTGTTATTTATATGAAACATACTTCAAATCTAGAAAAGGCAATCTCTTTCGCATCAGAACACCTTGAGCCACCATTGGCATTAGATTTTAAGAAAATATTTTGGGATGTTGAGGTTGGAAAATATTCTACAATAAAGGAAAGCGTAGATGCTTATCTTGAAAGTTGGAGGGGTTATTCACTTGAATTTATAGAATCTTTTCATTTAATTGAGTCTAGCCTTTATGAGCCTTCAGAATCTCGTAGAATTTCTTTCCTTGAAAAATCTTTGCAAGTTATTTTGGAGGGCGTATATGATAAAATGTTGAAATATACTCACGAGGTTAAGGCTCCGCTTACAAATCTTTATATGCTTGGAATTGTTTTACCAACTTTATCTTTAGCAATACTTCCTTTGGCTTCTACGATGCTTGCAGGAGCAATAAAATGGCCTTCAGTGTTTGTTGCATTCAATTTAATCATTCCATTTATTGTACTTTATTTGACTTGGAATGTGGTTAGTTTGCGTCCTGGAGGTTATGGTGATAGTTCTTATCTTGAGAAGAATCCTCTCTATTACAAGTATACTAGTAAAAAGCCATACTATACTTCTGCCCTAATTGCATTTCCTTTTATTCTTTTGGGCTTATTACCTTTGATATTTATGTATACTCCAGTTCCATCTTGGATGGGTCTTGAGGGTAGGGATATTGCTTGGAATACTATTGGAGTTCCAATGCTTGGTGAAAATGGGATTTTTGGTATTGAACAATCTGGAGAGGGTAATTGGTATGGTCCAATGGGCATTCTTGCTTCTATTCTCTCTCTTTTTATTCCCTTGGGTATTGCTTTGTTTTTCATAATTGCTCTAAAACTTAGAACTCGGGATCTCATAAATGAACGAGAAAAGTATAAGGAGGTTGAAGAAGGTTTTACAAGTTCTCTTTTCCAATTAGGCAATAGGATGGGCGACGGAATTCCTGCAGAGCTTGTTTTCTTAAAGGTTGCAGAAAGTTCTCGTGGAACTGCTAGTGAGGGATTTTTTAGGCAAGTTAATCAAAACATTCAACAAATGGGTATGTCTGTTGAAAAAGCAATTTTTGATCCAAAAAGAGGGGCAATTATATTTTATCCTTCTTCTTTGATAGTTACTTCTATGAAAATTTTAGTTGAATCTGTTAGGAAAGGATTACAGGTTGCTGCTAGAAGTCTTGTTTCGATTTCGGACTATATTAAAAATATTAAAAAAATCGATGACAGATTGAAAGATCTTCTTGCAGATATCTTATCTGATATGAAATCTAACATGGTATTCTTGGCACCTCTCTTATCTGGAATCATTATGGGTCTTTCTGTTATGATTACAACAATTCTTGGAGGTTTAAGTAATTTTAGTAGTCAAATTTCTTCTGGTGCTGAGGGAGCAATGTCTGGTGTGGGGGGGTTGGGGAATCTTATGAAACTTTTTAATGTTGCCGAGATGATTCCTCCCTATTGGTTACAAATCATTATTGGACTTTATTTGATTGAAATTGTTTTTATATTAACATCAACTCTTGTAACTATAAAATCTGGAAAGGATGATCTTGAAGCAACATATGAAACTTCATTGAATTTACAAAAAGCAATTATATTTTATTTTATTGTTGCTTTAATATCTATAGTGGCCTTATCTCTTTTGGGTTCAGTAGTCCTTAAGGGTATAATGTAGTTGTATTAACTTAATAATTACACTAAATCTTTATAAATCTTCTCTTGTAGTTTAATCTATGGGATGGTTTAGTTCAAAAAAAGAGGAAGATATGATTCCATCTCTTCCATCACTTCAACAAATGAATCCGGCCTCTATGCAGCCACAGCAGAGTTTTATTCCTGCAAATATTTCTTCACATTCCAATAGTTCTCCTCAATCTTTGGGTGTTCAACCTACAGTTAGTCGTGAAATTTCAGTTAGTAATGGACAGATGAATAGAAATGAACCTTTCTTTGTTCGTATTGATAAGTTCAATGAAGCTAGGAAGAGTTTGGTAGAAATTGAGAGAAAGCTTCGAGATATGGAAAATATCCTTGTCAAGATTGGTGAAACAAAACAAAAAGAGGATGAAGAAATTGATTCTTGGAAGACAGATATGAAAACTATAAGGAATTATTTAGAAGATATTAATGAATCCGTATTCAGTAGGTTGTAGTTACTATGGTAAAGAAAAAAGTTGTTTCTAAAAAGAGAAAATCTGCTCCAGCTGTCTTAGATCCTATTTTTATTCCAATTAATTTTGATAGTTACAGAGAAAATAAAATGAATCTTCTCAATGCCCAGGTTAAAGCCCTTGAGTGTGTTAAGGCTATAAACCATATTCGAGAGTTACAAAAGTATAAGGAACAATTGAAATTACAACTCTATCGAGATTTATCGAGTGTTTTGGAGTTATATTATAAGGTTCAGGATTCTTTGCCAGAGGTTAGTAATCCTAGTTTCATGAAAAAGATTGAACAAACTGTCGAGGTTGCTGTAAAATACAAACAAGAAGAATCTTTTGTTCCTGCACCAAAGCTTGATGAAGTTGATAGCGAACTTCGTGAAATTCAAGAAAAACTTAACTCCTTGAATTCTTCGAAAAATCGTTATAATTAATTCTTTTGAATTAAGATGCCCACTACCTCTCCTTGCTCAAAGCCCTCTTTTCTTATATCTTTGTCATGGGAATTATTAATGCAAAAATTTTCTTGAGGGTTTTTTATTACAATATCCTCCTTGACTAAATATTTATAAACTCTTTTTGTTTCTTTATTTAATGGATTACGGATGTGGAGATAAAAGAAAGACCAAAGGGGATTTGAAAATGAAGAGAAAGCTTCGAGCATATAAGCGGGGCGGAAAATTTCGTGCTTCTGAAGTTTCTCAAGATAAAAAATGAATTTCTTTTTTTGGTTTTTTTTAATAGGTTTTCTAATTGCTTCTCTACAGGATTTGAAAAGGCGTGAGGTGGATAACTGGTTGAATCTCCTTCTGTTTTTTTCGGGGATGTTGTTTATATTGCATAAGACTCTTATATATGGAGAGTTATCTTTTTTAATCAATTTTGCATTTCTAACTTTTTTTATGTTGGGTCTTGCCTATCTATTCTATTTTGGAAGAATCTTTGCAGGAGGAGATTGCAAGCTTCTTTTTGCTTGTGGCCCCCTGCTTGTTTCTATAGGGTTTATAGGTTCTTTTCTTAATGTTTTAATATTCTGTTTAATTCTTCTTTCAGTGGGTGCAGTATATGGGCTTATCTGGATTATAGGATTATTTTTCCGAGATTTTAAAAATAATATTTATTGTCTAATCAGATACTTAAAAACTTATTATTTTCTTCTTCTTATTTTTTCAATATCTCTATTTATTGGTTTTATTTATCAGGAATTCTTTTTTTTAGGACTATTTTTATTATTTACAGTTTTTTTATTCTTTATTGGTAAGTGTGTGGAAAAGAATTCTTTAGTTAGAATAATTCCTTCTAAGAACTTAAGAGAGGGAGATTGGCTTGAAAAACCCCTCCTGGTTCAAGGTAGAAAAATCAAAGCCTCATTTGAGGGATTATCTTTAGAAGAGATTAAATTTATTAAAAGATATAAGAAATTTGTTTCAATTAAGGGAGGGATACCTTATGCCCCTGTTTTCTTCTTTGCATGGATAGTATTTTATTTTAGGGGAATATTTTTTGAACTGGTTCGTTCTAATTTTCTTTTTTAATTTTTAGATTGAATATGTGAAAAAAGTTTATACTAAGAAGCTTTTCTGGTTTTAATTAACTTTCGATTTATAAAATATATATTAAATAATCCATTTGTTTTTAAATAATTATTAAATTTATTCTTTTAATGGAACTTAATGATAGTTTTCTTAGTGGGGGTCTCAAAAGATATATTGTTTTTGAAAGTCTTGTTGAGAATTCTTCTTATGGGGATTTATTTTATTGGGCTAGAAATTATGATTATATCCAAGAAGTAGTTCTTCCAGGAGAGCTTAGTTTTGTTAGAAAGGTTTGTGATTTTGTTGCAGAGAGATATAGGAATTGTGAACCAGATTCTCCAGATTCAGAACTTGTTCTTTCTGTTCTTAATCTAATCGATGATTAGGGCATTCGTGGCTTAAATTTTGGAATCTCTTCTCTGATTTTTGTAGTTTCTACAGGTATTGGGTTTTCTTGTATTTTTGGTTTTTCTTCTTCTTTCAATTTTCTCTGCAATTCTATTAATTCTTCTTCTGTTGCTTTTTTCCTTTCGGTTTCGGTCCCATATATTGGAAGTATGTCAATCAATGAATGATTTAGTATTTTTTGATTAGTAACTTTTATTTCTTTGGGTTTTAGTCTTTTTTGTATTGTTGTAGCTACTCTTCTGGCCATTTCAATGCTCGTTTTTGAAATCTCTCCAGATTCTATATGTTTCTTTGGAATAATCATTGCATGTCCTTTGCTTAGGGGGTTTATTTCGAGAACTGCGAGATTTTCTTTATCTTCTTCTAGTATATAAGATGATATTTTTTTTGAAGCAATATTGCAAAAAATACATTCTGGACTTTCTCCTTCCTTTTCAAGATGTGTTAGCTGGTTTTGTTTAACAAACTCTTCTACTTCTTCCGTAGTCATAGAAACAATCTTTTCTTTTACCTGTTCTCTTTGATCTTCAGGAAAATTTTCAAGTTGTTTTAATAGTTGTTCTTTTATCTGTTCTGCTTGTTCTTCAGTCATCATGTTTTTTATATAATTCTATAGGTTATAAGGTTTTTGGAAATTTCTTTAACACTAGACTATCTTAGAATCTTTATTTTTTTAAATCTGCACAATCTTAAGAGAAAATTTTTTTATCAAATCCTACTTATATTCTCTCCAAGTTTGCTTACACTTTTTGCACCTAAAAAATCTTGTTTCTGTCTCATCGCTCCCCCTCGTTTGGGATGTCCAAAAATGTGCTTCTTTGTGTCCACAAGCCTTGCATTCTGCTGCTACTGTTGGAAGAACATCAACATCTTTGTCTTTTATTACTGCAACAAATTGCTGTTCGTTAACTTTTTCTTTTACCTTGAGGTTTACTTTTTCAGTGGTTGAATAACTACATCTGGGACATCCAAAGTTTTTTGTTTTTTGGATTAACATAGCACCACATTTTGGACAAAATTTCATCAGTTTTATTGTATATCCTCGCTTTTAAATGTTTCTAATATCTTTTAAGCTCTAACAAAATCCTCTTAGGTCTTCAGGCTTTTGCCAATCGAAAAATATCAACTTAATCCAACCCAAATAAGGAATTCTCAAAACGGATTTTGCTAAAACTCTATCGTTTTGAATTTCTTTCTCATATTCTAGCAATCCAGGGTTATTGTCTCCCTTTGTTGTATAGGTTTCTCCTGCTCTAATTACCCTATGGATTATAGGATATCTTACATTTGGTTGTCCAGAATTAAATATTATTACATCTCCAACCTCTATTTTTTTTGGGGCTATTGAGAATATAATATCTCCCTTAGTAAATCCCTTTTGAAATCTCCAATCTTTTGAATCTTCAAAAGAGACATTGTTTTTTTCATAAAGACCATTTTCCATTATTTTTTCAAGTTCCATTTTATGATGCATTGAGCAACTTTCTACAATCA
This sequence comes from Candidatus Woesearchaeota archaeon, assembly GCA_964558795.1. Lineage (GTDB taxonomy): Archaea > Nanobdellota > Nanobdellia > Pacearchaeales > GW2011-AR1 > CAKZRD01. Next base: position 5,064 of record CAZLFJ010000023.1, on the reverse strand, counting down.
CAAGATTCAAGGAATTTGAAGAAATCATAACAAATGGAAACGATCCCTTTGAAGATAGCTTTATTACAGAGTCAGAATAACTAAATCCTGTTAGCATTCCCAGAACTGGAGAGAATATGTACATTACAAAAATCATGAAAAGTAGGATGAATGCTAGTGTGCTTTGCCAAGTATCTTCATTTATAAATTTCCAAAACTTTTTCCAAATTTCTTTTATTTTCATATATTCTTATAGTAGATGTTTATTTTAAAAGCTATTCATTTATTGATTGGCGAAAGATTTATAAAGTATATATCTCTAGTGTATACATAATAAACCTACTAAGGAGAATAACATGGGAGATATATTTGACAACACAATCATATGCAATAGATGTAACAAGATAATGGGGCCTAGTTTATTATCTAAGAATGGGTTTAATCTTAGATGCGTAAAATGTGAAAAATGTGGAGAAACAATTGTTCATCCAGAAGATAAAATTGAATATGCTAATTTTATAAAATTAAAAGAGAAAGAGTTTAATGTTAAAATGAGAATGGTTGGGAATAGTTATGCGGTTTCTATTCCTCGGGAGATTGTTGATTTCATGAAGGAACAAGAAAAATTTTTTAATGATATGGTGAGGCTTTCATTTGATCAGGCCGATAGAATTAGTCTAATGTTTAATTCTCCCAGTGATTCCAAATCTCATATTGTAAGCTCAAAAGAGGTTCGAATTATTAGGAATGGAAAACCTGTTTTGCATGCTAGAAAGTTTTCAGATTCTGCTCATCCCGAAAGAAATCAAACAAAAGTATTTAAATCGCCAGAACTGGAGGATAAATGATGGTAGAAAAAGAAGATAAAAAAGTTAAATTGAGGGTTGTCGAATCTCTGCAAGATGATGCCTATAGGGGTATTGCTAGAATAGATTCCGCTTTAATGAAAAAACTTAAGGTTCAGAGGGGAGATATTATTTCTGTTAAGGGTGGTCGAGAATCCTTTGTTATCGTGGATAGGTCTTATCCTGCTGACGAGGGAACAAATATTATAAGAATTGATGGTATCACTAGAAAAAATGCTAAGACCGGAATTGGAGAGTTTGTAGAAATTGATCGTGCAGATTTAAAGGAAGCAAAAAAAGTTATGATTGCTCCGGCACAAGCTGGTGTGATGGTTCAAGGAAATCCAGAATCTATTAAACAAAATCTTCTTGGGAGGCCTGTCGTTAAGGGAGATATACTTGTTATGGGCGGTGGAAGAAAAAGAAGAGATGTATTTTCTGAAGAAATGGGCGATTTCGGTGAATTATTCGGAGATATATTTAGTCAGTTTGGTATGGGTGTTCCGGGTGTAGGTCAAATGAGGTTTGCAATTGTTTCTTGTGCTCCTAGTTCTGCTTGCATAATTAGTGAAAATACAGAGGTTACATTAAGTCCAAAGGCTGTTGAGATTAGTGATGACCTAAATATTCCTCAGATAACTTATGAAGATATAGGTGGTTTGACTGATGAGGTAAAGAAGGTTAGGGAGATGATTGAGTTACCTTTGAAACATCCAGAAATTTTTGCTCGTCTTGGAATTGAACCTCCCAAGGGCGTTTTAATGCATGGCCCTCCAGGAACCGGTAAAACTCTTTTAGCAAGAGCGGTTGCGAATGAAACCGATGCACATTTTATTACTATCAATGGTCCTGAAATTTACAATGCCCTTTATGGCGGTTCTGAGAAAAAAATTAGGGAGATTTTTGAAGAAGCAGAGAAGAATGCTCCAGCAATTATATTTATTGATGAGATCGATGCAATTGCTCCAAAGAGAGAGGATGTTCACGGAGAGGTTGAAAAAAGAGTTGTTTCTCAACTTTTGACCTTGATGGATGGATTAAATACTCGTGGGAAGGTTATTGTTATTGCGGCTACAAATCGTCCAAATTCAATTGATGAAGCTCTTAGAAGGCCTGGAAGATTTGATCGAGAGCTTGAAGTTGGAGTTCCAGATAAACAAGGAAGATTGCAAATTATTAAAATTCATACAAGGGGTATGCCTCTTGATAAAGATGTAAATTTAGAAGAGCTTGCTTCTAGGACTCATGGTTTTGTCGGTGCAGATATAAATGCTTTGGCTAAAGAGGCTGCGATGTCGGTTCTAAGAAAGAATATTCATAATTTTAATTTAGATAAGGATGAAGAGGTCTCAAAAGACATATTAGAAGATTTAAAAGTTTCTAAAGAAGATTTTGAAAATGCGCTGAAAGTTGTTCGACCTTCTGCTATGCGAGAGGTTCTTGTTGAAACTCCAAATATTAAATGGGAAGATGTGGGAGGGGTCGATACTACTAAGACCGAGCTTCGAGAGGCTGTTGAATGGCCTTTGAAATATCCGGATTCTTTTAAACGGATGGGTATTCGTGCTCCGAAGGGAATTTTGCTTTATGGTCCTCCAGGAACTGGTAAAACCCTTCTTGCGAAGGCTGTTGCAAAAGAATCTGAAGCTAACTTTATACAGGTTAAGGGTCCGGAACTTTTAAGCATGTGGGTTGGAAAATCTGAAGAGGGTGTTCGAAAAGTTTTTGAAAGAGCAAGACAGGTTTCTCCTTGTATTGTTTTCTTTGATGAAATAGATTCTCTGGGAGGTAAGAGGGGGTTACACGGGGGTGGAGGTTCAAGAGTTACAGAATCTGTACTGAATCAAATGCTTGCTGAAATGGATGGTATTGAGGATTTGTCAAATGTAATTGTAATTGGAGCAACAAATCGTCCAGATATGCTTGATTCTGCTTTAATGAGACCTGGAAGATTTGATAGAATTGTTTATGTTCCAGTTCCAGAAAAGGAAGGCAGAATCGAAATCTTAAGAATTCATACCAAGAATGTTCCAATAAAAGATAAAGACAAGGTGGTTTTAAAACTTGCTGATGAAACAGAAGGTTATACTGGCGCAGATATAGAATCCTTAGTTAGAGAAGCTGCGATGCTTGCTCTTAGAGAAGATAGGGATGCAAAAGAAGTACTTGAATCACATTTTAAGAAGGCAATGGAGAAGGTTGTTCCTTCTGTGAATAAATCTGATCAAGAAAGATATAAGCAAATCGAAAAGAAATATCTTAGAAGCGCAAGATCTGCTCTTCCTGAAACAAGTTATATGGGCTAGTGTAACTATTTAGTAATTACAAAACCGAAAGCTTTATAAATGCTCATTCTCAAATAGTTTTATGTTTTCAACAAACAAAAATTTAGAAGAGCATGCGAAAATTCGTTTATCCCTAGAGGAATTTTCAAGAGAACAAGAGTTTGTTCCAGGATTTGTATCTCATATAGATCTTGTTCCAGGTCAAAGGTATACTCTAGGTCATTGTTTCGTTAAACATTCAGATCCAAATAGTATAAATGTTCATTTTGATCATCACCATATAGCTCCCGTACAATTTGGAATTTATCTTCCTACAGATATTGAGATGGATTGTTATTCTAAAAGAGGAATTTTAATTGATGATCTTAATATCGATTCTCATGCAAGGATTAACTTCTCTTCATCTTATCCACACAACTTTCAGGAAAAACATCCTCTTTTGACTGGCGTTTTAAAATCTGTTAAGGATTTTGAGAAAAGAAGAGTTTTTTCTCATGGAGGGACAATCATGCTCTCACCTGGAGATTCTCTTAGCTATAATTCTTTAGTTTTAAAAGTGGATTAATTTGTGGTAATAATCTTTTCTTTTTCATGGAATATAATTGTTTCTTCAAATTGACTTACAGGAGACTTGCTTTTTTCTACTAAAACTGGAAAATTATATATTATTCCTTCACTTACCAATAGCTTAAGTGAGAATAAAGTCTTGAATCCCTTTTTATCTAACCATCTTTTACAAAATGGTTTTGTTTTATATTCTTCTTTTATAAATTTCAACAATTCTCTTGCTCCCGGATTTCTTACATTTCTTTCACTTATCAATATAAAAATTTCGGAGGGTTTTCCCTCTATTACTTCACCAATTCCCGTTGTCATAAATGGCTCAACTGCAATTGCTTTCTCTTTTAGAGGAGTTTTATCTTGATTTTTTGTATTTGGAATACTCGTATCTGAATGAACCTGATATTGCTCTAGTTCATGCCCTGTGAGGTTTTTGATAATATTAAATTTCTGGTTCTCCAATAATTCTTCTATTTTATTTCCAATGCTGCTTGCTGTTGAGTTGTAGTCTAAGCTTTCTAGTGCTTTTTCCAAGACTTCTTTATTTAGGTTTATCATTTCTGCGTACTTTTTATCTGGTGTTAAGTCTAATGTAAATGCGAGATCTGCAATATATCCATTTATCTCTACACCAAAATCAACTTTTAGAATCCCCTCTGCAATTGTTTCATCAGATATGCTTGGAGTGTAATGTGCTGCAATTTCGTTTAAAGAAAGATTTACTGGGAAGGCTGGTTTTGCCCCATTTTCTCCTATTTTTTTATCGATCTCTTCTGCAATATCTAAAAGTTTCATCCCAGGTTTTATAGAAACTCTCATCTCGTCCCTAATCTTTTTTCCTATTCTTCCTGCTTCACAATAACTCTCGTATGCTTTTTGATTCATGTTAATAATAATTAAATCTTCTTTAAAAAGTTAGGGTTTATTCATCTTTAGCTAAATTTTCCATAATAACTATCTCTTTTCTCTCTCCATAATCTGCCTTCTTCAATTTTAGATTCTTCTTCTAGAAATGAGGCGAGAGTTTTCATGGGAGGTCTTGAATTTACGAATGTGGCCTTTTCAAATATCTTACACTTACATAGGAGGTATTTTGTTGTACCTGCAATTCTCGAGTAGATTGTATATTCCATAACTTTCTTGAGCTTTCTGAGTTTATAATACTTATTAGTTCTATTGTACCAATAATCATTTTAGATTCCTTTTCTATAGGTTTATGGGTTTTTGCGAAACTTGGTTTCCAGAAGTTTATTAGATTTTAGCGGAAATTTTTAGGATTAAAAAACCCATTATTGGCAATCATTCTCAGATTGCCTCATCCAATCTCTCAAAATGCATTTCGCATTTTTACCTTAGTTTATCCTATTTGCTCAAAGCGTTTTGTCCTGCTCTCA
>CAZLFJ010000022.1:0-11512 GCA_964558795.1 Candidatus Woesearchaeota archaeon | reverse complement strand
GAAGCATCGGCTGCATACTCTCTTTTTCTAGAAATTGCAAGTTGGACCATTGAAACAATTATGGGTGTAAGAATTGCAAGAACAATTCCAATTATTAGGAATACCGCGCCGCCCTTTCCATTGTCGTTTCGATTACCTCTTCCTCCAAGAGAATTCCAAAAAAGAGTTCTTAAAAATATTTGTGAAATAATTGCAATCATTCCAACAAGTCCTGCAGTTAGGGTCATAAATCTAATATCATAGTTTGCAATATGGGAGAGTTCATGAGACAAAACTCCTTCGAGTTCATGCTTATTTAGTTTTTCAAGTGCTCCAGTTGTAACACAAATGACAGATTCTTTTGGATTTTTTCCAGTAGCAAATGCATTAATTTGTGGATTTTCCATAACATAAAGTTTTGGTTTGGGCATTCCAGAAGCAAGACAAAGTCCTTCAACAATATTATGATACTGGGTATATTTCGTTCCATCGGCAGGTTTTGCATTTACACTAAAAAGTGCAAGTTTGCTAGAACTATTATAACCTACCAAAATATAAATAAGGGTGAAAACAATTCCAAAAATGGATATAAAGAAAATATCTGCACCAATAGCTAATCCAATCGTATAAATGAGTCCCATCAGCACAAGTGCGACTATTAAAATCAAAAAAACTGATACCCTCTTATTTCTTGCAATTTGATCATGAAATGAGATTCTATTTGCTTGCATAAACAGTATAATTTATTCTAGTTTTTAAGGGTTTTGGAAATTCTAGTTGTCTGGAAAAGCTATTCATTCAAAGGATTAAAATCGAAGAACTTATATATATATAATTACTAATTATTTTAATTAAAAGGAGGAGATAATATGGGAAAAACATTAGGTGGATGGGCATTTGTAATTGGTCTCATCATAGCAGTTGTAATAGCTGTCTTTGGTGTTCAAGCAACCTGGCCAATGTACCTACTTTTAGTCTTAGGACTTATAGTTGGTCTTGTAAATGTAACCGATAAAGAAGTTAATTCTTTCTTGATTGCATCAATTGCATTCATGTTTACATTTACAGCGTTAGGAAATGTTGCGGCTGGAATTCCAACAATAGGAGTTACAGTGGCTAAATTCTTTGTCCTAGTCAATGCATTCGTTGCTCCAGCAGCAGCTGTAGTAGCTTTCAAGGCATTGTTTAGTCATGCAAAGAATTAAATCTAAAAAGATTTGTCTAACTTTTTCTTTTTTTTCTTAATTTTTTAGTAGGATTAGCATAATTCAAGATAGATTGGGTTCAATAGAAAAACAAGTGCAAGAATTATTGGGAAGAATTGGGGGATTAAAGGGATGTTGTTAAAATTTAGGAAGTTACTAAAATTGTGTAATAACTCCAAAATCAATAGGTAAACCCCAACTTTTGTGGGGTTAACCCGTATTAGTTAAAGTTAAATAAATCCCACTAAACTAAATAATTTAGAACAACAAAAAGCCATTTTAAAATCCTCTCTAAAGCATTTTTGCTTCTTTTTTCTAAAAAGAAGATTTTTTCAAAAGAGTTTCTAGTTTTATTTATTGTTTTTAGGAAGTTGTTTTGTGCATGCATCACATTTCTCACAACAAGGATTAAAATACTCTTTAGATTCTTTAAGCTCAACTAATTTTGGCCATAGGTTATTCAAGGGTATTTTAAGCAGATTTCCAACAGAACCACAACTAAAATCACATGGATGAACATCTCCGTATGGAGCAATATAAAAATAATTTCTACCTGCAGAACATCCAAAAAGATCCCGATCCCTTATTCGGGAATAACAAAATATTCCGGGAAAATCTTTTCGCTTGTTGTATTTTTCAACAATTTTGAATAATAACTCCCTATCTACTTTTTCTTTATTGACATATAAATGAGAATACATTCCAGCAGACATCATATCTAGTACTATCAGTTCATTTACTCCTAATTTTTTAGAGAACAGTATCATTTTTTCAAAATCTCCGCTTATTAGACTTTCTTGTGTTATGGTTGTAGAAATGGCAACAGAGATAAGTAATATACGAAAGAAACCATGGTATAAGAAGTGGTGGGGAATTCTTATAATTATATTTCTTGTTTTTGGATTTATTGGTGCAATATTAGATGATTCTGAAAGATCTGAAAATAAAGGTAACAATTTTGCTCAAAACAATCAGAGTAATATGATAGGTTCTAATTCTGAATCGAGTTCTTCTTTTGATGAAGATGTGCCCACAAAACTACAAGCATTAAATAAATGCTATAAAAAAGCAAAAGAATGTTCCGATGGAATGTTTGCCGTAGAAACAGAGTTTAGAAGTACCTGTTTTCAAATTTGGTCATATACATCTGATTCAGAGGAAGATATCTTAGATTTAGCAAGCATAGGAGATTCATTCTGTTAACGGAAACTAAAATGACATGGAAATGTGATTATTGTGGTAATGAGTTTGATACTAGAAAAGAAGCTGAGAAACATGAAAATGGTTGTACTAGGAAAATAGGAGTCTGGGAATGTGAGACCTGTGGAAAAGAATTTGATACAAAGAGAGAATGTGATGAACATGAGATAAATTGTAATTCTAATAAGCGAAATAAAAACCAGATACAAGAGTATAAAAGAACTTGTAATCAGTGTGGGAAGGTTTGGCATTCCCTTGTGGCTCGGGAAAAAGAATTAGAGGGAGATGTTAAGTGCAATGCCTGTATTGGTGCAGGTACAGCATTTGGAGATATGGGGACTGCTAGTCAGTCCATAAGAAATGCTCAAGCTCAGAAAACTTCCCTATACTCATTAAGGCTATGTCCCCAATGCGGTTCGCAGAATTACAAAGAAGAGATAATTAGCTATGACAAAAAGTAAAAATCTTCTAGTTTGGTTGTCTATATTTGTTATAAAATCTATTTGGCAGAAAAGATTCGGTAGAGGATATAATAATAAAAAACATATAATTTGTAGATTCTATCCCTCTTGTTCTCAGTATGCTATTCTTTCTCTAGAGAAATATGGCTTTTTTAGAGGTTGGATTAAAGCCTACCGAAGAGTTAGGGAGTGCAATAATCAGAATACTAAGACTTGTGTTGACTATCCTTAATCAAATTTAACTTTAGGCATTGCCTTTTCTTCAGTTGTTATTTGTAAATACTCTTTGCTCTTTTTGAATCCATACATTGAAGCAAACCATTTTGCTGGCACTGTTTGAAGAGAATTATTGTAGTCCATGCTGGAATCATTGTGATATTGTCTTGAATAAGCAACTTTATCTTCAATTGCAGAAAGTTCTTGTTGTAAATGCAAGAAATTCTCGTTTGCTTTCAAATTTGGATAGTTCTCTGCTAGTGCAAATATGCTTTTAAGAGCACTTTGAAGTCTATTTCCTGCTTTAAGCTTTGAATTCATGTCTCCAGCACCCATAAGTGCTTTCCTAGCATTGGTTACTTCAGTGATTATGCTCTTTTCATGTTTTGTAAATCCCTTTACTGTTTCAATTAAATTTGGAACAAGATCTGCTCTCTTTTTAAGTTGAACATCGATTTGAGCAAGAGCATTATCTATTCTATTTGTAAGGGTAACGAATTTATTATAATACGAAAAGAAAACTAAGACAAGTATTACTGCAATTCCGCCTATAATCCAAATCACCATATTTCATTTAAATTTCAAGTATTTATAAATCTTTGTTTTAAACTTTTTTTGTTTTTTTAATACAAACCTCGCATGGTCTGTACTTAAGTTTTCTAAAATATGCACTATTTGTTGATTTAACACGATACTTAGCCTTAATAGATTTTCCAAGCCTACACTGGGCAGTGTGATAAACATTTGTTAGTTTTGAACCCATAAAATCATATTGAATAGCTGGAGCTCTTTTTTTCTTGACTGGAATTGGAGCAGCAACATAAACTGTTTGAGGTTCTTTGTAAACTTCAATTTCTTTTATTATCGGAATCTCTTTAATAACCGGCTTTTCAATTTCAACCGTCTTTAGAACTTCCTTTAAAACAGGTCTGTCTATTGTTTGTAATTCCGTTTCAACAATTCTTTGTTTAATCTCTTTTGTAGTCTTAGGTTCAAGAAGAAAATATACTGCAATACCGAAGATTACAATCAATACAAATGCTAGAATCCAAGAATTAACTGCATTAAGATCCATAACGGTCATTGTACCGAATTGTACAAGCACAAGAATAAAGGCAAAAGCTATTGCAAATCCTGCATGTTTAAGTTCCCAATTAGTTCTTTCAACAATTTCAGGTTCTAAAAATGCAACATTCTTTCCGGAATGATATGCATTTTCTTTAAGTGGGAAAACTCTTGATTCTGTTTGTTTTTGATAACTTTTAATTTGAACATTTTTATTTTCATAAGAATTAGGATTTATTTTATTTTCTGAAGTATTTTTAAAATCAACTTGTTTAGAACTAGTACTTGCTATATCACCCATGTTATTTATTGTTTTTACTACTATTTAAATCTTTTTGGTCTGGAAGTTTATCTTTTTTAGGTCTAAGTAAAAAGTAAACAATTATTCCATAGATTATTAAAATAAAAAAACCCAGAAAAAAAGAACCCCCCAGTTTCAAATTCAATAGAGCCATTAAAACTATTTGGAGTATTACAAAACCAAATCCAACCAGTATTGCAATAGGTGCATTTTCGAAATCAATTATACTGCTCTGTTTCTTTTCTTCTTTTTGTTTTTCAATAGGAGCATTATTCTTTGAATTCATTACTTGCGGTCGCGGAGGAACTCTTCCAGGAGGATTAAATGGCCTCGGAGGAATTGGTCTTTGAGAAATATTTTTCGGAGGAATTCTTGGATTAGCTATCTGCGAACGTTCTATTGCCGAGGGCCTAACGGGAGGTCTTGGAAGAATTTTTTGACTTGCCATTCCCCTTACTTGAGAATTTTTTGATGCTACATCCATAAAAAGCGTTAACTTATCAATTATTTAAATCTTTTCTAATTAGATCTCATGCAATTTTTAACTAAGCATGACTAAACCAAAATTCCATAGTTTCTTTTTTCTTTTTATGTAATTTTGCAAAACCAAAAAGTTCAAACTCTACAATCTCTCCCTCTTTAACTTCTTTAATGGCTTGTTCTGCAATGCCTTTTATAATTTTACCGTTTGGTAACATAATTTTAATTTTTATACTCTCTTGAAATGCACAAACCCATGGAACAAGATCTTTTTTTATTTTATCTTTGTTCTCTTCATTTACAAAAGAGAATTCTTTGGATGTTGCAACATTCATTTGAAAAACCTTGAAATTAAACAAGTGTAGAAGCCTATATTCTTTTTCAGAAAAACCATCGTAGAAGCTCTTTGGAATATAAAACTCTTGCATAACTGAATATCTTCTAATTTGTACCGGTTCTTTTGTTTGATCTTCTATTAAAATACTTTTGCTTGGATTACCCGAAATTTTGATTTTTACGGGTTCGGGAACAAAAAAGAACTTCTTAGACTTTTTGTATATCTCTTTAATGTTCTCAGAATATAAGTTGTCCATGGGCAAAATTATCTCTTTTCTGTTTGTTCCCAAGGAAAGAATAAAATTTACTATAGATCTTGAAGAAATTCCTCTATCCCTAAAACTTTGTATACTCATCAGTCTAGGATCATTCCAACCAGCATAAAGACCATTTCTCACATCTTTACTAATTTGCTTGGTGTATTCCAAAGAGTCTTTACCAGAACAGTTTCCAAAATAAACTTTTTTAGGATGTACCCATCCGAACAAATCTCTAATAAAATCTTCGGTTCTATTTAGAATTATATTCTCTGAATATTCAAAAACTTTATTTATTCCCATTAAATAATCATCAATTACATTTGAAAATTCTATGCTGGGATAAACGCGATACTTTGCTTTAGTTCTTGGATGTATTTTATCAGAAATTTTAAAAACGACTCTGTCTCTAAATGCCTTATCAGAATCTTGCATATTTGTTTTAAGTCTAACAACATATTCTCCTCGAGCTGTATTTTTATCTAACATTCTTTTCCATCTATCTAAATGTATTCTGCTCGGTAAATGTCTACAAGGACAATCTATCCCTTTATCTTTTATTCTTTTAAATCCTTCAAAGGAGCAATTACAAACATATAACTTTTCTTGATGAATTAAATCTTCGGCATAGGAGTAATATTTCTTATATCTGTCTGATTTATAGTAGAATTTTGAGATTTTGATGTTTAAAAAATTTAAACCTTCTTTTATTAGATCATATGACTCTGGAACAATTGAATGTGTTTCATTTCCAATAAGATCTTCATATAAGAATAGAATTCTACCCCCATTTTCTTTTATGTATTCATTTGCAAGAATTGGAATTCTAGAATTATTTAGTCGTATTGGACCATATGGAAACATGCCAATTCTTATAATCTGATTTCTTTCAGAATTATCAAATAAACCTTTTTCAACATTTACATTTTTATCTTTTTTTTCAATAATTCTTTTATATTCTTCTAATTCTTTTTTTTGTTTAGCAATATCCATTGAATCTACCTTTGCTATAACTTTCTTAATCGAAGCAAGCTCTCCATCTATTTGTTGTTTATTAAATCCTTCAAAAAATAAAGCATTCATAACGGATTGCTCAAGAACCTTGCCACCATGAGTTATAGCATTATCTAAAGCATAAGCTAGTATCACTTCTTTTTTAATTGAAACCATAACTAAAACAATAAAACGAGCTTTTTATAGATTGCGAAAGTTATTCATGGCAGAACCATAATGTTTTATCATTAAGTTTTGCATAGCCAATACCATTTAAGGAATAAATTTTTTCGTTTTCTAATTCTTCATTAGTATAAATATTTTTTTCAGACGCATCGTCCATCAATAAAATATACTCATTGTTAAACTCCTTTGTTTTTTCTTCAGAAATTTCTATTTCAATAGTATTTGGCTTTATAATCTCTCTATTACAATCTCCCAATAATTTGAAATAATCTTTTTTAGAGAAAACTTTATCAGCTTCAGTTAAGCCTCTTATTTCTGTCATCTTTTCAAATGCTCCCGGTTGGAATCCTCTTTTTCTAAGTGAGGCTATTGTTGGTAATCTTATATCTTCTCTTCCCGTAAATTTTCCATCATTAATCAATCCCAATATTTTTCTTTTTGAGAGTTCAATATCTGTGAATTTATATCTACCCATAAAGAAGGTCCAAGGAAATAATTCTTTTTTACCTAGTGCTTCATATATCATTTCTTGTCTTTTCGAGTTATCTTTGTGGTCTTTTCCTCTGATGATATGGGTCATTTTATATTCAATATCATCGACAGTTACAGATAGATTCATTAATGGCCAAACCTTGTATTTATCTCCAACTCTTGGGTGTTTATGGGTGTTTATTCTTGCTAATGGAAAATCTATCATTGCAGGATTTGGATTATTTATGTCTGACTTAAATCTTAAAACGGCTTCACCTTCCTTGAAACCTTCCGAATCTAACATTTTTTCCCACCCATCTTGATTTTCTTTTACAGAATGATTTCTACATTTACAAGGTTTTCTTACATGTACTTCTTCAGAATTCTCTTCCTTTTTACAGGTACAAATGAATGCATTTCCAGAATTAATTAATTCTTGAGCATATTTATAATAGGTCTCTATCCTATCTGACTGAATAATATATTCGTAAACATTTCCAAATAACCAATCACAATCTTCCTTAATTTTTTCATAAGCATCTGGAACTACCTCTTCAGGGTTTGTGTCTTCTATTCGAATATAAAATTTCCCACCATATCTTTTAACATACATTGCATTTGCACAGTTTGAGCTTGCATGTCCTAAATGTAAATATCCGGAGGCTGCAGGAGCATACCTCATAATAACTCCTGTTTCTAGTACATTGGGTAATTCTGGCATTCCAACTCTTTCTTTTCTTTTCGAAATTAAATCTTCTATTTCTTCAAGTTCTTTTTTTTGTTCATCAGAAGTTAGAGAGTTAATCCTATCTACAACCTCGTTAATCCTAGGCATTACTTCTTTTACCTCAGACTTAACTAGGCCTTCGTGGAATAGTGGTGCAAGAACTGCTCCCGATTGGCATTTTCCACCGTGATCTACTGCATTTTTAAGTGCATACGCGAGAATTTTTTGTTCAATGTTCTGGATATTTGTCATAAGTCTCTATATATTTTAAGGATTTTAAACTTATTTATTTAATTTTTTTCTGTTTTATAAAGAATTTAAGACATTATTTGCTGTTATTTTAATAGTGTTCTCGTTTCAAAGCATTTTTATATATTAAAAAATTGAATATTACATGGCAGAACTTACTCAAAAACAAGTATGGAATGAAATTGCACAAGATTGGAAGAACTTTCGCGAGAAACCAAGAGAAGAAGTAGAAGAATTTGTTAGGCAATGCGAAGGAAAACTTCTAGATCTTGGATGTGGAAGTGGAAGACACTTTATCAAAAAAGAAGGATTAGAGATGTATGGGGTAGATTTTTCTGAGAAAATGATTGAGCTTGCAAAAAAAAATGCAAATGAAAAAAATCTAGATATCGAATTAAAAACTATGCAAGATGAAAATCTCCCCTACAATGATAGATTTTTTGATAATCTTCTTTGCATTGCTGTTCTACATTGTGTGGAAACAAAAGAAAAAAGAATTAAACTTTTAGAAGAAATAAAAAGAGTTCTAAAAAATAATGGAAAAGCTCTAATCCAAGTTTGGAGTAAAAATCACAATAGAATAAAAAATAAAGGAAAGGATGCAATAATACCTTGGACAATTGGAAATAAGAAGTTTGAGAGATATTATTATATCTATGATTTAGAAGAAATAAAACAAGAAATTACTGGCGCAGGATTAAGAATACTTGAAGAAAAAGAAGATGAAAACATTCAAATAGTCGTAACTAAGAAATGAATAGCTTTATAAACTCTCAAAAAATCATAACTATACAGAAAAACTACAATTTAACAATTGTAACAGCTTTCTTTTGGAGATACACGCTAATTACTGCTTCTATCTCCCCAAGACAAAAAACTTGGAGATAGAAAGACTTATTCTGGAGAGAACAATGGAAAAATTTAGAAATTTAGGATTTTGCGAAGAAATTCTGAAGGTTTTGAAAGAATTAAAGTTTGAAAAACCCTCAGAAATACAAGAAAAGTCAGTGCCCTTAGTTGTAGCTGGAAAAGATGTGATTGCTTGCGCTTCAACAGGTAGTGGAAAAACACTGGCATTTGGTTCTGGAATAATTCAAAATGTTGAGGTTGGAAAGGGAGTACAAGCACTAGTTTTAACTCCTACAAGAGAACTTGCACAGCAAGTCAAAGAAAGTTTACAATTATTTGGAAGATATAAAGATTTAAACATTTGTGAGGTTTATGGTGGGGTTTCTTATAATCCTCAGGTAAGAGATATAAAAAATTCAGAGGTTGTTGTTGGGACCCCTGGAAGAATTCTAGATCATATAGGTCAAAGAACATTAAGTTTGGATAAGATTTCTATGCTTGTTTTAGATGAAGCGGACAGAATGCTTGATATGGGGTTTATTAAAGACATAAGAAAGATAATCTCATTCTGCAACCCAAACAGACAAACATTGTTATTTTCAGCAACTATTACTCCCGAAATAGCTAAGATTTCAAAAGATTTTATGAAAGATGCTGTCGAAGTTTCAGCAGAAAAGAATGTTGATCCAACTAAGTTGAAACAAGTCTATTATGATGTGATGGATCATGATAAATTCTCACTCTTAACACATTTAATCAAAAGTGATTCTTCAAAACTAGTAATGGTTTTTTGCAATACGAAAAGAAATGTAGATTTTATCGCATATAATTTAAAACAAAATGGAGTAAAAGCTCTTGCAATACATGGAGGACATTCCCAAAATAAGAGAACAGATACCATGGATCAATTCAAGGATATGAATTTCCAAGTTCTTGTTTGTACAGACGTTGCAGCAAGAGGACTAGACATAAAGAATGTATCTCATGTATATAATTATGATTCTCCTGTAGAGACATCACAATACGTACACAGAATCGGAAGAACTGCAAGAGCTGGAAAAGAGGGTATTGCAATAACAATACTTGGAAGTAGAGATTATGAAAATTTCACAAGAATATTAAGAGAACACCCCGAAATAGAAAGAATGGATGCTCCTCAATTTGAGAAAGCACTAATGGAAAGAAAAGATAGAATACAAGTTGGAAGAATTGATGGAAGAGGTTCAAGAGATGGTGGAAGAGGATTTTCAAGAAGTAGGGGAAGAGATTCAGATGGTCGTGGGGGAGGTAGAAGCTTTGGTGGAAGGTCTAGAGACGGAGATAGGGGTCCATCAAGAGGCGGAAGAGATGATGATTCTAGGGGTGGCAGAGGTTTTGTTCGAGACAGACCAAGTGGCCTTAGAAGACCAATTAAGAAAAGATATTAGTATCAAGTTCTAAGTAATTTCAAGTTCTAAAAGTATCATATTTTCAATATTCTATCAATTTCTTTAAACATTTTCATAAGTAAATTCTATTAATCCGAACAAGAATGATTATGCATAACAAAATTCCCCAGAAATTTTTAGAAATGAGCCAAAGCGAATGGAAAAAATTTCAAGTTTGCTGAAATCTATCCAAACAATAATAAATTCTAACAAAAGTTCTAACCAGAAAGCTTAAAAACGAGGTATACCTATGAAAACTATGGAGAGGCGGTAGGGATCTCGTTTAACCTGCTTGACAGGATTAAACTTAACTACTTACTCCTTGCGAGGCGTCTCCATATCTCTTATTTTTTCGAGTGTTAGTTTTTGGCTAGCAAATTCAGGATACTTCCTTATTTTGTTTGCATATTTGTCCGCAAGGGATTTATTTCCTTTACCCCCATTCCAATTGACAGGATAATTTTTGAGATTGGGAAATAAGGAATAAAGTTCTTTGGTTAAAACAGGTGGACTAAAATCTTTACATAGATTTATCTTAGAAATCTTATCCAAGAAGGGTTCAAGGCAAAGATAGATCATAAAACAATGAATCTTTACAAAAATTGTTTTTAAAGGAAATGATCTTTCATAATGTTTAACAATCTTTTTCAATTCTTCTCCAGACAGGAAACAAGAGTATTTTGTTTGTTTATCCAAGCTAACCAAACCCATAGAACAACCCTCGTGTCTTTTAAACGTTCCAGCTTTTAATAATTGTGAGACTTGTAAACTTATATCTAAAAATACCTCTAATCTTTCATTCATTTCTTCTAAAAATATTAATAATTTATAAATCTTACCCCTACATTTAATAAACAGGTTTGTAAGAGATAAGGAAAGGCTATTGATTATTCATTCTTTCTCGTTGTTCATAGTAATGAGGTTATATCTAATACTTCTAAAAAAAAATGATCAACACTAAAAGAATATTTACTTTTTCTTTGCTTTAACTTTCTTCTTAGAAACACTTATTCTTTTTTTACGAGCTAAGAATACCAGTAATACAATTAAGATTAATAGTATCAAGACAAAGAATGAAGCATTTACTGGATTTCCAAGCAAATCTCCAAC
>CAZLFJ010000021.1:0-11545 GCA_964558795.1 Candidatus Woesearchaeota archaeon | reverse complement strand
AATGTTAATTAATTTTTTAATAATTTTTTTACTACTAGTTATTGGTCAGAAAAAGATTATTCGGGGGATTTTTGTAGCTATTCTTTCTGGAGGTCATGTTTTACTTGAAGGTCTTCCAGGTGTTGCAAAAACTTTGATTATCGAATCTCTTTCCTCAGTTCTTGGATGTAATAGTAAAAGAATTCAATTTACTGTTGATCTCTTACCTACAGATATAACTGGGATTACTAAGTTCAACGAAAAAGAACAAGATTTTGAGGTCATAAAAGGTCCAATTTTTACAAATCTTCTGGTTGCCGATGAAATAAATCGAAGTCCTCCAAAGACCCAGTCTGCGCTTCTTGAAGCTATGCAAGAAAGAAAAGTTAGTATCTCAAAAATTAGTTATGATTTGCCTAAACCTTTTTTTGTCATGGCCACTGAAAATCCAATAGAGCAAAGCGGAGTTTATTCTTTGCCGGAGGCTCAGGTCGATAGATTTCTATTTAAATTAATTGTTCCTTACCCTGAAATTGAAGATGAAGAAAAAATTTTAGATTCCAATATATCTATAAAAAACTTTGAAGACTTTCATTTAAAACCTGTTTTGAATCCTGATAAAATTATTTCTTTGCAGAAAAAAGTTAAGGAGGTTTATAGTTCTCCAGAAATAAAAAGATATATAGTTGAACTTGTGAATGAAACCAGAAATAAGGAGGGGGTGCTTGGAAAATATATTCTTTTTGGATGTAGCCCTAGGGCATCCATTTCTTTGTATATTGCTTCAAAGGCTGAAGCACTTTTAAATGGCAGAAATTATGTCCTTCCCGAGGATGTTAAAGAGGTTCTCCACCCAATTCTACGTCATAGGCTGATTTTGAATTTTGAGGCGGAAGCAGACAATATTGGGTCGGATCAAATTATAGATGAATTATTAAAGAGGGTAAGTGTGCCATGAATGGAAATTCAAAAAAAACTTGTTATAGATTATCGTGCAGCTTCTTTATTGTTTGAGAAGGCTATGAAAAAATTTCAGGTAAAAAAGATAGTATATAAAACTCTTTTTAGGGGAAAGGGCCTTGAGTTTGATGGATATAGGAATTTTGATCCAGAAGAGGATGTAAGTTCAATAGATTGGAAAGCGACCCTTCGTTCTGGGCAAAAAATGTCTAGGCAATATAAGGAGGAAAGAGATCTAAATGTTTATTTTTTAGTTGATTGTAGCAAGGGGATGCTTTTTGGTTCTGGTAAAAAATTAAAGGCAGAATATATTGGAGAGCTGGTCTGTGTTTTATCTCATCTTGTCTTAGTGTCTGGAGATAATGTCGGACTTATCATGTATTCGGATAAGGCAGTTAAACTAGTAAGGCCTTCAAATTCTAAGAGTCAAATTTCTATAATTCATAAATTCTTATCAGATATTAATAATTATTCTAGCGTATTTGAATTGGGGGGTGCTCTTGAATTTAGTTCTAGATTTATGGGAGGCATTTCAAATAATCTTATCATACTATCTGATTTTATCCATATAAAGAAGGGTTTTGATAGGGGTTTAAAACTTTCTTCTTCTCGTACAGATCTTTTTGCCATAATGGTTAGGGATTTTCTCGACGAGGAACTTCCGGAAGATTCTTATAATCTGGTAGTTGAGGATCCTGCAACTTCAAAAAGGCTCACAATTAATACAGAATTTGCTAGGAGAAGATATAATCTAAATGCTAATCTGCAAAAACAAAAAGTCAAAAAATTGTTTTCTGATTCGGGTATTGATCTTTTAGAATTGAGGAATTCTCAGGAATTTGCATTACCCTTGTCCACATTTATGAAACGGAGGGCTGAAGAACTTAGAATATGAATCTTTATTTCCTTTATCCTCGTTTATTGTATCTTTTACTAATTGTTCCGGTTATAATACTTTTTTATTTCTTTTCAGAAATTTTTGGTAAGCGCAAGGCAATACTTTTCTCAAATTTTGAAGCACTTGAAAGAATTTCGGGTGTAGAATTTTTTTCAAAAAGCTTTTTGGTTCTATTCTTTGATGTTTTATTAATCATCCTGCTTATTTTTTCAATGGCTCAACTAAATGTTAATTATATGGCTCGAACAGATTCATTTAGTCATGTATTTCTTATAGATAGTTCGGGAAGCATGTCTGTTAAAGATTTGGGAATATCTCGTTTGGATATGGGTAAAAGGGTTGCAAAAGAGTTTGTAAATTCTCTTCCTTTTGGAGTTGAATTTGGAGTTATTTCTTTTTCTGGGGAACCAAATATTATCCAACGAATAGATGGTTCTAGGATAAAAACCCTCAGCTCAATAGATGCTACAAGTCCTTCTTCCATTGATGGTACAAACCTCTATAATGCAGTATTACTTAGTGATGGGCTTTTTTCTGATCAAAGAAAATCAATAATTTTGATTAGTGATGGAGAATTTTCAGTATTCAATGTTTCAGAAGTTATAAAATACTCCTTGGATAAGGATATTGTAATTAATTCAATTGTCATTGGGACTAGTCGGGGAGGATTGGATGAGTTTGGTGTAGTTCATAAAATAAATATAGATGTTATGAGGGCGCTGGCTTTTAATACTGGGGGAAAATTTTTCGAAGTTAATTCTGAAGTCTTACCTGAGAATTTCAAGGATATCTTTGTTGAAACTAATCGAGAGATAAATACGGATTTAACATTCTATCTTTTAATTTCTTCATTAGTTGTGTTTTTGTTAAACTGGTCTTTAAAGAATTTCAGGCTTAGATTTTTTCCAAACTAGTTTTGCCTAAAACTTCATCTTCCCTCTAAATTTCTTAGCCATCTTTTGCATTGTCTTTTGATCTATTTTTCCTTCTTCAAGTCCTTCTAGTGATGATTGGGATTTTACAAGTTCATTCATCATCTTGTATTGTTTTAGAAGTTCACGAATTTCAGAGGTTGTTGTTCCAGAACCTTTTGCTACTCTTGCGATTCTAGATGTTTGTTTTTCAAGTAATTCAGGGGTTTCTACTTCTTGTTTTGTCATCGATTGTATGGCATATTTCCATCTTTTCATTTTGTTTTCTTGTTTTTCTAAAACTTCTTTTGGAACTTTTGCTTGTCCAAATCCAGGAATCATGCCAAGGAGCTTATCAAAACTTCCCATTTGATTCATTGATTCTAACTGGGAGTATAAATCTTGTAATGTAAATTTTCCTTGTTTTAATCTTTCTTCAATTCTTGCTTGTTGTTTATCATCTGTTGCTGATCTAACTTTTTCGAGTAGTGTTTCTAGGTCTCCCATACCAAGAAGTCTTGAAATAAATGAATCTGGATTGAATGTCTCAAGTTCATGAATCTTCTCTCCAGTTCCTATGAAAAATACTGGGGCCCTTGTTTCTGCACAGGCCGTTAGAGATCCTCCTGCTTTTGCTGTTCCATCCATCCTTGTAATTATTACTCCATCTATTGAGCATGCTTTCTGAAATTCTTGTGCCTGGGTTTTTGCAGCTTGTCCTATGTCTGCAGGCATTATTAGAACTCTATATGTTGGTTTTACCTTCTTTTCTATGCTTTTTATTTCACTTATTAGTTCTTTGTTGAGTCCGTCTCTTCCTGCAGTATCTACTAGTACCAAATCAAACTTTTCTAATTCTTTCTCATAGGTCTTATAAATCTTTAGAGGGTCTTTCTCTTTTTTATCTACGAAAGATTTTATTTTTGCTTTTTCGCACATCTGTTCTAATTGATCCATTGCTGCAGGTCTTTGAGTATCTAATCCTATGGCGCAGACTTTCTTTCCCCTCTTTGCGAAATAGAATCCTAGTTTAGAGATTGTTGTTGTTTTTCCAGAACCATATAGGCCCATAAGCATAATTGTTGTTTTTTTCTCAAGCTGAATTTGTTTTCCTTCTCCAATTATCTGTTTTATCTTTTCGTGGATTAGGGCAACTAATTGTTCTTTCTTTTCTATGTCTTTTATTTTTTCATCTATTGCAAGTTTTCTTATATCCTGACTTAGCTTAAGAACAAGATCTACATTAACATCTGATTCAATTAGTGCTCTTTGGATATCTTTTATGACTGCGTCTATAAGTTTCTTATCAACAAACAATGCATTTGTTATTTTCTTTATCCCGCCTGTGAAGGCATTTGATATGCGGTCTAACATGTTTTTTAGAGGTTTTTAATGGTTTTAAGGTTTTGGTATATTCTCTAAAATATGTTTTTGTTAGTGATTCCAATTTCTATTGGGGATTAATCAGAAAACTTGATGAGGTTTAAATTTTTCTTGAAATTTTTGTACGCAACCAAAGAAAAGATGCAAGAAGTCCAATAATAAAGAGTCCTCCAAATGTAAACTTTATTTGATTTGAGATTGATTCTGAAATGACATTGCCCGTAATGCTTGAGAATAGAACTGGCAATGAAAGTCCAATTAAGGGTATTGCAATTATTGCTCCGAGTCTTCCCTCAAGATCTCTTTGTGCTTTTCTAATTGTGGGTTCGTGTTCTCTAATCTCTTCATCTCTTATTCCAAAATGATGTTTTGTTCCAACAAGCCATCCAAGTGCATTTCCTACTTCTTCTTTGCTCGGTGTTTCTCCTCCCATTCTAAGCCTGTCATAATTTTCATAAGTACCTGCAATTAGATTAATTGCTGAAAGATGTGCATCATGTTCTTCATTCATTTCATCTCTTTCGCTTCTCAATTCTCCCATGCCATGTACATGGGACAACTCATGAGTTAAAACTGCAAGTCTTTCGTGTGGCTTTAATCTTCTATCAATTAGAACAACATGTTCTTTTCCGTCCTTGCTTTCGGCATTATTTCCTGCAAACAATTTATAACCTTCTCTATCTAGCTTTAATTCAGGCATTTCTGTTTCATAAACACTAACTTTTATTCCTTCTTTTGGAAAATCTGTTCTCAATCTTCTTAGCATTTGATTAGAAACCGCAATATAGTTCGCAAGTGCTGTTAGCTCTTCACTTGAATATCCTGTCCACTCTCCAGTTGGGCTCTCAAACATTCTAACTCCTCTTGGATCTGTTTGAATGGTCTTTCTATATTCTTTTCTTGTATCTCTCAAAGAAGAATCTGTAGATTCTGTTTGAAATTTAGGTCTACCATTTCTATCTAAACTTCCAATAGGTTTACCACTAGCATCGTATAATTTTCCGGCATGATCTATTCCAAAAGTATCTTTTCCAATTGTAACACTGCTTGCATATCCTTTCTCTCCTCTTGTATTTGCAGGTCTAAAAACACCTTCCTTGTAGGTTCCATGAACTTCCTTCCGTGCATTTGCCAAATCTCTTGCATCTGGATTTGAACCTGCATCAAATCTATCTACTTTGTAATCCCCATGAATATCGTATGTATTAAAAACTCCGCTTCTATAAACTCCGCTTAGAAAATCACTCTTTTTCATGTCTTTTTTCATCTTAAAAACTTTATAAAACTTTGTAGGTTGCTTAGAAAGTTATTTAAACAACTTTATTATTTTTAGTTTAATGGAAAACTCTCTGTTTTGGATTGTTTTAATTTCGGTACTAGGTCCAATAATTGGGTCTTTTATAGGGGTTGTTAAGAAACCTTCAGAGAGATTTATGTATAATATGCTTGCCTTTGCTGCAGGGGTTATGCTTGCTATTTCTTTTTTGGAATTAATTCCGGAGAGTATAGCTCTTTCTTCTATTTATATTGCAGTTTTAGGAATTCTCTTTGGTTGTGTTTTAATGTTTGGTTTAGATAGATTAATACCTCACATTCATCCAGAACTATGTTCGCAGGAGCAAGGTTGCAAATTAAAGAGAACTTCTATTTATCTGTTCTTTGGAATTTTCTTACATAATTTTCCAGAGGGTATGGCGATTGCTATTGGAACTGTTTCGGATATAAAAATTAGCCTCGTTGTTGCACTTGCAATTGCAATACATAATATTCCTGAGGGCATTTGTACCTCTGCACCCTATTTCCATTGCACGGGAAAAAGACTGAAATCTTTTTTGATATCTTCTTCAACGGCAATTCCCATTTTAGCTGGATTTATATTTGCCAAATTTATTTTTCAGCAAATTTCTAATAATTTGATTGGTTTCATTGTTGGTGCGACTGCAGGACTTATGATTTATATAACCTCTGATGAATTAATACCTAGTTCTTGTTGTCGAACTACAAATCATTCCACAATCTTTTCATTAATTGCGGGAATTTTATTTGTTATTTTACTTGGTCTGATTTAGAGTCCCAATGTTTTGATTATCTTGTCTTTATTGAAAATTTCTAAGTCCTTATACTCCTGTCCTGTTCCGAGAAATAGGATTGGTTTTTTTGTTATGTAACCAACTGAGATCATTGTTCCACCTTTTTCGTCTATATCTGCTTTTGAAAGAATTATCCCAGTTATATCTATTAATTCATTGAATGTTTTTGCTTGTTCTGTTGCATCGTTTCCTGTAGTGGATTCTCCGGTAAATATTTTCATGTCTGGCTGAGTTACTCTGATTATTTTTTCTAGTTCTCTCATCAAACTCTCTTTGTTCTGGAGTCTTCCTGCAGTGTCAATTATTATAACGTCAATATTATGCTTTTTTGCGTATTGTATTGCTTCAAAACCAACGGAAGCAGGATCTGAGCCATATTCTTTTTTTATCATAGGAACATTCAGTCTATTTGCATGAACTTCTAGTTGTTCTATACTTGCGGCCCTATATGTGTCTGCAGCGGCCAAACAAACAGTAATTTTATTTTTTTGCAAAAGGTGGGTTAACTTTGCTATTGCCGTTGTTTTTCCTGCCCCATTTATTCCAACGAGGGTGATTACAAAAGGTTTTTTATCTTTTAATGATTTTTTTATTTCTGAAATAAAATCTAGTGGTTCGATTAAAATTTCTTCTATTATTTCTTTTAGTTCTTTCTCTATCCGTGGATTGTTTTTTCCTACAACTCTTATGGAGAGCTCATTTTTTATTTTTTCTACAACTTCATAAGCCACATTATTTTGAAGCAGATTCATTTCTAATTCTTGGAATAGTTCCTCAAATTTTTCTTCTGAAAGTTCTGATTTAAACAAACGAGAGAAAAATCCCGATTTCTGTTTTAGTGTTTCTGTTTCTTCTTCAACTTCTAATTTTTCTTCTTCTAATTCTTGTTCAGATTCTTCTTGTTCAGTGTTCTTTTCTGGCTCGTCGCTTTGTTCCTCTGTCACTTCCATTAATTCGCTGGGAGTTTTAGTAATATCTAAGGTCTTTTTTTGTGCGTTCTTTTGGGTCTTTTTTATTTTTTCAGAAGGGGTTTTTTGTTTTCCTGTCTTTTTTGAGGTTTTAGCTGTTCTTGATTCTTTTTTCTGCTTTTTTTCAACGGGCTTCTTTTCTGTTTTTGTTTTTTTTGATGTCTTCTTTGGTTTTTCTTCTACTTCTTCTTTTCCAAATACTTCCTCTTTTATCTTCGTAGTCCAATTCTTTAATTTATCTTTAAGTGAGCCAAACATAAATTTAGTAATTGAACCTCCTTTCATAAGTTTTATGTTCAAACCATTCAATTATCACCGAGATTATTTCTACTTTATTCTGTGGTATTATTGAATAAACCAATCTCCAACCATTTGGAAGATCATATTTCCATAGGTTTGTTATTTGGTAATTTTTTATATACTCTTTCGGAATTAATTTCTTTGGAATTTGTATTCCACAAAAGGCATTTATTTCCAAGTCTCTTACTGCCCTTTTTATATAATCCTTCAATTCATTGGTTTCAGGTATTTTATCAAATTCCTTTTGAAGATTATCTTCTGCAAAAACTACTTCTGATTTTCTTGTTAGTTTCATAGTTTTATCCTTGGTCTGTTTGCAAACCTTTTAGCTAATTCGGGGTCCCATATGTATCCTATCGTTCCATTCTTGTCAAGGGCAATTTTGTTTATGCTTTGTAAATAGTCTATGACTACTAAGTATGTTTGCCACATTACTTTTTTTGGGAGTTTTTGCCAGAGTTCTCGAACATTGCATTCCCCTGAATTTTTATCTATGAATCTTTCTATCATTAAAACGGTTCCAAGTGTGGGGCTTCTTGCAAAGGGGTTATTATCTGTTTTTTGTTCCATATTTATTTATATATATCAATTGATATATAAATGTTTTGGTTTTGGAAGACCTTTCTTTGAATTATGATTCTCTAGTAGGGTAATGCTTTTAAGCATACAATGCTTTGGGTAGATATGATAACTTACAATGATTTATATGAGGCGTTAAGAAAAGAGAGATATTCTGATGAACTTCAGGTATTGCCCAAGAATTTTATTTCTCAGGTTGCAGAGTATTTTAATGAGAAAAAGAACACTCCCGATCAAAAAGATGATTTCTTTTCGGATGCAACTCTTAAGAGCAAGAAGAAGCTTGAGAACGCGATTGGAATTTTTAAAGAGCTTTTGCTTAGAAGAAAGAAAAAAACACTAAATCTTGCATTTGTTGCTTCCGAGACCGGCATTTCCAAAAGGGACTTTGAGAATATGCTTGCTTATGAAAAAGAGCTTTTTGAGTCTGTTGTTAAGGCACTTGAGAAAACTGATCAATCTTTAAATGAAGGAATGGCTGGAGAGAAACTTGAGAATAGTTTTTTGCTTGTTAGATTCCTTGATTCTGTTGATGTATTCTTGAATGCAGAGGGCGATGAAATCGGTCCATTTGGAAAGGGAGAGGTTGCAAATTTGGACAAGGAAATAGCTGAAATTCTTGAGAAAGATAAAAAAGTTGAGATTTTGGAAGAGGATTAAATTTAAATAGTTTGATTTTATTAAATTTTTATGAAAAAAGTGGTTGGATATCTTTTGGTTGTTGCAGGGATAGCTTTGATTGCAAGCTCTAGGGTCTCTTTACTTTTTACTAATCTGAGTTTTCTTCCAAAGGTTATTTTGAATTCTGCTACATATATTGGTGTAGCTCTTTTCGTGCTTGGAGCAATTTTCTTTGCAGTCAATAAGAATAATTCTGTTTCAGTTCCAAAGGAAGTTCCAATTTATCAGGGAAAGCAAATTGTAGGTTATAGAAGACAATAATTTTGAATTGTGATTCTTGCAATTTTGAGAGGGGGGTGTTTTGGTAATCTCCTGTTTATTTATTTGGTTTTGTAAGAATTAAATTTTTTCCGGCTTTCGTCTTTGAAAAATTTCAGGGGAATTTTGTTAATTGGTAATTCTTCAAGCGATTTGTGCATCAAGTTTTTTGGGGTTTGAGATGCTCAATTCTTTTGAAGTGGTTGAGGAGCATGTTTGGATTATTTGAGTAGTTGTTTTGAGTTGATTAAGCTATTCAGATGTTCTTTATCTAAGGGTTCAAATTTAATTAGTTGAACAACGAGAGGACTAAGAATTAACAAAATTTCTCAACATTGTGCGAGCGAAAGCGAATCAATCTTGCTGTAATGAACTCTAATTGATAAGAATTATTAAACTTAAGTTTTAAGGTAAACTTGCTCCAAGACGTGTAAGTTGTGTTTCAATTGCTCTTCTTCTTGCATTTGCTGCAGGAGTTTCTAATGAAATTATATTCAAATATTCTGATTGCAATGCTGCTATTGTTTTTTGATTTGCTCCCCTATAAAAAGCACTTAATTCCCATTTTTTGAAATAATTATGAATTTCTTTATCGAATATAAATAATAATATTGCTGCTACTGAAGCCCACCAGAAAATCTTGTTTACTTCGGGACTTAAGTCTGAATATCTGGAGTTCCAAAATACTGCAGAGACTATCATGAATAAAATCCAAGACATTCTTCTGCCGAATCCGCCCATTTTTGTGAAATGTACAAAGTAGAAAAACAATAACAGGGGTAATATGGTTGTTATTGCAACTCCCATTGCCCCGTAAGGTAGGAGAATTCCCCTAATTAACTCGTTGTCTTTCATGAATCTAATTGAAAGAATTGGCACGATAAGGGAAATTATATTTACCAATTTTAGGTTGCCTTGAAAAAAGTCTATTCTAATTAGTATTGATTTTATTATGATTATTAACATTAAGAATAATAAAACTTTAACAAATAAAAACTCTGAAGAGCCGTAATCTCCGAATAATGCTTGAAACACCGGCCTTGATGCCATAACTAAATCATTTATTGTTCTTTCAATTTGATAGCCTGCGTTTGAGAAATCTATGAATGCACTAGATAGTGGGATGGACATTAATAACGCGACGAGAGTTAGGAATGCTACAGTTTTTGAATCTCTTCTTTTAATCATTTTACTTTTAAGAAATTATTGTTTAAAAATCTATCTTTGTTCATTTGATTTAGTCAAATTAGATATTTAATGTCTCGAGATATAGTGTTTAGATAAGAGAAATATTTATAAAGCTCTTTTGTTTGTTTTTTTCATGGTTGAAATGAAAAAGTTGGGGATGATTTTTATTTTTTGTTTAGTTATGCTTGGTAGTTTCGGATTTTTATTTGTTAGTGCTCTAGAGGCTGGAAGTTCTAACAGTTCTGGTTTCTTCGATTTATTTACCAATTCAGGCATAAGTGAACGTTGGGAATTATGGAAACTTGGTTCAGATAAACTCAATCAGGATCAAATGGGCCTGCTCGCAGAGACCGTTAAATATCTTGTTCTTATCCTTGTTTCTTTAGCAGTCTATGGGGCATTTACAGCTATGGAGTTCCCTAAATCGTCCATGATACGAATGATTTTATCCTTTATCGTGGGGTTGCTTGGTACTTTTATGATTACTACAAAAGAACTCTTGACGGTGCTTATATCGTATAGTGCTCTGACCACCACGGTCTTGATTGCAGTTCCTTTGATTGCACTTTTAGGATTTACAGTTGTTGCAGCATACAAAGCGAACAGGGCAGGTTTATATGCTTCCAAGATTCTCTGGGCTGTTTTTGCTATTCTCTTGATATTTAAGGCGTTTGTTTTTATGCTTATGGCACACTACTTTGTGGTGACTGGCTCTGGAACTGCTGAACAACCTTTCTTGGCAGTTCCTCAAGACGGAATTACTAAAATAGATGTTTGGGCAAATGTATTCTTACCTATGAAGAGAGATGCCGTGGGGAAGGCTATAACAGATGATGAAAGAATTGGTCAAATAATGGGAAATGCGGACATCTCAACCGCATGGGCACTTCTTCTTGCAGGTGTAGCAATATTACTGTTTGTTGTTATAAATGGCAAGTGGATTTATAATTGGTTGGAAGATGAAGCAAGAAGGGCCAAGATTGATGAGGCAAGGGATACTATTCAGAAATCTGTTGAAAAAAATAAGCTTGATGCTA
This sequence comes from Candidatus Woesearchaeota archaeon, assembly GCA_964558795.1. Taxonomy (GTDB): domain Archaea; phylum Nanobdellota; class Nanobdellia; order Pacearchaeales; family GW2011-AR1; genus CAKZRD01. Next base: position 313 of record CAZLFJ010000021.1, on the reverse strand, counting down.
AGGCTCTTGATGACCTAGCAAGCCCTACAAGATAAACAATGGATTCAAAACATCTATCTAAAATAAGTTTGGTTTTAGTGGTAGTTGTTTCTTTGCTATTTTCTCTGGTTTATTCACTCCCTGCAGGAGGTTATGAAGATCCTTCTCCAGATGGAGATTCTGGGAGTTCTTCAGTAGGGATAGGTAGCAGAATTGGAAGCTTCTTCTCAGGTATTTTTTCATCAAGTAATTCGAAAGATCCAAAGATTGCTACGCCTTCAATCAATGAAGGACAGATTCCAAAAAGTGCTGTTGAGTCTGCTATGTCTTCCTA
>CAZLFJ010000020.1:0-11576 GCA_964558795.1 Candidatus Woesearchaeota archaeon | reverse complement strand
CTCTTAAAATTAATTCAGTTACATATTTTTTAGAAACCCAAAAACCAGAAGTATTTTGATCCCCCTGCCCATATCTAATTTTTCAATTACTGAAACGTTCTTCACGAATATTTTTGAATGATGCATACTCTTTAATTAAATAATCAAATGTAGGTTCTACCATCCGACACCCTTAACATTCTCTGCCTTAATATACTGAAATTCATTCTGAAGATAATAAAATTCCATACTTGTTTCTACCTGATCATCAAAATATCTTAGTTGATATTCCTTCTCCGTCTCTGGATTGAATAGTTCTATGATCATTTCAGTAGTATCTTTATGTTTTATAAATACATAATGATCATCAACCTCAAGTATATGACCATCCACAGTTATATGATCTCCCTTCTTTAAATCTGCAATGGGCTTTGATTGCTTCTTTATGCTTAACATGGAACTACTATCCATACGCTATTTAAAAAGCTTTTTAGGAAAAAACCCGAATAATTCAGATTCGTAAGTTTTATAAAGCAACATTTCGCTAATTTAACATGGTATTCAAAGCGAACGTAAGTTATAAGGAAATCACAAAAAAGTATGAAGTAGATAATGAAGACTTAGTCGGAGTTCTAATTGGAGATAAAATAGATGGAGATAAAATTTCTGCCGAACTTGAAGGATACCAACTCGAACTGAAGGGTACATCTGATAAGGCCGGTTTTCCTGGCTTTGCCGATCAAAAAGGTCCAAATCTAAGGAAGGTTCTTCTAAAAAGGGGAAAAGGCATGAAAGACAAAAGAGAGGGAGTAAGAATCAGAAAAACATTAAGAGGAAATGAAGTTTCGTTAGATACAGTTCAGTTAAATCTTCAAGTAGTCAAGGAAGGAAAAGCAAAAGCAGCAGAGCTTTTCAAAAAGAAAGAAGAGCCTTCTGAAGAAAAGAAAGAATAATAATCTCCGAATTCTTTCAAACAAAAAGTTTATAACCCTTAATTTTCTAATATTTTCATGGGGATTGATTTTTCGTTAGGAGACACATATAGTTCTTTTTCAACCTATTTGTCATCAACAGGAATCTTAACTAATACAATCTTCAAACTATCTGTTTTTACAATAGTTATTCTAATTTATTCGTTATTTGTATTCTACTCCTATAAACTCTTTTCAAGAAAAAATCTTTTTAGTTTCAATTTCAAGGGTTATCTGGATGTGAATCATCCAACAGCTTCATCTTTTTTAGGGTTCTTCGTTTATCTATTAGAATATGCAATCATTTTGCCCCTATTTGTATTTGCTTGGTTCACATTCTATTCGGTATTTCTCCTTATACTAGCAAAATCTCTAGATGTACAAACAATTTTGTTAGTATCTACTGCATTAATCGCATCAATAAGAATTAGTTCTTTTGCTAGTCAGAATCTTTCTCAAGACTTAGCAAAAATGCTTCCATTCACTCTTCTAGCACTAGCAATAATGGGAGATAAATTCTTTACAATAGATACTCTTCTTGAAAGAGTTTATCAGATTCCCTCACTAATCAGTTCTTTTCCAATATATCTATTGTTTATTCTATCTGTTGAATTCATCTTAAGATTTTTCGACGCACTAAGAATCTTTATACTAAGAAGAAGATAGTCCTACCACATCTTTAAAAAACCCAATTTCCTTTAACTAATTATGTTACCTGAACAATTTTTTGAAAAGCTAAAAGTGGATATTTTACAGTATTTTGAAGAAACAGGTGGACACGAAATAGATCATACTGAAAGAGTTTATAGGCTTTGTTTAACAATTTCTCAAACAGAGAAAAATGTAGATCTAGATATTCTTAGGGCTGCAGCAATTCTACATGATATTGCCAGAAAAAAACAAGAAGAATTAAATGATACAATTTGCCACGCAAAAGAAGGAGCAAAAATGGCTAAAGAGATTTTATCAAAAACAGAATTTCCAAAAGAAAAAATCAATGCTGTATCAGATTCCATAGAAGCACATAGATATTCTAAAGGAATAAAACCAACAACAATCGAAGCTCAGATATTGCAAGATGCCGATAGACTAGAAGCACTGGGAGCAATTACAATCTCAAGAATTTTTTCTTATAATGGAAAGAGAAACATCAAAGTTTACGATCCAAAAATATTTTCAAAAAAAGACTATGTGGATGAACAAAATTCTACTGCTATAAATCATTTTTACGAAAAAATTTTAAAAATTACTCCAGAAACTTTCAAAACAGAAAAAGCTAGAGAACTAGCAAAATCAAGATACTCCTTTGTCAAAGAGTTTTTAGAAAGGTTTATTAAAGAATGGAACGGGGAAGCATAATGAAACAGATAGATATTTCAAAACTCGATACAATTAATGTGGGTATTGTTGGACACATTGATCATGGTAAGACCACACTCTTATATAAACTAAGTGGAAAATGGGCAGACACGCACTCTGAGGAATTAAAGAGGGGCATTACTATCAAACTAGGTTATTCTGACGCGATTGTTAGAAAAGAAGGGGAAGTTCTAACAACTGATCCCCAATCAATGGGGGAACCCGTTCGTTATGTTACTTTCGTTGATGCACCCGGGCATGAGATGCTTATGGCAACAATGCTTTCTGGAGCTGCCATAATGGATGCAGCAATTCTTGTTGTCGCAGCAAATGAAGGAATAAAACCTCAAACAAGAGAACACCTAGTCGCTTTAAAGGCAAAGAACATCAAAAAAGTGATTATTGTTCAAAACAAGATCGACCTTGTATCAAGAGAAGATGCTCTAAAGAACTTTAAAGAAATAAAAGAATTTGTTAAGGGAACAATCGCAGAAAACTCTCAAATAATTCCAATATCTGCCCAACAAGGAGTAAATATCGATATACTGCTAAAGGAGTTATGCAACATCCCTATGCTCGAGAGGGATTCTAAAACATCTCCCATATTTTTTGTTGCAAGAAGTTTTGATATAAATAAGCCAGGAACAGACTTAGAAAAATTGCACGGAGGAGTTCTTGGAGGCTCTCTAAAAAAGGGAATTCTAAGAGTTGGAGATGAGATTGAGATTAAACCTGGACTCATGCAAAAAAAACAAAATCAGCTAATCTATACCACTATAAAAACTAAAATTATCTCTATGCAAAAGGGCGGGTTCAAACTAAGGGAAGCAACTCCTGGAGGAAGTTTAGCAATAGAAACTGATCTTGATCCCTCTCTAACAAAAGCAGATTCCCTTACTGGAACTCTTATCTCCACGGTGGGAAGTCTTCCAGAAATTAAAGAAGTCTTAACACTCAAAACAACATTATTTGAAGAGGTTTACGGAACAAGCGGACACGAAAAAGTTGAATGGCCAAAGGTCGGAGAGATGTTAATGTTAAGCGTAAATTCTTCAACGACCGTCGGAACTATAAAAAAAGTTAAAGGGGAATTAATAGAACTTGCTTTAAAAATTCCTATAGTTCCAATCGAAGGAGAGTCAATAGGCATTGCCAGAAACTTTCAAGGTCATTGGAGATTAATTGGTTTTGGTGAGATTTAGAAAGATATTTAAAATCCTTTTAATTCCTCTCATTATGGGTGAAGCTATTATAAATTCTAAAGAAAATTCGGAGACAATATTAAGAGAATATCTAAAAAAGAACTACAAGTCTTATTCTTCAGATATTCTCAAAAAAGAGGTTCTATCAAAAGGTTATCCTTTAAATCTATTTGAAAAGATATATTTGGAGATAAGCTCAATTAAGGACATTTCAAATTCTGCACACATTCAAAACAAAAATACTTCCGAAGAAGGTTATGCAAAGATAATAAAAAATGACAAAAAAGAGGGGGTCCTGTTACCTATAGAGAAATATAATGAAATGAAAGAAACAAAAAAAACAAACACTCAAAGCTCTTTCTTTGCACCAACACAGGTAATGACCTATGCCTTTTGTGCAATTCTTTTAGTAACTGTTGGTGTTAGCATTGCAGGTTCTTTTTCCCTAAAATCCTTAGTTTATCAAGATCAAGGCCAAGAATTTGTAGGACAAGCATCTTTCTTTGAAGTAGGTTATCCCCTAGTTTACATATCCTTTTCTTTAGACGAATCGGATCCATTCATATTCAAATTCTGGAATTTTGTCTTAGACTTTATATTATATTTAATCTTGGCTTATTTAATTGATCTAGCACTATCAAATTCCTATAGGGCTATTAAGAGTTCAATAAATCATGAAAACTTAAAGGAAAAACGGTTAGAAGAAAAAGAAATGTTTGGAAATCCTCTAAACTCCTCTACAACTAATCCAAATTCTACAACTTCTCAAAGTCCTACAAGTCCTACAATCTCCTAGGGTACTCCAAGTACAAATCCTATAAACTGAAATCTTCAAAGAACTAAATTTTTTTTGGAATTGAGTCAATACGAACAAAAAACTTCTGGTTTGCTAAAATCCCCGAAGAATTAATTTTAAAAAAATGCAAAATTGCTCCGTCTTTGCTTTCGCGATTTTAATGGAATTTGTTAATCCCCAGAATTTTGATATTGTTGTTCCCTATCCTCCATTTCTAAAAATAGCAAATTAATTTGAACAACAGTTTTGAAGAGTAAAACATAAATAAAATTCCCCAGAAATTTTTTTGAGTGAACCCGAGTGAACAGAAAAATTTCATGAGCTGATTAGCTAAAAAAATTGCAGGATAGAAGAACTATCTCTTCCCCTAAATTTCAATAATTTTTCCGCTAGAACCAACCTGAAATATCTTTGTTTTATTTATTGTCTCTTCAATACCTTCGGCTTCATGTATGTGAGCGGATATTATCATAGCTGGTTGAATTTCTTCAACAATTCTTCTAAGAACATAACTTCCACGAATTCCAGAAAATTCCGCCTTGCTACCTCCCGTATGTAGGTGGGTTATCAAAACCTTTTTTGTAGGTTTATCTTTTATTTTTTCAAATGCTTTCTCAACTTTCAAAAAATCTTTTACTTTGTGATGATCCATTCTAAAATTGGGATTTCCTAAACCAACAAAATCAACACCATCCTTACTAAAAGTATACCCATCTAAATTACTGATTCCATAGATTTCTCTCATGAACTTAACATCAAGATCACTATCCCAATTTCCAGCTACAAAAACAGTCTCAAGATTTCTATCTCTAAAATGCCCAATTACTTTTTCTTTTTGAAAAGGACTAGAAATGTCTCCTGCAAGAACAACCAAATCTACACCATTTTTCTCTGCTTTAATCGCTAAATGTTCTGCGACTTCTTCAGAGCCATGTATATCTCCTGCAGCAAGTATTTTAAATTTTCTTCCTTTATCCATAAATTATAATTTCTTTCTTAGTTTATTAGTTTTACTAAAAAATATTTAATCATTCGGGCGGTGAGACGTCCCGGAGAGGACTCGAAGCCTGCGTATGCAGGTCATCCTTTAGGAAACCCTTGTGGTGAGACGTCCCGGAGAGGACTCGAACCTCTGACCCTGCGGTTAACAGCCGCATGCTCTACCTACTGAGCTACCGAGACTTAACCAGTCTAGAAAAAGTTAATTTTTAAAGCTTCCCCTTACTCTTCATCTTTATTTTCTTTAATTGGTATCTTAAGGCCCAAATCTTCCTCATCAATATGTCTAAGCTCTGCATTTTGTTTTTCCAAATATGAAAAAACATTTCCATGCTTTGCTCCTTGAATAATGGATTTTATTCCCTGTACTGTCTGAGATAAATGTTCACTATCCACAATTATTCCTATAGTATTTGCATTCAATACCACTGCTCCGCCAGTTAATTCTTCTATAGTTCTTTTTGCTCTTCCATCTGTTCCAATCAATCTGGCACGAATGTCCGTAAGATTCTTTCTGTGTGTATGCTCCTTAACATTAATGAATTCTATTGTAAAATTATCATTCAGGAGCATTAGAGCATCTTCCACATCAAAACCAAAATCAACTGCCTTGAGTATCTTTTCAACAATATACTCATGATATTCTGGACCTTCTATGAAAACAGATCCCTTGGAACAATTTATCTTAATTTTAACACGAGCTTCTATAAGTGGGACTGCTTTTTTTATTCTTCGATTATTTTCAACAATTAGTGTATGTGCCATTTTTTATAAACGTCTTTAATCTTTATAAATGTTATTTAGAACAGATTTTAAAACTCACTCTCTGAAACCTTGAAAAGTCCATCTTTTTTCAATTTTTCTATAGCTGCTTTAGTATATTTATACAAAATATCTCCCTTATCTCCATCAAATTCCCAAGGTTCTACTATGATAACGTCTCCCTCTCTAAGCCAAAGCTCTCTTCGAAGTCTTCCAGGAACTCTGCAATTCCTTGTTTTTCCATCCATACAAGAAACAAGCATTCTTCCAGCACCAACTCTTTGAGTAATCATCCCTATAACTTCTCTACCTCTAGGGATTTTAACTCTCACAGGTGCATCCGGATTAAACGGCGTATGTACCTTGGGACTATTCGCTCTTGATTTATCTTTAAACGCAGGCATATAAAAAAATAGAAAACCTCATTTTTAAAGGTGAGCCTTTAATCTTTGATTTAAGTTTCTTATTAAAATTTAGATTTTAATTTTATCTTCGATAGTTCTAAAATATTTTACTCTTTCTCAGAAACAACCACTCATAAGCTTTAAAAACCCTCTTTTGTACAAATAATCATGGGACTTACAAAATATCTTAGAGAGGCTTGGAAAAAACCTGATGTAGAATCAAATAGGTTAAGGATGGTTGAATGGAGAAAGTGTGGTTCAATTACTCTAGTAGACAAACCTCTAAGACTCGATAGAGCCCATGCATTAGGTTATAAGGCAAAAAAAGGGATTGTAGTAGTTAGAGTTAAAATTCTTAGGGGAGGTCACAAGAGACCTAGGCCAAAGAAAGGAAGGAGATCAAAGAGACTTCATATAAGATTAAACTTGAGTATGAACTATAAGGAGATTGCAGAGCAAAGAGCCGCTAGAAAATATCCTAATTGCGAAGTTATAAATTCTTATTGGATTGGTCAAGATGGAATGAATTATTTCTATGAGGTCATTTTGGCAGATAGGCTTGCTCCAACAATCAAATCAGATAAGGAGCTAGGTTACCTTGCAAAGCCAGCAAATAAGGCAAGAATATTTAGGGGAAAATCTTCTGCAGGAAGAAAAGCAAGAGGCTTAAGAAATTCTCCAGTAAAAGCACCTAAGGTCAGACCAAGCTTAAGGGCAAATAACAGAAAAGGAAATTAAAATATAGCAATAGGGATTTCTAATTGAGAAGAAATTTACAAACCCAGAGATTACAATTTTGATTCACAAATTGTTTGTTTCCCAAGTACTAAGAAGATATATCTCTATGAATGTTTTATTTCTATAATTTTTAGATTTAAATAACTTGTAGCACTCTTAATCTTCTTGCTGCAATAATTGAGGTAATTCATCTTTCAAATCTTCTAATTCATTGCGCCGTGTACTCCAAGGTTCATTCCATGTAACATTAAAATAAGCAATAGCGGAAATTTCTCTTCCAGTATCTGGATGGACAAAAACTGGTTTTTGTGTAGTATAATCTTCTCTTGTTATCATAATGCGTCTTAGAACCTTTTATTTAAAAAGCTTATTGTACTAGAGAACTATAATTCTTAAAAATATCCATTATTATATTCTAAGAGATAGTTATCTTTTTATATCCTGTTTTTCTGATTATTACATGGCAGAAGTAGATCTCAAAACAATAAAAAATTGGTCTCCAGAAGTTGAGAAACTCATAATTGAATCTTGGAAGAATTCTGAAAGATATTTTTTCAATCCAAAAACAAAAAAGAAAATCTATTCAATCGATACTCCTCCTCCATATGTTAACTCTCCGATTCATATGGGTCACGCAATTACCTATTCCTTTATGGATTTCTTTGCAAGATATAAAAGGATGAAAGGATTTGAAGTTCTATTTCCGCTCGGACTAGATAATAATGGTTTACCTATTGAAATGGGTGCAGAAAAAAAATATAAAATTTCTGCATTCGCTGTAGGAAGAGAAAGATTCTTAGAATATTGTCAACAGCTTTTGGGAGAGGCCGGAACAGAGTCTATTGATAGTTTTGCAAAGATTGGGATTTCATTTAGTTCTTATAAAAAAGGAAATGAAATTGGAAATATCTATGAAACTGATTCTCCAGAATATAGGAAACTAACCCAGTCAACATTTCTTGATCTATACAAGAGAGGATTAATATACGAAGATACCAGAATAAATAACTGGGATCCCAAATTAAGAACAACGATTGCAGATTCTGAAATAGATTACAAAGAGATTGCTTCCACATTTAACGATATAAAATGGAAGATCAAAGAAACAGGAGAAGAGGTTATAATTGGAACAACACGTCCAGAACTTATCTGTAGCTGTGGAATGGTAATATACAATCCGGAGGATGAAAGATACAAACATCTAGAAGGAAAAACTGCTATAACTCCGCTATTTGGAATAGAAGTTCCAATTAAGTCTCACTCGCTTGCACAAATAGATAAGGGAACAGGCCTTGTGATGATGTGTTCTGCAGGAGATTTGTCGGATATCCAATTTTTTAGGGAACAAAATATCAAGCCAATAATTTCAATCAATCAAGATGGAACTATGAATGATAATGCAAAAGAATTCAGCGGACTTAAAATTCGAGAAGCTAGAGAAAAAATTTTAGAGAAATTAAATGCAGAAGGATTGCTTGTGAAACAGCAACAGATAACTCACAGAACTCCCGTTTCAGAGAGAAGCGGTGCAGAAGTAGAGTTCATAGAAATGCCTGAATGGTATCTAAAACAACTTGACTTCAAGGAAGATCTAAGGAGAATTGCAAAAGAAATAACATTCTATCCTAAAGAATCCAAAAAAATACTCGATGATTGGCTTGACGCAGTTTCCATAGACTGGCCAATTTCCAGAAGAAGATATTATGCAACTCCCGTTCCTTTGTGGCATTCTGAAAATGGAATGGTTGCAATACCATCAGACAATGCCTATCATCAACCCTGGAAGGAAGAAATTAGTGCAGAATTTGAGGTTTGGAAAGATGGAAAATCAACAGGAAAGAAAGTAAAAGACTACTCTGATTTAAAATGGTCTGGAGACTCAAGAGTGCTAGATACTTGGATGGACTCTTCTATTTCTGAACTATTTGTTTTAGGCTACAAAAGAGAACAAGATTTTTTCAAGATGGCATATCCTGCATCATTTCGGCCTCAAGGTAAAGAAATTGTTAGGACTTGGCTTTATTATACAATCCTTAGGGGATATCTTGAAACAGGAAAAGTTTGTTTCAAGGATGTTTGGATTCATCAACATATTTTAGATGCAAATGGAAGAAAGATGTCCAAGTCTCTAGGAAACACCATCGATCCTCAAGAACTCCTTAGAGATTATGGGGGGGAAGCTATGAGGCTTTGGGCAGGCATAGAGGGAGATTTATCCAAGGGCGATGTTCCTTGTTCAAAAGAAAAAATCAAAGCAGAACTAAAAACATTAAATAAAATTCTTAATGTTTCAAAATTTATTATGCAATTTGAAAAACCTAAAGAAAAACCAAACAAGCTCATACCTCTTGATGTACTCTTTGTAGACTATATAGAATATTTAACAAAAAAGGCAGATAAATTCTATGATATCTATGAATTTCAAGAGATTGTTAGAGAACTAAGAGAATTCTTATGGGAAAAGTTTGCTTCACACTACCTTGAGATTGTAAAAAATCGTGCATACAACCAAGATAACAATTTCTCTCAAGAAGAATCTGATTCTGCTAGATGGACTCTCTACTTTTTACTTGAAAGATTCCTAACACTTATCTATCCAGTTATTCCTCAAATAACCAGCCAAATTGGAGAAAGCCTTGGAATAAATCTTTTAGACTCTTCTTGGCCAAATGCAGAGGGTTCAAAACCCGATTTAGATCTAATCAAGAAAATCATGGAATTTGATTCTGAAGTTTGGAAGACAAAGAAAGAACAAAGTCTTGCACTAAACAATGAAATCTCAAGTATAAAAGTTCCTGAGGACTTAAAAGACTTTGAGAAGGAACTGAAAATTTGTCATAAGTTAATCTAGCTGTTAGAATAACTCTCCTCATCATCTTTATAAATCCTTATTTGTTTGTTAATTAAACCCTTGGTTTAGGTTGCAGTGGACTAACTTAAAGGAGAGTTGGTGTACCGCGGAAGACCTTAGGTTGCGAGCAATTCGCCTTGAAAAACAAAAAATAAATAAACAATTTGAAATGCAAATTGTGAGAATATAACCGAACGGAGTGAGCTAACTCGAGGGAAAGGTGACGTATCACGGAAAACTGTTAGGTTGTCATATACAATGGATGAAGCACAAAAATACGAACTAGAAGAGACGATTAAGGAATTAGAAACTTATCGCGGAAGGCATACAGAACTGATTACAGTCCTAGTTCCTGCAGGATTTAATATCTATAATGTAATTAATCAGATAGAGGATGAAAAAGGGACTGCATCAAATATAAAATCCAATTCAACTAGAAAAAATGTTATTGATTCTTTGGACAAGATTTCAAGGCAATTAAAGCTAATTGGACAAACTCCTCCAAATGGCGTAGCAGTCTATGCAGGAAATGTGTCAGATGTAGAAGGCAAAGATGACTACAAAATTTGGACCATCGAACCACCAAAACCTCTTAAGATTAGAATGTATCGATGTGATCAGACTTTTGTTTTGGATCCACTAAAAGAAATGGTTGTCACAGATGAGGTTTATGGTTTAATTATTATTGAAAGAAAAGAAGCTTCCATTGGAATTCTTGAGGGAAAGTCTGTTAGATTAGTTGAACATTTAACTTCTGGAGTTCCAAGTAAGGTTCGTGCAGGTGGGCAATCTGCTCAGCGTTACCATCGTATAACAGAAGGCCTAGCAAAGGAATTTTTTAGAAGAGTAGCTGAGGTGGTTAAAGATTCTTTTTTTGAAATGAAAAACATGAAAGGCATAATGGTCGGAGGACCAATTCCTACAAAAGAAGAATTTCTAGAAACTGGACAATTAGTTACCGCTCTAAAGGATAAAGTTATGGCTGTCAAAGATATTGGAGACACAGGAATTGCAGGTTTAAGAGCGCTAGTTCAAGCTTGTGAAGATATCTTGGAAGAACAAGAGGTCACAAAGCAAAGAAAAATCCTAGATGAATTTTTTTCAGCAATTGGTAAAAATCCTGAAAAAGTAGCATATGGCGAAGCTGAAGTTGAACAAAGATTAAACGAGGGAGCTGTCGGAAAATTAATTTTATCAAAAACTCTTTCTAGGGACAAGATTCATCATTTTGAGGAACTTGCTAAACAAACCTCTGTTGAAGTACATTTAGTTTCCAATGAAACAGCCGAAGGTGTTCAATTTGATAATCTTGGTTCTGTCGGTGGAATGTTAAGATATGCAATACATAGCTAAGTTGAAATTAGTGGGAAGATTTCATAAAATTTCTAGAGTCGTTAACCTGAAACTGCCATATTTTGAGGTTTTAGCTAGCTGAAAGTGCAAAGTTCGCTTAAAGTCTGTTAGTTGTAATTTCACTTCGTGAAACTCTACGCAGTATACCTGCTCGCCCATTCG
>CAZLFJ010000019.1:0-12188 GCA_964558795.1 Candidatus Woesearchaeota archaeon | reverse complement strand
GGTGATTGATGCCTCTGTAAAAGAAGTTAGACCTTACACTGTTTGTGCAATTGTTAAGAATTTAAAACTTGACAATCAAAGAATAAAAGATATAATTGATATCCAAGAAAAACTGCATAACACGCTTGGAAGAAAGAGAAAGAGAATGGCGATGGGCGTTTATCCTCTTGAAAAGATTAAATTCCCAGTAAGGTTTATGGCCAAGAAGCCTTCTGAAATAAAGTTTAGGCCACTTGAATATCCAACAGAAATTACTGGAGCGCAAATTTTGAGGCAACACCCTGCAGGAAGAGATTATGCAGATTTACTAAAGGGTTGTGAAGTTTATCCAATCTTTATTGATGCTAAGGAGCAAATTTTGAGTATGCCTCCAATAATAAATTCGCATGAAACTGGAAAAATAGATGAGAGCACTAAAGAATTTTTTATTGAATGTTCAGGATTTAATAAACATTATTTAGAAAAGTCTTTGAATATCTTGGTTTCTGCCTTGGTAGATATGGGTGCAGAGATTTATGCGGTTACAATAAGAGACAAAGAGAAAACTATCAGCCCTAATTTAGATAGACAAAAAATGGAATTCAAAATTGAGAATATAAATAAAACTCTGGGTTTAGAACTTGATGAAAAAGAAGTTGAATCCAATTTAAACAAAATGGGAATATTAGTTTCAAAAGAAAAAAACAAGTTTGTTGCATTAGTTCCTGCATATAGAACAGATGTTTTACACTGGGTCGATATTGCAGAAGATGTTGGAATTGCTTATGGTTATGATAATTTTGTTCCAGAGATTCCAAAGATTTCTACAATTGCAGAAGAAGACAAGACCGCTATTTTGAAAAGAGTCATAGGAAACATTTTAGCAGGAATCGGATTTATTGAAACATCTAGTTTGCACCTGAATACCAAGGAAGAAATAAAAAAGATGCATTACCAATTTAATGAATTTGTTGAAGTTGAAGATTCAAAAACAGAATATAATGTTTTGAGAATTGATTTGTTGACAAATTTGATGAAAATATTTTCTGAGAATTCAGATTCTTCTTATCCTCAAAAGATTTTTGAAATGGGAAGAGTTTTTGAACTCGATTCAAAACATGAAAATGGAGTTGGTGAAAGAGAATTACTTTCTATTGCAGTTTGTGAAGAGAAGACAGATTTCACAGAGATAAAGAAAACTCTGGATTATTTATTTAAGATGCTTGGAAAAAGTTATGAAATTGAGGAAACAGAAAATAGCAATTTCATTCCAGGAAGAGTTGGAAGGATTCTTGTTGATAAAAAAGAAGTGGGAGTTATTGGAGAGATTTCTCCTAGATGCTTGAAGAATTGGAAAGTTGATTTTCCAGTTGTTGCACTTGAGATGGAACTTGAAAAACTGAAATGAAATAGAAGAGAGATTTATGGATACTATAATATGCATATGAAGTCATCTAAATCCTTAAAAATAGATTAGCAGTATCCAATATATGGAATCTGAAATTCGAGAAACAGTCTCAGGAATACAATCTAGAATTAGAAAAAGATTCTTAGAAAGAGAATAATCATTTGTTAGAAAAATGGGGGAGCAAAAAGCTTCCATGGAACAAAGACATCACCAAGATATTCAAGAGATAGGGTCTTATATTTTCCATTTATCAAGAGTTTATCAAAGAATTATCGATGAAGACAATCCGTTTACTAGAGAAAATATTTTAGATGTGCACACTCCAGAAGGAGTTCTTGGTCTTGTCCATGATTCAATTTTCTACTTAGGCAATGAACTAACTGATGAACAAACCGGGGATTTGGAAATTTCTAATAGATTTAGAGTTGGCGATTTGGATAAACTTGGAGATCTTAGAAAAAACACACAAAGAGATTTAATCGATTTGTTGAAAGATCGATATGCTGTTGAATCTGATAGGATGGCAGAAGATTATGAGGTTTATAACGCCGTAGCGCTTGGATTTGTTGAAATCTCTCCCGAGGAACTTACTATGAAAAGAGGGCAAGTCAAAAGAGCCGAATTTTACTTAAGAGGCTATAATAACAGTTCAATTCTAAATAGGATTAAAAGATTTAAAGATGTTTCTCAGAATAGGTGGATATCTGACAAATCAAGAACTCTTTGCTTTAATTATTCTTTAACTCCTCTTGGAAAATCTGCTGTTTTACCAATAAATAGAAAATATGTTGGACTTGCAGAATTTGAAAGAGTTTTTGATAAAGATTAGGGGGATTATCTCCGAAGGTAGACTTCAATCCCTTTTATTAATTTTTCGGCTTTTGGAAATTCTAGATATTGAATTGTTTTGAATCCCTTTTTTTTTGCATTTTCTATATTTTTCGGCCAGTCATCTATGAACAAACAATCTTCAGGTAAAAGATTATATTTCTTTAGTTCAATAATTAATTTATCAAATGAACTTTCATCAGACTTTAATGATTTGAATTTGAATGAAGAGAAAACGTCTTCAAAGATGTCATGGAATCCCGATTCTTGATTTGCATTGTAGTGAACTCCTTGAATATCTGTATAACCAAATAATCGAAAAGACTTCTTTAATTTTGGTAGATAATCTAAGAGTTCTTTGTTTAATATTTTGTGTTTCACATAGAGCTTTTTGTATTCCATTAATGCATTTTCTACATCTTTTACTCCAGATTCAAGGAGGTATTCTCTGAAATCTATATCTGCAACATTGGACCTATTGTAAAGTTCAACCAGTTTTTCATTTGCTGTGCTTTCAAGACCTATGTCTGCTCCAAATAAAACCTTGAACTCTGGAACAAGTTTTTTCCAATCTGTTTTATAAAGAACTGAACCGAAGTCAAAGATTATTGCCTTAATCATTTCCCCAAAACCTCAAAAATTCCGCAAGCCTTACAAATTTCATTTCTTGCAGGCTCTCCGCAAATCTTACACTTGAAAATTTGCCCGGTCTGCTTTTTCTTTAGTGCTGGAATCATATTTTGCCAGCCTTCGACCACTTTTAATTTTTCTTTATCGGATAATTCTTTTAACCAGCCCCTTGTTTCTACCCTGTATGTTCCAATTGCACAAGGACATCTATCATAAAGAATCTTGAACTTCTGCTTTTCTGCATACTTTCTTATTTCTGATTCTGGTATGAAAAACAAAGGTTTTACTCTTTGAACAAAACCTTCTTGGTTTCTTTCACCTGTTGCAGGACTTGAGTTTACCCCTAGGAAAACATTTCCTTTCAAGAAATTCATTAAAACAGTTTGACATTCATCGTCCAGATTATGCCCAGTTACAATTACATCTGCTTTGAGTTTCTTTGCCCATTTGTTTAGGATCCATCTTTTAATTATCCCACAAACAGTGCAACCTGTAAGATTCTTTTCTTTTTTCAAAACTCCTTTGATAAAACAAATTCCTTGACCAAGTTCTTTTTTGAGATCTGCAATGTGAAATGGAATGTCGTTTTCCCTACAAAGCTCTTCCATGTTTCTTCTATGGATATTGCTCCATTCTCCAAGATGCAGATCAATCATTAATCCTTCTACATTGTAGCCAAGTTTATGAAGAACATGAAGAATTGTTGTGGAATCTTTTCCCCCTGATAGGGCTACAACTACTTTGTCTTTTTTGTTTATCAGAGAGTATTTCTGAATTATTTCTTTTACCTTTTTTTCTAGATCCATAGTCAACAGTGCTCCCAAAAGTTTATAAAGCCTTTTCTTTTAAAAAATGTTATGGTTAAGAAAAAAGCTGTGAAAAAGAGTGTTGAGAAGCAAGAAGTTCCTGTTAAAAAAGATTCTAAAACTAATGTTAATTATTGGATGATTGCAAGTATTGTTTTGGCAGTTATTCTTGTTGTTGGTGTTGTTGCTAATATGACTTCTGGAATTTCTAAAGAAACTGCAGAAAAGAAATTTGTAGAATTTGCTCAAGCACAAGGCGCTGATGTAGAAGTAGTAAGTGTTGAAAGTGTTGGAGATTTATATGAATTAAAGTTTTCATTTCAAGGTCAAGAAGGAGCATTTCATATTACTAAAGATGGTAAATATTTAGGTCAAATGAGTGCACTTGAACCTGTAGCAACAAACCAGACACAAACACCAACTCAACAACCAGAAGCTTCTGCTTATTCAAGCGAAGATTTGGTAGCACTTGGAGAATTCAATGAATGCCTTGCAACAAAAGGCGTAAAATTATATGGTGCTAATTGGTGCGGATGGACTGCAAAATGGGTTGAAACACTTGGAGGAACAAATGCAGTTTCGCCAATATATGTAGAATGTACAGTTGAAGATGCTTTATGTGCTCAAGAAGAAGTAACAGGATATCCTACTACAAAGATAAATGGAGAAGCATATAATGGAGCAAGGACTATTGAAGCAATAGGTCAAGCAACTGGTTGCCCGGCTCCAGTTTTAACTGGAAGTGTTGTTGCATCTCAGACAGAGGCTAGCTGTTAAAATGACATCTATTTCTGAATTACAACCTAATCAGGAAGAAATCAATATGGATTTAACTGTTGTTTCTGTTGAACCTGTGAGAGAGTTTAACAAGTATGGTAAGATTTTGAAAGTGGTTAATGCAATGGTTAGTGATGGTTCAAATGAAATAAAGATGTCTTTTTGGAATGATGATATTGTTAGAATAAAACCAGGAATTAGAATCAAACTGGAGAATGGTTTCTGTTCTGAATTTAATGGGGTGAAGCAGTTGACTGCTGGAAAGAACGGTAAGTTTAGTGTTATTAGTGAATAAATATGTTTAGAATAAATAATGGCAATTTTTAAGATTAAGGGAACTGTAATTGAAGAGCTACCAGAAATTGAAATTGAGGCAGAAAACCTTGAAGAAGCTAGACAAAAATATAGTGAGATGTATGAAGATGCTGAAATTGAGGGCGAGTTCTTTGATATAGATTTTGGAGATGAAGAATAACTATTTGAACATCTAAATACTTTTAAATGGGTATCCTTTTTAATGATTATGAAAAAAACCTATGTTTCAATAAATAATCTTTTTAAGGAATATGTTTGGCAAGAGAGTTACCAATATGTCGATGAAAGAAATGAACTTCCAAGGGTTCTAAAAACGGAAAAACACCGACCGAATCAGTTGGCCTTATTTTCTCCAGCAGTAGAAAGATTTTATAGAAACAGGGATTCTTCTTGGGATGTTTTTGAGGTTGTTGCGGGGATTAATTCAAAATTTAAAAGGCCATTTGTTAGAGATACAAGTGGAACAACAAGAAAAAGATTGCCAGAATATGGATTTGATAAAAGTGAAAGACTGGCCTTGGTGTGTGATGAAGAAGATTCTAACAGGGGAATTGTTTCAGTCAGGTATTCACTTGTTCCCTTAAGAGCTGGAGAGTATAAAGAAATAGATAAACCAGAAGATAGGCAAGAGTATGGTTGGTTAAACATATTTGAGGGTCTTGTTAAGAATAAGATTTTAAATCTTGAAGATGTTATAATTGAACTAGTCGCAAGAAAGGGAGAAATAGATGTGGCCAAAATTAACTCAAGAAAATAATCTGTCAGACAAACCGAAAGAATTATAATAGCTTCAGAATAATAAACAATATGATAAAAAAAGTTGCAAAGATTATTGCAGTTATATTTCTAATTTTAATTGTTCTTTTAATGAGAGATACTCTGAAGACAGAACGAGAAGATTTGGGGATAAATGAAAGTAGAACGGAAGAGTATAACAATTCTGAAAGCATTCTAGAGAAAAAATCGATAAGTTTAATTTTCTTAGACAATCTAACCGGTTGTGAGCTTAATGGAAAAATAATTGTAGATGAAATTGAAATTGGAAGAACTATTGGGGGAGTTTTTTTGTTGGAACAAGAAACATATGATAAATTTTTTAGGGTTAATTCTACCCTTAAAATAATCGGAAAAACAGACATTTGTTTTGAATCTGACTCCGGTCTACCCTTTTCAGAGGGATGGTATATTTATGATCTTAAAGAAAATTTTGATTGGAGAGAAAATATTACATTTAATGTTGATATGGATCCTCGTAACCCTTGGACTTTAGAATCTATGCAAGGTTTTGTAAGACCTTATGAGGTGGGATATTACTTAGAACAAAGGATAAACTCTAGATTGGTTAATAATAGTTTAGAAGACTTAGATTTTATAGCAGGACAGATTCGATTTAGATATTTAGACGATTGGAAGATGTCTAATAAAACAAACTATTGGCAAACGCCCCTTGAGACACTTAGTAGAGGCACAGGAGATTGTGAAGACTGGGCAGTTACTACACTCTCACTGATGCGAGCCTATAACGATTCTCTGAAATGTTATAATATCCTTTGGCCAAGTCATCTGAGTGTTTTATGTTATTTTGATTCAAGAGTGGTTATTTATGATCAAAGGAGAACAAAATTTTTAACAAAACTTAATCGAGGAGATATAAATGACTCTGAAACTATGAGAGAGAATAAGGTAGCAATAAGAGAAATGAGAAACAAATATTTTAATCATTATGGTTTGGGACCAGAAGAAAGAGCAACCCTTGCAGTATTTAATGATATTGAAGGAAGAACATTTGAGAAAGATGAGGATTTTGTAGATTGGATAGTTAACATTTTAGAATAACATTACCCCTTAACAACACACATAGGTCTCAATTTAGCAACAAGTTTTCCAATTCCTACTTCGTGACTAATTCTTGCAATTTCATCTATGTCTTTGTAAACCTCTGGAGCTTCTTCAACTATGCCTTTTTGACTTCCAGATTTTAATGCGATCCCTTTGTCTGAGAGACTCTTTTGAATAGCTTCTGCAGTTAGATCTCTTTTTGCAGATATTCTGCTTTTTACTCTTCCTGCCCCGTGTGCAGTTGAAGCAAAAGTCAATTTCTCTGCTTCTTTTGTACCTACAAGAATATAGCTTGCAGTTCCCATACTTCCGGGCAAGATAATCGGTTGTCCAACTTCCCGATATTTCTTAGGAAGTTCCTTTCTCCCCGGGCCGAAAGATCTGGTTGCCCCTTTTCTCATAACTAAGACTTCTTGCTTTTTTCCATTGACTTCATGCTCTTCAAACTTTGCGATGTTATGACAAACCTCATAGACTACATCTGCCTTGAAATCTAAAAAGATTTTTTTCATTGATTCTCTTACCCAGTGAGTTATCAATTGTTTATTTGCGAAAGCAAAATTTGCTGCTGCTGCCATTGCAGAAAAATATTTTTTTCCAAGTACGCTTTGAATTGGAGCACTCACAAGTTCTCTGTCAGATAGATGCTTAAACCCATACTCTTTCTCCATTTCTTGGATATAATCACTTGCAACTTGGTGTCCCAAACCCCTTGAACCACAGTGGATCATAATTAATGCTTGATCTTTTTTTAAGCCAAATACCTCTGCAATTTTTTCATCAAAGATTTCTTCTACAAATTGAACTTCAAGAAAATGATTTCCAGCCCCAAGACTTCCTAACTGTGGAATTCCCCTAGATTTCGCTCTTTTAGACACATTATCTGGATTGGCAGAACCCATACAACCTCCATCTTCAAGATATTCAGAATCAGATTTATCGCCATATCCTTTTGCAATTGCCCAATTTGCTCCCTGTCTTAAAACTTCATCGAGCTCTTTTTCTTTTAGAATTATTCTTCCCTTCATTCCAACACCCGAAGGAACATCTTGAAAGAGAGTTTCCACAATTTTTTTCTGATTTTTTTCTATGTCCTTTTTGGTTAGATTGGTTCTTAATAACCTAATAGAACAATTGATGTCATAACCCACCCCCCCCGGAGAAATAACTCCATTTTCTAGATCAAAAGCTGCAACTCCTCCGATACTAAAACCATAACCTTGATGGGCATCGGGCATCGCAAGGGAAGCCCCGATTATTCCCGGAAGAGATGCGACATTCTTTATTTGATCCAATGTTTTATCTCCCCTGATATCTTCAAGTATTTTGGTTGATGCAAAGATTCTTCCAGGAACATTCATTTTTCCTTCTTTTGGAATTTCCCATTCAAATTCAGATATTTTTTTTATTTCCATCCTAGTTAATTTTTTATCAATTTTCTACAATTTTTACTTCCACAATTACAAACCATGTTAAAATCAGAGTCTTCATCTTCGTAATAATTGGTTATTTCTTCTCCCTTTTTTATATCTCTAATTGCTATATCTTTGTCACCAGTTGCCATTGTGTTTGGATTGCAAGAATGATTAACATATTTTGTTGGAGTCAAGAACAATCTATGAGTCTTACCCATTATCCCAACGCAATCTTTTTCTTCCCGTGGAAGTTTTTCGTATTCTTTTTTAGTTATATCTTTGAAAACATGAGGAATCACAATCTCTCCCTTCTTGAAGTTCCTATCTGCAAAAACACCTTTGCCATGAATCTTTGATTTCTTAACAATTATTTCCATAATCATACATCTAAGACAACCGAACAACTAAACCCTACATCTGTTTCTTTTATTTCCATTTGAGAATAAGTAACTGCCTTTACATCGCTAGTAAAATGATAGTTTTCTGCCTTATCCCCTCTAACAATCGCAACAAGGCTAAGATCTTCTTTGTTTATTTTGATGCTTGAAATGGAAGATAATAGAAATGCTTCTGAATCTAGGAGTATTAGAAATTCCTCCAAAAATTTGTATAGGAGATTTTCAAGATTTGTTCCAGAAATGTTTAATTCTTTTTCAATCTGACTTAGAACTACAATTTCCCCACAGATTGATTCCTTGAGTGCCATAACGCTTTCAGAAAAGGATTCTTCAAGTGTTCTACCTTCAGCGATGAACTTTATATCTGCTGTGTGTTCTAAGAACTGATATGACATAAAAACATTAAGATTTGAGGGTTTTTATAGCTTGAGATTAAAGTTTACAGACTGGAACACAAAGCATAATACAGACATCTGAATTAGGACTATGTCTGCAGGCAGAAGCACATTCATTGAATTCACCCTCCAGAAGAGAGCATTGCTCTTCAGAGATAAATTCGCACTCTTTTTGTTCGCCTAGCCAATTACCACTAAAAAGATTCTGACAGGTTTCTTCAATGGATAAATTCTCTATGAAAACGTTTCCATCACCCGTTCTGCATTGTCTAGGATAGGATTCCATTACAACATAACCTGCTTCAAGACACTCAGTGAAATCTTTAATAATCTCCCGATTCTTGTGCGTCAATATTGGGTTGATTAGAAGTATTACGATAATCACCGAACTAATTGCAATTAGAGATAATAATAAATTTTTCTTTCTATCATGAGATTGTTTTTTCATTAAATAAAGAGATTGAAAGAGTTTATAAATAATTCGATAGCTCCAAATCTAATTGGAATAAATCCCGAATAGCTGAAAGGACATATAAAAA
Organism: Candidatus Woesearchaeota archaeon; assembly: GCA_964558795.1. Classification (GTDB taxonomy): domain Archaea; phylum Nanobdellota; class Nanobdellia; order Pacearchaeales; family GW2011-AR1; genus CAKZRD01. Next base: position 2,859 of record CAZLFJ010000019.1, on the reverse strand, counting down.
ATTAAAAATTTCTAGAAAAATTAGAATCTAGTTTTAAGGAGTTATTTTGACCCAGTTTAAATATGTTGTTCGACAGATTTATAAATAACTATAATATTGTACTATTATGGAAAATAAAATTCTTGATCGTGCAATTGTTTTTTTTGGTATAGGCATATTATTAGTCCTAGCATATTTGACCCTTCGTTCACTTGTTTTTCCAATTGTTTTGGCATTTATTATTGGTTATGCGTTTAAACCAGCTTATGAATCTATTCAAAAAAGAATCAAATTTAAGGGACTCTCTGCACTAATTATAATTATTCTTTTGATGGCCATGGTAATTATTCCGTCCTTGTTTTTATTTCAGCCACTTATGAAACAAACATTCGACTTGTATAATAAAATACAAGGATTAAATTTGGGAGAAAGTATTCAAAGCCTATTTCCATCTGGAATTTCTCCTGAAATTGTTTCTGTAATAAATGTTCAGTTTAATAATATTCTTTCTAAATCTTTCAGCTCGGTAGTTAATAGTCTTTCTGCCTTTATAACCGATGTTCCAATGAAACTACTTAGTCTTACTATCTTTTTGTTTATATTTTATTTTGTTTTAGTTGATTTTGATCAAATTGGAAAGTCGTTCTATGATTTTATGCCTTTTTCAAAAGAAAGTAAAACAAAGTTCTCTGCAGAATTCAAAAATGTTACGGATGGAGTTTTATATGGCCAGGTTTTAATTGGAATTCTTCAGGGAGTTCTAGTTGGTTTAATGTTATTTATTTTGGGGATTGAAGGAACATTGTTATTTACAATTATTGCAATTATTGCGGGAATTTTACCCTTAATTGGTCCTGCAGTTATCTGGGTTCCTGTGGGAATCTTTTTGATTGTTGCTGGATCTCCAATTAAGGCGATAGTTCTTGCAATTTATTGTATTGTGGTTTCTTGGGCAACTGACGGATTTATTAGACCCTATATTTTGTCTAAAAGAACAGTTTTATCTATTTCATGGGGATTCTTAAGCACTCTTGGAGGTTTGTTTGCATTTGGACTTGTTGGACTTGTAATCGGCCCATTAATAATCTCTTATCTAATTATAATACTCCAATTTTACAAACAAGGAAAATTCGGTGATTTATTCAAGGCATGAAATTGAAAGCAAAAAATTTGAGGTGGTTAGCTGGAAGGCCAGTAGTTATACTTTCCCCAGCGACAGCTAAAAATCTAAATGTACATGTTAATGAACGTGTGGGTCTTCTTTATCTAAGTAAGAAATTTTATGCTGTTGTAGATATATTTTCAGAACTAGTAAAAGAGAATGAAATTGGATTATCCGAAGAAATTCTTTCATTTATTCAAATAAAAAACGGCTCTTCGGTAGATGTCTTTCCCGCAGATGCTTTTTTGGGTGGACAAATCATAAAGAAAAAGCTTCTTGGTGAAAGATTGACAGATAAAGAGATCCTATTATTGATATCAGAAATATCACAAAATAATCTTACGGAATCTGAGATTGCATTTTTTATTTCGGCAGAAAAAAATCATGGAATGTCTAAGAGAGAATTAATCGCGTTGACCCAAGCAATGATCAAAACAGGGAACAAATTAAGTATAAATAAAAAGATTGTTGCAGATAAACATTGTATTGGGGGAATTGCAGGAAATCGAACAACACCCCTTGTTGTCTCAATCTGTGCATGTGCTGGACTTACTCTTCCAAAAACTTCTTCTAGAGCAATCACCTCTGCAGCAGGAACTGCAGATACAATTGAAACTATTTCAAGGGTAGAATTCTCCCAAAAAGAATTGATGAGTATTGTAGAAAGGGCTGGCGCATGTCTTGTTTGGAATGGTTCATTAAATCTTTCCCCCTCAGATGATAAAATAATCCATGTAGAGAGATTACTAAATTTGGACGTGGAACCTCAACTAATAGCATCCATAATGTCCAAGAAAATTTCTGCAGGATCAAATCATGTATTGATAGATATACCCTATGGTGGGGGAAAAATGGGCAATATAGAAAAAGCAAAAAAACTTGGAAGAAAGTTTGAGATGATTGGTAGAAAATTTAAGATTAAACTTAAAGCAGTATATACCAAGGGAGATCAACCAATAGGCAATGGAATTGGACCCGTTCTTGAAATGATTGATATATTAAATGTTCTTAGAGGGGACGGACCCGAGGATCTAAAAGAAAAATCTATTTATCTTTCTTCTTGCTTGATGAAATTATGTGGAATTAAAAATTATGAAATGAAAGCTAGAGAAATTCTTGAGTCTGGCAAGGCATATGAAAAATTTAAAGAAATTATTAATGCCCAGAACGGAAAAGAGGATTTTGAAGAGAGAATAAAAAAAATCAAACTCGCAAAATTTTCTAAGACTTTTGCAGCGAGCGCCGATGGACAGATTAGATACATTAATAATAAAAAAATAAATCTTCTTTGTAGAATCCTTGGAGCTCCACAAACTAAGACTGCGGGAGTTTATTTACATAAGAAACTGGGTAAAATCTCAAAGGGAGAAAAAATAATAACAATGTATTCGGAAAGTAAGGATAAACTAAAAGATTCATTAAAATATTTCCAGGAATTTGAACCAATTGTTTTGAGATGATTATACAAAAAATAAATTTTATCTTTTCCATTCAACTTTAAAGAAACGAGTGAATTTTTCGAAAAAAATTACTCGTGCCCTGATGTCTAATCTTGCGATTAATCTGCACGCCCACTCCCAGCTCTAGAAAATAGGAAATTTTCTGATCACCCAACATCTTCTGAGGGATGTTGAGGTAATCGAAAGTTCGATTCTTAATTAGATACGCCCACTCCCAGAATCGAACTGGGGAGCCCCGAAGGGCCTGGATTTCAAGTC
>CAZLFJ010000018.1:0-13548 GCA_964558795.1 Candidatus Woesearchaeota archaeon | reverse complement strand
GAATTCATGATTTATATCATACTTTTCTCCACTATCAGAGATTATTCCTGCTATAGATAACCATTCTTTTCCTCCGCAAAGTTCATATACTGTTCTAGATGAGGGGATATATCCTTGGCTTGTTGTCCTATATTCTAACACATTGTTTGGAATAATGATTCCGTCATCTGGATGATGATCTGTATAGAATACGTCCCTATTTTGAGATATTATTTCAAGCTCCTTTTGTACCATTCCAGGTGCAAGGTCTGCTATTAGAACTTTATTTTTGCCGGTTATATCAAAATCTGAAATCTTGTTTGAACCATAGTGAATTGTATGTACTTCTACTTCTTTGCAATTTTTTTCCATGCAAAAATCATAAAATAATACTCCAGATGCAAGGCCATCTAGGTCATCATGAACAAAAATTACAATACGATCTTCTTCCTTAATGTTCTCTAGGAATTCTTTTGCTTGTTTAAATCCCATTTTAGCCATTATATTACCTTTCCAGGATTGAATTTATTCGATTCATCCAGTCTTTTTTTAATGTTGATAAGAATCTTTTTATCATTTGGGTCCACATATTCTTTTTTTAATAAACCTATCCCATGTTCTCCAGTTATTTGTCCGCTTATTCTTTTTACTAGCCTCATCATCTCTGGAATTAGTTTCTCTTGTCTTTTAGAAAAACATGGATGTAATATGCCGACAGAGATATGTCCATATGTGGGAATCTTATTCTCTTCTAACCATTCTAGAAGTATTTGAGCCTTATCTAGCATGACTTTTGGATCTTCAATTCTTATATGTCCTGCACCTGCAAGTTTTGGATAAACCCTATCTCTTATATTGTAACTTTCTAATCCTTTTTCTCCATCCTTTTCAAATTCTACAAACAAGTGATATTCTTCAGGTAATCCAACAAGTTTTGATACCGCCATATCTAAAAATTCAATCATCGAAACTTCTGCGTTTTGTTTTAATTCTTTTACTTTTTGAATTACGTCTTTTAGTTCTTTTATTTTGATTAATTCAAGAGTTCTTTCTTTTTTTTCAGATAATTTTAGTCCTGCAGTTATTATTATTCCGGTAACTCCTTCCATTCCAGAATAATCCAAGAGCTCTGCTTTGTTTTTCCTTTCTATCTCTCCCTTAGGGTTAATTACATCTATCCACATGACCCAATCGGAGGTTCTTCCATATTTTATTGCTCTGCTTCCAACTGCATTTGTAGAAATCATTCCTCCAATAGTACATATTGCATGAGATGAGGGATTTATTGGGAATTCTAAATCATACTTTTTTAGAAAGTCTTGTAAATCATCTAGGATAACTCCTGCTTCAATTGTGACTGTTTTTTTATCTTTATTAAAATCTAAGATCTTATCAAGTTTTGATAGGTCAATCACTGGTTGATTTAGGGGGATTGTTCCTCCTGCAAGTCCTGTTCCTCCAGCTCGTATTGTAAACTGGGGGATTTTCTTAACCATATTCACTAGTTCGGTTATTTCTTTTGGATTATATACCTCTTCAGTCTTTCCAACCAATTGCGAGGAATCTGTTTCATATGCCTTTAGAGAACTGTTTTTCATGTCTTATCGAATAAAATAAAGTTTAAAACTCTTTGGTTGTCTCACTTTTTGAAATATTTCTTAAAAATATAATACGGTGCTCCAAATAGCACTATTCCCGGAACAATTGCTATTCCTAGTGTTGGGGCGAGTGCAGATACTCCTATTGTTGATAGTGTCCCCACGCCTATACTTTCTAGTAGTTGGTTTGCCTTTGAAATCTGTTTCTCTACTCCTTTTTGTAATGCGTCTACTTGGACAATTACCTTTCCTTCCTTAAATATTTTTATCTTTTTTTCTTCTTGTGAAACTAAAATTGCAGTAACTCCTTTATCCTTTGATACAGAATATGCTGCCGCATGTCTTGTTCCATATCCCTTGAAAACACCCTTAGACTCTAATTTTGCTCCGTATTGGACTACCTCTCCTGAGCTGTTTATTACTACTGCTCCATCTATCATTGCTATTGAAAGTAAAAGCTTTTGTGCGCCACTCTCAAAAATTGAGAATTTGTCTATTTTTTGCTTTAGAAGTTTTTTATACTTGCATTTATCTGCTACAACAAATAATGCACCCTCTCCTTTTTTAGCAATTTCAATTCCTGTCTGAATCAAAATTTCTTCAATTTTTTTTATATCTATCTTTGTCTCTTTTTTCATATAAGTTTTAAGTATTCAAGATTTAAAAATGTTCCTTTTAATTTTGATTAATAATTAATCGTTTTCAACTCTTGGTGCTAGAATGAATGCTATTCCCATTTGATCTCCAGCAAATTCCAATTTTAAGGGGTAATTATCTGAAAATCTTAAATTTACTCTATCTGCAATTTTTGAAGCCTTTATAAATTTCATTAGGTATTCTAGTGAGTATTTTGATTTTCCGTCCCCCGATATTTTCACAAAATCTCCTGAAAACTCGTTTTTTGCAGAGTTTATACTTCCCTTTGCTTCTATGGTAAATTCACCAGCTTTCGAAATAAATGCGCATGAATCTGCTACTACAAAACAATCTTCAACCGTTTGAGTCAAATCGGTGGAATCCATTTCAATGTTACATGAAAAATCTAGTGTTGGTTCGCCTTTTTCTTCTGAACTTGTATCGATTAGGGAAAGGGTAAATGTTCTTTTAGACTTATCAACTATAGAAATTTTTAACTGATTTTCCTCGGTTTCAAAGTTTATAGAAGAAGAGTTTGAAGCTCTTTTTAAAATTCTTTTGAAGTCATCTAGATTTATTCCCAAAATATCTTTCTCAGTTTCATAGGATGAAAATGCTTCTTTTGGCATTTTGAATATTACCATTGCAACATTTGCTGGATCTACTGCTACAATTGATAATCCTTCTTCTAAAAATTTTAATCTCACTTCAGTTACTATCTCAGATATTAGTGATATTGCATCGATTAATTTCTTTGGACTTGTTAGATTCACTCTCATATTTTATCTCCTTGTGTTATTATTTAATGGGTCTCACCATTTATAAGGATTGTTGTTCTTGCTTTTGAACAAACAAATTTATTTAAACTAGTCTTTAGGTATTATTATATGGAACCAAAAAAAGCTCTTACAAAGATAAATCTTATAGCCCTATCTTATTATTCTAGAAAAGATGTTCAAGAGACCATTTTTAGTTTTTGTAAAAATCGAGAAACTGTCCCCAATTTTAATCGGGAATTTTTTGGAAAGCGGCCAGATATTTTAGATTATCCCTCAGATATTATTTCCCTAGTTAAAACAGGTGCTACTAGTTTCCATTGTTCTGAGGAGATTTGGACAGATCCTATGCGAATTGATACAAACATGAATCCGGCACAATATAATGAGATTCGTTCTGGATGGGATTTTCTTATAGATATAGATTCCAAATATCTTGATTATTCTAAGATTGCTGCAAAACTTATTATTAGGGCTTTACAATATAGTGGTATTGAAAATTTTGGGATAAAGTTTTCGGGTTCTAAGGGATTTCATTTAATCGTTCCTTGGACAGCCTTTCCGGAGGAGATAAATGGTATCAAGACTAAAGATATGTTTCCTGAATGGCCAAGAGCTATCGCAGGTTACATTGACTCTCTTATTAAAGACAAACTAAATGAGGAAATTATTGCTTTAACAAGACCCGGGGAAAAAATGGAATTTGAGGTAACTTATATTCCGACGGGGGAACTTGCTGTACAAGATAAAATCTCAGAGTATGAATGTCCCAATTGTAGGTCTCATATGGTTTCGATGGTTCCAGTCAAATCAAAAAGAAAGATTATGAGATGTAATGTTTGTTCAACAGCTATGACTAAGATGGGGGAAGAGCAGGTGTTTTTTGCTAGTAATAAAGATAATTCAAAAAAAAGTCCTGAAAAATTTGAAAGAAAACTTAAGACTTCTTCTCTAATTGATTCAGTAGATATTATCCTTGTAGCGCCAAGACACCTATTTAGGGCACCATACTCCTTGCATGAGAAAACTGCTTTATGTTCTGCAGTAATTGATGTTTCTGATTTGGAAAAATTTTTACCCTCCGATGCAGATCCTCTAAAGATTAAAATTAGGCCATTCTATCCCAGACCTAAGAAAGATGAAGCAAAAAAGCTTCTTTTAAATGCTCTTGACTGGGTTGAAAAAAAACAGGAAAAAACTAAAAAGTATGATGGAACTGAGTTGGATTTATCTGGAGTTAAGATTAGCGATCGTATGTTTCCTCCAACAATTTTGAAGATTCTCGAAGGTATAAAATCTGATGGACGAAAAAGAGCTTTGGGAATTCTTGTTTCTTTTTTTTCTTCTCTAAATCTTCCCCAAGACTACATAGAGGAAAAAATTTCGGATTGGAATAAAAAGAATTATAATCCTCTTAAGGATGGATATGTTAGAGCACAAATAGATTGGGCTATGAAAAATAAACGTCTTCCTCCAAATTATGATAAGTCTGTTTATAGTGAGCTCGGAGTTCTTTCCCAAACAGACGGATTGAAGAATCCTATAAACTTCACAGTTAGGGAAATTTTTAAGGCCAAGGGAAAACTTAAGAAAAAAGAGAAAGCTTAATAAATAGTTAAAACTTAACAAAATCATGAAAATGAAGAGTGTGATATTTGTTCTTGTATGTTCTTTTGTAATTTTATCTGGATTTGTTTTAGCTGAGAATTGTACTTCCTTTAATTATTCTGAATGGAGTAGTTGTAATGCGGGGGTTAAAACCCGGACAGTTATTTCTTCCAGCCCCGCTAATTGTTCCGGAGGAAATTCTTTTCTTGTTCAGAATTGTACGGTGTCTTCTGTCGTTGAGAATTTGACGAAGGTTGAAAAGGCCTTTGAATGTTTAGTTAACGAATTAAAACCGGATTGTTCTGGGGCGACAACTGTTCAACAGCTTTCGTTTGCTATTCTTGCTTCACCAGATAATATAACCGGTAAATGTGTTGATCAGCTTTTAAAGAAAAACAAAAGTGAGGGCTGTTTTGGAGATTCCAATAATTGTGGTATAAAAGAAACAGCTATGGCTATTTTGGCATTAAATCATGTTGGTAAAAATACTACCTATTTTGAATCTTGGCTTACTAGACAAAATAAAACTGCGAGTGATGTTGAATGGTTTTTACAACAGGATTCTGTTGGCGATGTAGATTGTAGGTTAAAATATGACGAAGAAGATTATGCCTTTTCTGCTAAAGAAAATAAAAAACTAAGTGGTAATGTGGGTCCTTGTTTCAGTTTTGTTCAATCTAATTACTGGCTCAGATTGGATGAAGGTTGTTTTGATAAAGAATTTGTAATGAGTTGTAATAAAGAATTCTTTGCTGGATGGCATTATAAAAGTCCAATTTCTAGTATTCTCAATGTTCTTTCAGATACAAAAAGGACTGCAGGAGCTAACGAAGTTCGTTTAATGGTTGATTCTAGATGTTTTGGTTCTGGTTCAGGTTGTAATTTTGAAGATACTGCGTGGGCTACATTAGTTCTTAAAAATCAACTTTATGATATTAAACCCTATATTCCTTATTTGATTTCTGCAGAAGATTCCAATGAGGAATATTTTCCTGCTGCGTTTAATTATCTAATTCTAGAGTATAGTTCTATTTATGGAAACAAAATTATTCAACAACAAAAAAATTCTCAGTTTTGGGAAGCAGAGAATAGTGCTTATGGAAGTGTCTATGATACTGCATTAGCTTTACTTGCGATGGGTAGACAAAATCAGGAACAAATTAAGTCTGCAAAAGATTGGGTTTGGAATCTTGCTCAAGATAGCAATGGTTGTTGGAATTCTCGAAATATTCGAGATACTGCTTTTGTTCTTTGGGCGATAGAACAAAGATCTGCCAATATTCCTGATGAGATTATTTCTCCTACAACTGGTTGTAGTGCTGCTGACTTTTTCTGTTCAACAATCAATGATTGTACTGCTGCGGGTGGCAATTTCTTTAATAACTATTATTGTAGTGGAACTTTTGAGAAGTGTTGTAGCGTTAATCCTGTAAAAAGCTGTCAAGAATTACAAGGAACTATTTGTAGCGGGGGTCTTGTTTGTTCAGGTACCGTTAAGACTTCTTCTGATGGCTCATGTTGTTTAAGTAATTGTGTTGAGCCACCTTCAACGACAACCGAATGTGCTGATGAAGGTAACCAGTGTAGAGATTCTTGTTTAACTAGTCAGGAAGAAGCAGATTTTGCTTGTAGTGGGGACCAGATTTGCTGTGCAAGAAAAGAGACTCCTGAAAAAAAAGAGATTCCTCTTTGGATATGGATTCTATTAGCAATCCTTATTCTTTTGATTATTCTTGCTATTGTTATGAGGGATAGGATAAAGGTTTGGTATTATAAACGGAAGAGGGGCTCCTCAAAAGAAGATCTTGTAAACAATCCTGCAAGTCCAAGGCCTCCATTTGGTCCTCCTTCTTCTCCAAGACTTGGATTTCCCCCGTTAAATAGGCCAATGTCTAGACCATTACCTCCCGGACAAAATTTGCAAAGACCACCTCAGAGGCCCCCCCAAGGTGCTCCACAATCTACTCAAAAACCCCAAGATACTTTTTCTAAACTCAAGGAAATGACTAAATAATTATTTTAGATGAAAACATTTATTAACGGCTTTTCTTTATCTTATTTATGAAAAATTTGTCGATACTCCCCTTTATTCTGTTTTTTTGTACTCTCGGTTTTGTAAGTTCTTCTTATTTTTTTGAGGAAATTAACTCGAATCTCCATGCTGGAGAGACTTTCGTTGGTAAAATTGAATTAGACCTAAAGAACGATTTGATTTTAGATGATTTAAAAATTTTTGAGGGAAGAAGAGAGATATTCCTAGATAAGGGAGTCTTTAGGAGAAATAATGTTACTTTTTTTTATATAATCTTTCCAAAACAAGGAGATTTTAGAATAGAAACAGGAGATTTGTTATATTCTTCAAATGGTTCTTTAAGGTCTGAAAGAATTTTTCATAATATCTCCATTGGTAACGCTTCTTCTAAGGTTCTAACTTTAAAACCTGGGATTCTTTTTGGAACAAATCTTTCCATTTTTTTAGTCAATTCTGGTTCTGAAGACATTGAAGTGAGCTTACAAGGAAATACTACCATCCTTACTCCGAATGTTTCTAAGAATTTTGAGGTTTTAGGAATTAACGAATTTTTTTATTTAGATATACAGTCCTATAGGTCTTTTAAAGTTCCAGTTTTTCCTATGGTATTTCATGAAACTAATTTATCTAATAATACTGAAATAAATATTTCGAATAATTACTCATCAAATACTTCGGATCATCTAGTTTACTTTTTAGTTGCTAGTTCAAATATTGAGAAAAATTTGGTGAAAAATAAGAATTTCAAGTTTAATATTACACTTGAGAATTATTTGAATGAATCTTTGGAACTTGGTGTCTTATCTAATTTTTCAAAGATAGACTTCTCTGAGAATTTTACTTTAGAACCTTTCTCAGAAAATTTATTTTATTTTGATTTCTTCTCAGAAGAAACTGGAGTTTATTCAGATAAGATTGTTTTTATCTCTAATGAATCTAATCAGACATTTTATTTTACTTTTTATGTTTTTGAGGAAGATTATGATGTTAATGAATCTTATCCAGATAGTCCAAATATTACTTGTGAAGATTTGGGTGGGGAGCTGTGCTTGATAAATCAAGAGTGTATTGGAGGTATTGGTAGGCCTATCGGAGGTTACTGTTGTGTTGGAGGAGTCTGTAAGGATTATTCTGAGATTTATGCACCTGCTAAAAAAAATTATCTTGGGGGATTTTTTGCGGTAGCAATTGTGGGTGGAATAGGTTATTTAATCTTCAAAAAATTCAAGGCGGTAAAATCTGTTTCTAAGATTTAGATCTTTTTGAGGGTTTTTCTTTTTTTGTAGATTTTATTTCTATTTTTTCTTTAATATTTGTTTCTTGAGCAGATTTATTATTCATTTGCATCATTGCAATTTGTTGGGTTAGTTGTTTTATTTTGAATTGAGCAAGTTTTGCAATTTCGTCATATCTATGTAATCTTCCAGTGAGATTATTTACAAGCATTGTTGCTTCTTGAGAGTCCATGTCAACTCTTCCAGGTTCTATTATTTCTATTGAGGATGGCATAAAATCAAATACGAGGTTTGTTAGTTCTTGGAAATTGGATATCTTGAAATCTATCTCAGAAAAGCAAGTATATGCTTCTTGTTGTTCTAATTTTTTTGGTTCTGAGAAATTTTTTGAAATAATCTCTAGGTTTGGAGCACCATCTAGCTTATTTATATGATTTTCCAGACTTTCTCTTACATATTCTGCAGGTTTACCTGCAATTTCTACAATCATTACAGCTCTAATTTTTTTCTCTGTCATTTTAATTTTTTAATATTAGAAAAATTATTACAACCAATAAAACTGAAAAAGCAGGCAATGCATACCTTCTTATCACTTCAGTTTTTGACTGGTAAATAACTTTTCCAGTTATTATCTCCTGTGATTTTTGTTGTCTTGAGAGGTTTATAACGTTTTCTGTTGGTTTTTGTTCTTCTGTTTGAGAAGTTTCTTTGATTTCTTCTATAATTTCTTGTTCAGATTCTAATTCCAATTCAGATTCTATTTCGCATGGTTCTACAAACGCTATATCCTGATTCCTTATAGAATCTAATTTGGCTGGACCGATTCCTTTTATTTTTAATAGGTCTTCCAATGAACAAAAAGGCCGAGTATCTATTATTAGTTCTGCGGTTGCTTTTCCAATTCCTGTGATTCTTTCAAGTTCTTTGGCCGATGCAATGTTTAAATTTATTTTTATAGGAGTTAGACTGATTGGTTCATTGTTTTCTTCAACAAAATTTTCAAGAGTTTCTTCTTCAATTTCTTTTGTTTCGTCTTCTGATGATTCTTCAAGATTATCTAAAGAAATACATGCTAAACCTTGATCTTTTATTTTGGTTAATGTTGCAGGACCTATTCCAGATACCTTTGTTAATTCTTCAATGCTAATAAATGGTCTTGCATCTATTATTCTTTGAGCATATGCAGGTCCAATTCCATTAAGTTTGTCTAATTCTTCAATGGTTGCAATATTAATATCTATTTGATTTTCTAAACAGGTTGCATGAACAAAACTAAATACAATGATAAAAGCTAAAAAAACAATTAGCCTTTTCATACTAATCAAAAAATTGTGAAAACCTCTTTCCAGTTTCTTTTGCTGTCTTTAAGTTGATTACCAAATTCTTTCCTGAATCTTCTAGTTGGTTTGGATTTATAAAGAACCACCCTTCTCGGTTAAATCTTATTGCGACTACGGGCGCTAATTGAAATATTTCTGAGAATATTATGAAGTTCTCTATTTGTTCTTTTGAAATATATTTATTTGGGCTTTTTGTTGATTTTGCTTCAATTGCATATTTTTTGCCTATTTTTCCTGCGAGCAAATCGCAGTCTGCATTTTCCATTGTGCCAGAACCCGCAACCCTTACGGCTCTATAATTATTGTCTATAAACATTTTGAATAATTCTCTTTCTGCTTTTGAACCCTTTGCTTTGTTAGACATTTTTCACCTCTTTTTTTATTATATCTAGAGACATTATAAATCTTTGTTTGTAATCTAATGGAAAAAGTATATTTGAAAACTTTTATAAACTCATTTGTTTTGTTTTTCTTATGGTGAATCTTAAAAAGAAAGGTGATATTAATATGTCTTTTGGAGTAATTTTTTCTGTGATTTTAATTGCTGTATTTCTATTCGCTGCTATTTATGCTATTAATTTCTTTTTGAATTATGGTAAATGTGTTCAAGTTGGAAGATTTTATGATGATTTTCAAAAGCAGATTAGTAATGCTTTTCTATCTCAATCTACAGAAAATAAAAAATTTCAGATATCTCTCCCTAGTTCGATAGAAAAGGTTTGCTTTGCTAATCTATCTGCTACTATAACAAATCCAGGAGAGGATTATGATCAAATAAAAGATTATTATCTTGACGATGTCAATGTATTTTTAATACCTGGAGAGAGTGCTTGTAGTATCCCTTACAAGAAAATAACTCGAATAGATATTTCTGAGATTACTAAAACCAAAAATCCTTATTGTGTTTATTCTGATGACGAACTTGTCTTGACAAAAAGAATTTACGATAAGAGTGTCTCTGTAAAGAGTTTTGCAGACATCTAAAATGGAAGATTTTAAATAATCAATATTTGTGTTATCTATATGGTGAATTTAAAGAAAAGAGGAGATTTTAACTTTGTTTGGCTCTTTGCAGTTATTGCTGGAACTGCAGTTCTTATTTTAGCCATAATCGGAGCTGTGAGGTATGGAAAAACAACCTCAAATACTCAGGACAGTGAGGTTGCCAAGGCTCTTTCTTTAATCACTGAACCAATGCAAGCAGGTTTTGCTTCTGGAAAGAAGTCCACCATTAAATTCAAGAAAGATACACTAATTGATAATGTTTGCTTTGCAGATGGTTTTGGTTTTAATGAAATTTCTGTAATGACTCTTGAGAGGGCCAATAGTGATTTTGAAATGTTTGGTACTTCAATTAGAGTTACAAATAAGTATTTCTTTTTCTCAGAACATCCTGGAAAGAATTTCTATATTCTTTCATTTCCAATTCATTTTGCTTTTCGAGTTGCTGATGCTATAATCATGGATTCTAGGGAATATTGTTTTATTGGTATTGAAGAATTTGAAGGTATTAGAAAGGATCTTGCCATTATTGGTTCTCAAGCTCAATTCGGTCATATGAATTGTACAGAGGAATCTATTAGGGTTTGTTTTAGTCATGGAACAGAATGTGATATTACTGTTTTACCCAGATGCACTAATCCTCGTTTTTGTAATAATGAGTTTGAGGTAGGTATTGTAGAAAAAGATGGGAATAGTTTAGAGTATGCTGGTAATCTTCTTTATCCTGCTATCTTCTCAAGTTCAGATGATTATCTATGCAATGTTAAAAGATTTTTATATAGGCAGTCAATCCTTGCGAATTTATACATCGAAAAATCCTCTTATATGAGTTCTAGGAATTGTAATAGTAATCTTGGAATTGATCTTCGTGAACTTGAAGAGGTTAGTTTCGATGCTAGTACTTCTTTATCTTCTGGAGATTTAGGTGATATTTATTTTGCTACAAAATTGATTTCTGAAAAGGAGGCTGACGGTCAGTGTCGTTTGTGGTCATAATGTTTTTTAAAAAAGCTCAGTTTAAAATTCAGCAGATGGCTTTTATGCTTGTGGCAGTTTTTATTTTTTTTACACTTGTTGCTTTGTTTTTTCTTCAGATGAATCTTGCAGATTTAAGATCTTCTGCACAAAATCTTGAAAAGGAACAAGCTATTGCGGCTCTTTCTGCTTGGTCAGAAATGCCCGAATTTAGTTGCGATGATATGAGTAGTTATTGTTTAGATGAGGATAAATTATATATCTTGGGTGGAGAAAATTATATTAGCTTATATCAAAACTTTTGGCCTATTGCCTCTATTAGGGTTTATAAGGTAAATTCAGATTTTTCTGTTCTTGGAGAGATTAAATGTCCAACACTTAATTGTAATTATTACGATGTTTACGATAGTGGACAGATTGAAGTCCAAAGATATTCAACCTATGTTTCTATTTGTAGAACAACCCGAAGGGAAGGAAGTGTTTTAAGAGAATGTGAACTTGGAATCCTTTCTATTGGAATGAAGACTATTCCAAAATAATGTTTTAGAGATTTTTAGTTAAATTCTAAAATTATAAATCTCTATCCATTAGTGTATGCCTGGAATTTGCTTTTGCTCTGGTTTCTGCTCTTTTTATTAGAGCTTCTGCTTGTTTTTCAAGTTCTATTAAGAATTCTTCGGATACTTGAAATTCAGTTATTTCTTTTATTTTTGCTTTGTTTATTATTCCCATTTTTCTTTTTTATTGCTTGCCTAATAAGGTACACAAAATAAATTAATAGAAAGGATATAAAGGTTACTATTATAGCTAATTTTCCTAAAAAGGTAATTATTCCTATTCCCTTTCCAAATGCAAATCCTATTAAGAAGAATGTTGTTACCCATATTATACTAGAAATTATCGAAGTTATTATAAAATTTTCCCACTTAATTTTTTTTATTCCTACTAAGAGGGGCATAATTGATCTTGTTGCAGGATTAAATTTTCCAAGTATTAGTGCCTTTTTTGGATGATTCTTCAGTTTTTCTGCTATGGCATATATAAAACTACTTTTTATTAAAAGGAATCGGGAGTATCTATTTACCCATCTATCTCCCTTGGTTATTCCTATCCAATATCCAAATATATCTGCAGAGATTGATGCGCCAATACAAACAGTTAGGGTAATAATCCCATTTAATGTTCCAAATTTTGAGAACATTCCAGCTATGAATATTAAAATGGCTCCACCCGGAACTAGTGCACCAAAGAGCGGGAAAGATTCTAAAAATAATGCGACAAATAAAAATATTTCTATAAGGATTTGAATTATTGTTTCAATCATTTCTTACTAGCTTGTTTTTTATCTTCTTTTGGTTCTGCTTCAATTGGTTTCATCAGAGGGAAGATAACTGTTTCTCTTATTGGGCGATTCATCATAAAAGAAAATAATCTTTCTGAAAATCCAAAACCGCAAGCGGGAGGCATGCCGTATTTTAGTGCTTCAACAAAACCTTCATCGTGATCCATGCTTTCTTCGTCTCCAGCATTTTTATTTTTCATTTGTTCTTTAAATCTTTCTTCTTGATCTAGAGGATCGTTTAATTCTGAATAACCATTTCCAATTTCTGAGCCTGCAATAATTATTTGAAATTGTTCTACTTTTCTAGGGTCTGTTCTACTTCTTTTTGCAAGAGGTGTTAATTCTACTGGTTGACCTACTAAGAATCCAGGGCCAGAAAGTTGTTTTCTACAATATTTCCACAAGATATCTACCATTCTCCATTTGTCTACTTTTGGATCAAATTCAACTTTAAGTTCTGTTAGTCTTTTTTGAATTTCTTCTTTAGTTGCTTTGTAAATATTTATTTTTGTTTTAGATTCTATTAATTCTTCGTAATCATATATCTCCCATTTTTTTTCTAAATCTATGTCATATTCTCTATATTTGAATTTTAATGTGCCTAGAGTATTTTTTGCGATTTCTTTGTATAATTCTTCTGTTAGTTTCATTCCATCATTAAAATCTGCATACGCCCAATAAAACTCCATCTGAGTGTAATCTTGTAAATGTTCTGCATCCATGCCTTCATTTCTAAATTGTCTTCCAATTTCAAATGTTTTTTCATAACCTGCAACAAGAAGTTTTTTCTGCCAAAGTTCGCCCATTGAAATTCTAAGATATACATCTAAATCAAGTGCACGATGGTGTGTTGCAAAAGGATTTGCTGCTGCTCCTCCTGCGGAAGTTTCTAGTATAGGGGTTTCAACTTCCAAGAATCCTCTTTCTAGCAAAAAGTTTCTAATTGTGCTCCAGAACTTTTGTTTTTTTAAGAACATTTCTTTAATTTCCTGATTCATTATTATGTCCAAATATCTTTTTCTTAA
>CAZLFJ010000017.1:0-14110 GCA_964558795.1 Candidatus Woesearchaeota archaeon | reverse complement strand
ATAGTGGTAGTATAGAGCCTTCCCAAGAGTTACTTTCTTTAAAAAAGAAAGTTTCTCTAAATCAAAGAAACTAAATGTGTTAAAACATTCTGTTTTAAGATTTGGGGGCGGAAAAAGGCTCAGATGCGGGTCCGATTCCCGCACCGCGCATAAACCTTCTATCATAACCCTCTTTCTTGATTTAGCCTCTTCCTGTGACACCCCAATGTAGGAATCGATTACTTCTTAACATAATGCCTAAAACTGCTATCTTCAGGATTTACACATTTTACAAAACCCGCCTTTTCAAAATCTAAAAGAGTTCTACTAATAGCACTTCTATGTTTCTTTAATTCTCTAGAAATTTCTATAGCCATTTTCGGCTTAGTTAAACTTTCCCAGACTTTTTTTCTTAAATCACTTCTTTTTAAAAAAATCTCAAGTCTAAGCTCTTTTTTCATATAACAAGAGCGTAACAATTATTTAAAACAAAGGGTTACAGAGGCGTAACATTTATAAATTTTAGATTTTTAATTTATATATGGTAGATAGTAAAAATAAGTTTTTTAAGGGACTTTTTATAGTACAAATCTTATTAACTTTAATCTATGGATATCTTCTAGTCAGTTTAGGAAACGAAGGGAATATCTTTTTTGAGGATATACCTACTTGGATACACAGCGTGGGCATAATTTACTTTGTATCATCATTGCTCTTAATTTTAATGGTGTTCTTTAGTAAAGGTTTACACTTTGTTAGAAAGAATAAATTCACGACAGGGTTAATATATGCATGTATTGGAATAATTGTTTATGCTTCTTTTATGGACGTCATGTTAACAATGCCCCTCTTTTTTTATGGTGTTTCCTTAGTTGCTTTAGTTGGGATAATCACGGCTTTTGTTATTCTTATGAAAAACAAGGATATCAAGGATATTTACGAATGTGAAAAATGTGGAAAGGAATTTGATTCTGAAGAAAAAGCAGAAAGACATGAGAAACAGTGTAGAAAATGAAAAATGAAAAAGCAAATGCGTTTGGTTGGACACTAGTCATAATATTCTTGATATTGGCTACAGGTTATTATATTATCAGTAATGATTTCTTTTTTAGAAGCAAGTTTATCCAAACTGCAGAAAACATAGATAAGGGTATAAATGATATAAAATATAATGCTCATACCTTAAGTTGCCCAGAGAAAATTCTCCCAGAGAAAATAACTATTTATGAAGCAGAAGGATGGGCCGGTTCAGTTGAAAGTTTAGAGTATCGCTATGTAATCCTTTCAAATTGGAAAGACGGAACAGATTTGTATGTTGATCGTGATCCTATGAGCCCTATGACTCCTTACCTAAACATGTTCGGTCCAGACTGCCGTAAAGGTAAAAACGAAGGAGAGAATATAAATTATATGTATTGTGATGGCCTTAGTTATAATAATTCCGTTCAACAAATAAGTACAGATGGAACAATCGGAAAGACGTCCAAAGAGGTTTATTCCATCTCCTTAGAGCTAAGCCCGATAGAAGAAGAGGAGTGGGCTGTAAGAGGAGAAGGAGATAATATCAACAGACTAAAAATTTATGGAAACTACACTATTGTTTCTTCAAGATGTATCGAGCGTTAATTCCCAAAGATTTTATTGCACATCTTTTTAAACTACAAAATTATTCAAACAATATCTATGGGGTTATGGGGTAACCTGGTAGCCTTCAAGCATGGGGTGTTTGAGATCCCGGTTCAAATCCGGGTAATCCCATTATTTCGGATTTGAACCTTAGAATACTTTCATTCTATTCAAGGAGAATGAGAGTCCCAGAAAATTTCTTGTTTTCTGAGCTGAGCAAAACGCTTCGAGCAAATAAGATCAACTAATGTAAGCTGTGAGATGCATTTTGTGAACAGGGTAACCCTATTTTCTATCTCCTCTTATAATTCTCAAATCAAACCTTCTAATTATAATCTTGTAACTTCCCATCGCGAGAACCATCTGCGAACATTGTTGCATCATGCCCATAGACTCCAATCATTCTTGCAATCATGATACTCTTTTCATCAATATGCAATTTTCTTAATTGGTCCTTAGAATCTAGTGTAGGATCAAAAACAAGAACATTATTATTTAAAAGATTGTAGAATTCTGAAGTCTTTCTAGATGGCAATGCAATGGGAGACATTTCAAGGGGGGTCCAATTATGCTCTTTCGCAAAATGTTTTATCACAGAATAATATGCTGCAATATCATGCGGATAAAATCTAAATATATCGCTTCCTTCTCTTGCATCCTCATAAGTATATCTAATGTCATAAATTCTATGGGGGACATCTTCTTGAGATGAATCTGAAATAACGCTCCAAGCGACAGCTCTTCTTTCAGTACTGCCCTCAACAGGAAAATGTTTAAGTTTAATTTTATACCTTCCCTTCTTAGGTGTCCTAGAAGGCACAGCACAAACAATACTTGCTCCTTCATATTTGACTCTTGCAGAATCTGGATATGGCTCGATAGTTATTCCTCCAGCCATATTTTCGGCATAGGAAAATAATCTTGCTCCTTCTACTATCCAAACAAAGGGTACAACCCTTTTTCTTTTTTCTCCTTGAACTGGATAAAAACTATATCCTAAAAAATTTATATCTGATTCATTCATTTTTTCAAGTTCTGAGAAATCTTTCTTTCTAATTGCTAGGGGAATTTCTTTGCAGTCATAAGCTTGGCCTTGGGTTCTTGGCTGACTCAATGAGATTAAGGGTCCATGTTTGTAACACTTCCTAGAAGCTTCCTCGCAGTTTAAATTTCCTTTAAAAAATCTTCTAAGGGTTATTGGAAAATCAATTACTAAACCCTCTAGGGCTCTTAAATCAAGAATCCTTTGAACAAGCCCCTCACCATTAGGATGATTATCTAATTCTAGCTTCAAAATTTCAGCCTTTGTTCTCTCTTTAAAAAATGTTTTTTTGTCTGTCATATAAAATCAAGTTCAATCGACTACTTAGATTTATAGGGTGATAAATATCACCACAATCTTTATATAGTTCCACTAATTTAAAATACCTATTAATTCAAAAAAAGATAATTAAAATTTATTAAGAACACACAATCCAATATGGAGATAAAATACACATTAAAATCCCTTGGTTTATCTGAAAACGAATCTAAAATTTATTTAGCTTTGTTAGAAATGGGTTCTCGTTCCACTGGAGTTATCTCAAGAAGAACAGGTTTACACAGAAGAACGGTTTATGATTCCATAGATCGTTTAATAAAAAAGGGCCTTATTGGTTATATACTAGAGAACGGAAAAAAGGTATTTAGTGCATCAAGCCCTGGAAAATTGACAGAAATGATTAAAGAAAAAGAGAACCATCTTGAGAATTCACTCCCAGAATTGATGAGCATTTTCAATTCTTCCAAAGAAAAACAAAGGGAGGACACGCGTTTTTTTAAAGGAAAGGAGGGATTAAAATCTATTTTTGAAGAACAACTTGCAGATAAATCTGAAATCCTAATACTTGGTGCATCAAGCGAGTCTTATAAACTGTTCCCATTTTATTTTAATTGGTTTGATAAAACAAGAGTAAAAAGCAAAATAAAAGCTAAAATTCTTGTTGATAAAAATTCTAAATTGGGAAAAGTTTCTTTAAGTGAAATCAGAACACTTCCGGAAGATTATTCATCTCAGCTAGCAATAAACATCTTTGGAGAAAAAGTTGCAATAATATTATGGGACAAAGAGCACCCATTTGCAGTGTTAATAAAAAACAAAAAGATCTCAGAAGGTTATAGAAAACAATTTGAGATGTTATGGAAGATATCCAAGACAAACAAATAGTATTAAAAACCTAAAATTCAAATAATAATTATGAAAAAAGAGATGAAAAAATACGACGCGATAATATTTGATTTGGATGGAACTTTAATCGACTCTATGTCTCTCCATTTCAAGGCTTTCAAGGATACACTAAAAGAGCACGGAGTTAGTATGCGAGATTCAACTTTAAAAGAATTTATGGGGAGTTCAACCAAGAAAATTTTAGAGAACATAAAAAAAGTTTATCCATTTCAAGGAAAAATAGAAGATGTACGAGAAGAAAGAAGATATCATTATTTCAAATCATTGGGAGAAAATGACATTATTTTTTCAGGCGTAGAAAAAACCCTAAAAGAACTAAAGAAAAATTATAAACTTGCAATTGCAACAGGGTCTTCAAGGGTAACTGCAAGGTACTCCGTAAAAAAAGAATTTTTTAATTTTTTCAAGGCAATTGTAACTATCAATGATGTAGAAAAAGGAAAGCCTGCGCCAGATCAATTACTTTCCGTCGCAAAGAAATTAAAAACAATTCCCAAAAGATGTTTGATGGTGGGGGATTCTTTGTTTGATATTATAGCTGCAAACAATGCTGGAATGGATTCTATTGGTGTTTTAACCGGATACACAAAAAAAAGCGAACTGCTAAAAGCCGGAGCAAAAACAGTTTTAAGAGATGTTTCTGAAATAAAAAGCTATTTAAATGAAAAATAACTAGTTTTCTAGAGGTAAAATGTTAAAGAAAAATTGTTCTAATTGTGAGAAGAAGATTGATAGAAGCTTCAAATTTTGTCCTTGGTGCGGAAAGCCTACAAAAAAGCTAAATCCTGCAGATTATGGGATGTTGGGTCTAGATGATGAAGTAAAAAATAATGAGGTCCAAAATCCCCTTTCAATGATCGGCGGTCCACTTGGGGGAATGATAAATCAAATTACAAAACAACTTTCAAAAGAACTACAAAACATGGATTTAGGAGAATCTAGTGAAAAAAGAGGAATAGAGATACGTTTTTCTACCGGAATGCCTGTTCAAAGAGTAACTAAACAAACACAAAGGGGTCCAGAACTAATAGAATTTGAACCAATCGATGAAGAAGAAAAACAAAGAAGAAAAAATCTTCCAATTATTTCTGCAGAATCAAAGATTCGAAGACTTCCAGAGGGCATAATCTATGAAATAGAAACACCAGGAGTAAAAACAAAAAAAGATGTTGCAATAATTAGACTAGAAAATAGCCTAGAAGTTAGAGCCTATTCTAGAGATAACTGTTATATAAAAACAATCCCTTTAAAATTCGAAGTTTTGAAATATGTAGTAAAAGACAATAAAGTTCTAATACAGATAAAAAACTAGATACTAAACTTTTATAAATGGATTTTTCGTGAATTTTTTAACAATGAGGCTATAGCGCAGCCCGGTAGCGCACCGCTCTGATAAGGCGGGGGTCCCAGGTTCAAATCCTGGTAGCCTCATATAGGTGTTTAATGGAATTAAACACCTCGATGCTACCAGCATTATAAAGTCTAGGTTCAAATCACTTCAACCGTTACCATAAGAGGTTGAAGTTCCCCAAAATTCTAAAGAATTTTTTAGGATTGGTAGCCTCATTTTTATATCTCTAGAGGAGATATAATAATTCTACCATCATCTTCAAATTCATGGATTGAGAATTTGAATGAGACAGAAAATTTATTATTTTCTGGATTATAAAGTCTAGGTTCAAACACCAAGGAGGTGCGAGAACCTCTTCGAGGTCACTTCAACTAACCGGAGTTTCTTTTGGTTGGGAGGAGCTTTTCTTTGTGAAAGAAAAGGAGTTCGTTGAAGAGACAGAAATTTTCCTAATTTCTGTAATTCTAAAAGAATTTTTTAGGACTGGTAGCCTCAGTTTCATATCTCCATTCTAAATTATTTTTCTTCCCTGATTCATAATCTTATCATAAACAAGTTTATTATATCTTGGAAATGCTTTCTTTAGCCTTTCAGGATCATTACCAAATTCAAAAAGCTCATTAAAAGCAATTCCAGTACCTGCGCTTCTGCCCTGTCCGAACCAGCAGTGAGTAAACAGTTCACTAACTGAAGATCTGAATGGCAAAAAGTCAACAATCATTTGTCTTGCAATCTCATCAGTTATCGAAGCAAGATCCTCTTTCGCATCTTCTGATTCCTTCTCTTCTAATGAAACTTCTCGGTTGATGTCATCAAACCAGTAGGGATTCACTGCAAGATAGTTCTCCCTATCAAAATCTCCATAAACTTTTTCAGATTCTCCGTTTGTATCATAGATTCTAATTACATAAATCCCTTTCCTCTTGTGAACCCTCTTTCTAAGTTCAAGATCATATTCACGAGCCTTTTGATAGTCTAGAATTTTAACCCTAACTCTCTTGTTTTCTGGAGTGGTTATTTCTGACATAAAAAATACAACAAAAAGCCCATTAAAAGTATGACTATATCTTAGTATATTCTTTACTCTCAAAAAATGGGACCTTTAGAGTTCTTTCAATATGGTCTTGAAATCATATCTATTTTTGAAGCTAACATTTAACAGGGCAATTATTTTTATAATCTAGAAGATCCCCCATTCAAATTAATTGAATCTATCTTACTTTACTACCATTTTCAATCCCCTTCTCAGGAGAAAGCAAAACGACCTTAGAATCATCCGAATTTGCAGCTGCAAGAAGCATTCCTTGGGATTCAACTCCCTTCATCTTTCTTGGTGCAAGATTAGCAATCACAATAATTTGTTTGTCAATAAGTTCTTCTTTGGAATATTGACTTTTAATCCCTGCACAGATTGTCCTCTGTCCAATTTCACTTCCTAAATCAACCGATAATTTCCAAAGTTTATCCGCGCCCTCTAAATCTTCAACACCCATTATGGTTCCAACTCTCAGGTCAAGTTTGGTAAAGTCTT
Organism: Candidatus Woesearchaeota archaeon; assembly: GCA_964558795.1. Taxonomy (GTDB): domain Archaea; phylum Nanobdellota; class Nanobdellia; order Pacearchaeales; family GW2011-AR1; genus CAKZRD01. The sequence continues at coordinate 7,396 of CAZLFJ010000017.1, read as the reverse complement.
CATATTTAATCAAATCGCCCATTGTTGCAATACCTGTTATTTCTTCTTTGATTTCATTTTTCTTCTGGATTACGCCAAAAAGTTCTGAAACATCCGTTGTGTCTGAAGCAATCTTTTTGAATTTCTCTAAACTCTCTTCACTTATTTTTTCAAATAAAATTTCAGGTTCATTAACTTTGTGACCTGATTCAATTAAAATTTCTGATGCACTGTCCCAGATTCCGGCTTCATCAACTTTGCCATCAAGATTTAACTGCTCCCAAATTTTTTGTGCTGTGTTTGGCAAAAATGGTGAGGACAATATCGCAAGACTTCTACAAAGATTTGCACAATTATAAAGAATTTGTTTTATCTTATCAACATCTTTTTGAATCATTTCCCATGGCTTTGTATCATCAAAATATTTATTTCCAGCATTAGAAAGCAAAAGCATTTCAAAGAAAGCTTCTCTAAGTCTTGAGTTCTCCAGAAGCTCCGTTATCTTTTCGCTTTTTTCTTTTATTAATTCATAAAGTTCTTTATCCAAATTAGTTAATTCAGAATCTTTAGGTTTTATTATTTCTCCTTCAAGTCTCTTAGATATAAAGTTTATAGTTCTGTTTACAAGATTTCCATAATTTCCAATGATGTCTGCGTTTACCCTTTTCTGAAAATCATCCCACTTAAATTCTGTATCACCTGTTTCTGGAATAACAAAAGTCAAGTATGCTCTCATTAAATCCACATCAATTCCACTCTGAGGAAGTTTCTCACAGAAAACTCCTCTTTTCTGACTTTTAGAAAACTTTCCACCCTCATAATTCAAATACTGAAGTCCAATCACATTATATGGTAAATTTATTCCACCCCTAGCGAGAAGTATTGCAGGCCAAAAGATTGTATGGAATGGAATATTATCTTTTCCTAGGAAATGATAAATTTTTGATTTTCCAGTCCAAAATGAATCATCGGGAGAAATTTCTCTTGTAGCCGAAACATATCCGATTGGTGCATCAAACCAAACATAAAAAACTTTGTCTTCATATCCCTTAAACGGAACAGGTACACCATGTTTTAAGTCTCGTGTAATACACCTCTCCTTAAGGCCTTCCTTTATCCAACCCATCGCAAGAGAACTCACCTGACTTCTCCACATCTTTTGTTTCTTAATCCACTTTTCAAGATCCTTACTAATTTTATCCAATCTCAAAAACAGATGTTTAGAATCTTTTATTTCCAGACTATCTCCAGATATAAGAGATTTTGGATGAACAAGTTGTAATGAATCTAAAACAGCAGTACACTTTTCACATTGATCTCCATTTGCTCTTTCATATCCACATTTAGGACATGTTCCGATAATATATCTATCTGGTAAGAATCTATTCTCCTTGGGAGAATAAAAAACTTTCATAGTGGATTCTTTAATATAGCCGTTTTCTTCAATCTTTTTAAAGAATTCTTGTGTGGTATCATAATGAACTGGTTTGGTCGTTCTTGAAAAATTATCATAAGAAATACAAAACCAATCATAAATTTTTTTATGTTCCTTGTAGATTTTATCACCGAAGGTTTTAACATCAACCCCACACTGACTTGCAGCAATTTCAGTTGTCGAGCCATGTTCATCTGTTCCACCAACAAAAAGAGTTTCATACCCTCTAGACCTACAAAATCTTGTAAAGATATCTGCTGGTAAATGTGATCCCACAATATGGCCCAAATGAGGAATGTTATTAATATATGGCAATGCTGCGGTAATTAATCTTTTCTCTCTCTCTGCTTTAAACTTTCCTATCCTTGCCTTCTTTTCCATAATCTGTTTAAGAAAGTGGGGATTAAAAAGATAACTATGTTCGGACAAAGATTCTTAATGTCTTTATAAAGTAGTAACAAATAGAAAGGTTTAAATATGTATAAACTATGTATTAATTATGGAAATTAAACCAGAACAAAATGGGGGAGAAACTAAGATGACAAATGCTAATTGGTTTCAAAGGAATATAGATTACAGGAAAGGAGCTCTTTTTGCAGGATTGGCTGGAACAGCCGAGTTTGATTTTATTGGAGGCTAGGAAATGAAAAGGCCTAATGATTACGAAGGAATAATGGGTGAAAGATATCAAGAGGCAATGGCTGTTTTATGTCCCAATCAAGATAAAGCAAGTAAGGTAGTTTTAGAAAGACTAGCTCTTTTATTTTCTCCTAACTGGCCTAAAACAGGATTAGATTTGGGTTGCGGCGGTGGAGAATTTTTAAGGAGCGTTATAGAAAGAAAACAATCCGTAGGAGATTCTGCATGCGTTTTCGGAGTTGATAGTTCACCTCTAATGATTGAAAGAGCAAGAAAAAATTTGGCAGAGTATTTAAATCCTCAATGGAATCAGATTGTACAAGCTGATTTAATAAAATATTTAGAAGCAATGAATCTGATCGGAATGCAAGTAGATTTTATAACTGAAAATTTTGTATTGCATAATTTGACAAAAAGGCAAAGAGCAAAAGTTTTTCCCCTTGTTTATGGTGCACTCCAAGAAGATGGATTATTTATTATGCAGGATAAAATTTCTGTTGATAATCTAGGACAACACGCGAGAGATTATGCTCAACAAATAGTGGCAATTGAATCATTTAGAAAACAGGGATTAAAAAAATTGATTGAGCCATGGAAATCACATTATGCTGTTGACGATTCTCCCCAAAGAAGAATGCCTCAAGAACAATTAATTTCAGATTTACGAGATGTAGGATTGAGGGGAGTAAAGGTTATTTATCGAGATAAAATGGAAGCGGTCGTGGAGGCGAGGAAATGACAAACAATCAATTCACAATAACTAAAAGAATCGCCAAGCACGGAAGTCAATCTGTAATTGTAATTCCATCGATCTTAAAAGAAAAAATAAATGCAGGGATGCTAGTTAAGATAACTATCGATGTTATTGGGGAATATACTTAAGAAGATGAAATCTTTAATCAAATCAGCAAGCCCAATTCACGGAATAGGGATATTTACTGAAAGAGAAATCATGAAAGATGAAGTATTTTATCAAGTGCCCTTGACTGTGGTTTATCCTAAATCAACTCCTCGTTGCGCATTTATGGGCAATAATAGGTTGGTTTCTGATGAGGCCGTTTTAAATTATGTTAATTATTCATGTGATCCAAATTCTCTTTTAGACTTGGGTGATGCAGGGCCAAGATTAGTATCCAGAAGAACAATAAATCCAGGAGAAAAAATTACTGTAGCTTATGTCTTAACCGAAAAAGAAGGTACGAAAATTAGTTGTAATTGCAAAAATAAAAATTGTAGGGGTTATCTTTTGAAATGAAAATCGCAGGATTATATCCACAACCAGTAGATCGAGGACCTCATGGGGAAATAGAATTTCTTGAACCACTCGGATTAGAATATATTCTAGCACAAGTTGCAGATGAGCATGAGGTAAAATTATTCACTTTATTTGATGGAACAGCAGAACAAACTGCCCAAAAAATAGAAGAATATAAACCTGACGTGTTGGCTGTTTCCGCTATGACTCCGCAAATTAATCTTGGATTAAAAATGGCGGGAATGATAAAAAGAAAACTTCCAGATGTAACAACTGTTTTTGGAGGATATCATCCTACGGCAATTCCATCTATCGTTTCAATGCCCGAAGTTGATGCGGTAATCGCAGGAGAGGGAGAAATAGAATTCGAGAGAGTTATTAATAATTCAGATCATGGAAAAGAAAAAATTATTATTAGGGCCGATAGAATTAAAGACTTAGACTCTATTAAAGATCCACTAAGACCAGATTTCATTGAAAAATTAAGAGATCACGGACACAGATATCCTCCAGCTTTAGAACAAACAGGAATGGCTTCTCTGTTATATTCTAGGGGATGTTTATTCAATTGTGAATTTTGCTCAAGCCCTGCGATGTATGGGGCAGGTGTTAGTTATCGATCTGTTGAAAGAGTTGTTTCAGAACTAGCTAAATTAAATAAAGAAAGAGGGATCAATGCTTTCTTCTTTAGTGATTTAAATTTTACTGCAAATCCAAATAAAACAAGAGAATTATGTAATGCCATTATTAATTCAGGAATGCAATTTTATTGGGAGTGCCTAAGTAATGTTTCAACTGCACAAGATCCCGAACTTCTAAAACTAATGCATCGAGCTGGCTGCAGGAAAATTGGATGGGGAATAGAATCTCTTAGTCCAGAGGTTATAAAGGCCATGGGAAAGAGTGGACTAGAAAGAACGCACGAAGTTTTACAAGCGTCAGAAAATGCAGGTATTGTCAATACGGGATTTTATATTATTGGACATCCGACTGAAACTGGTCAGGATATACTCGAAAGTTCTAGAGGACTTGCAGACTTGCCAATCCATAGATTAAGATTCACCGTAAATACTCCCCTTCCTGGAAGCAGATTGTATAATCAAACCACCGAGAAAAGTCCTGATTTTGATTTATACGATACAACTCATCTTGTTTTTAATCATCCTAATTTATCTCAGCACGATTTAGATATGTTAAGAGCACAAATAACAGAGAGATTTTATGAGTCTGCAGTTCACGGTTCAAGACTTGCGAAATTTGTCGCAAATTTTCCAGAATATGAGAAGGTATTTGGAAAATCATCTACTTTAAAAACCTCCTAAAATCTCTTGATTCATGGAATCTCTAGTAATAAATGCTGGCTCAAGTTCTGTGAAGTTTCAACTATTTGAAAACGAAGAAACAATTCTTTCTGGTTTGTGCGAAGAAATTGGGAGCGTGAGTTCCAAGATAAAATTAAAAGAAAATGGTGATCACACGGAGGCGTCAGCTCCGATGAGCAGAAAAAAAGAAATTGTACTGGAATTAAAAGATCACAAACAAGCCTTTCAAGAAATTATAAAAATACTAAATGAAAAAAATCTAATAAATAATCTTGACAAAGTTATTCATAGGGTAGTTCATGGCGGAGAAAAATTCAGTAAACCTACCCAAATCAACAAAGAAAATATTAGTGAACTAAAAAATTTAATTCCCCTTGCACCTTTGCATAATCCTGCAAACATAGAAGGAATAGAAATTATGACAGAATTACTTGGAAGAGTTCCTCAAATTGCAGTATTTGATACTTCTTTTCATACAACTATGCCTGAAGAGGCATATCTCTATGGTCTGCCCTACTCTTGGTACAAAGAACACGGCGTTAGAAGATATGGGTTTCATGGTTCTTCACACGAGTATGTTTCTAAAGAAGCAATCAAGATATTGGGAAATCGAGATGTCAAAATAATCAGTTGTCATCTTGGAAATGGGGCAAGTATTTGTGCGATAAAAAACGGAAAATCGGTAGACACCTCTATGGGAATGACTCCCCTTGAAGGTACAGTAATGGGTACTCGTTGTGGTTCGATAGATCCAGGTATCATTTTTCATATGCTTCATCAAAAAAATATTCATTCAAAAGATTTGGAAAGAATGTTAAACAAAGAATCTGGTCTAAAAGGAATAAGTGAACTAACAAGCGATATGCGACCGCTAGAAGAGAATATGTGCACTTGCGAAAAATCTGCAAGGGCAATGAAAGTTTATTTATACAATCTCCTAAAGGTCATAGGCTCATATTTGGCTGTTTTAAACGGAGTTGATGCTATTGTCTTCACGGGTGGGGCGGGAGAAAAAAGTGCAGTAGTTAGAAAATACATAGCAGAAAATCTGAGTTTTTTAGGGATAGAACTAGATGAAGAAAAAAATAAAAAAAACTCTTTGGAAATAACCACTAGTTCTTCAAAGGTTAAGATTCTTGTTATCTCTACAAATGAAGAATTGCAAATGGTTAGAAACACTAGTCAGATGGTTCTTTAGGAGAATATTTGTATTGATAAACTTTTATAAGATTATTTAAAAAGAATAAAAAAGCCTCTTGCGAGGCTGAAATTAATTATTCATTTAATTTTATTATACCCTTCTTGCAACATTCCTTAGACCAATCTTTATTCCCGTAAGTATGTCCAACAAACTGCTCGTACGCATTTAACATTGTATCTACAGAAGGAGTATACCCATAATTATCCCATTCTGGAGTTAAAACTCTTTGAACAGGTATATAATTTTTATAGTTAACATCTTGCGCATCTCTTGTAACTAGTCTTATTCCAATTCCAGAACAACCTTGGCCCGCAACTAAAAGCTGCGGCTGAGATATATCTTTAACCCCCTTTCCTCCACCGAGATTTATAAAGTTAGTTAAATCTTTTATTGGAACTACAGTTCTCGGAACAAAATCAATTGGAAAAATCTTAAGCTCAAGTTCACCGATAGCTCCATCATCATTTGGACCTAAACCTGAATGGCCATATCTAGATGCAAGCAAGTACCCTTCACAACAACTTCCGGTAGTATAAACCTGCATTTGCCCACCGAAATGTTTTTGAGGACATCCTACACTAACCCTTCCTAGAAATCGATCATGGAATTCAAATTCTTTTGTATCTTCGCTCATTTTGTTTCACCTCCTTTCAAAATAATTTCAGCCATAATTTTTTCCAAATCTTTTTGTGCATCTAATTTACTTAAAGCATAATCTGGAGATGCAAATCTAGACGATTCTCTACTCATCGAAGAAGTTCCAACAACTATTGTGTTTGGATTTATTTGTTTTATTCTAGGGATTAAAGAATAACCAATGTTTTCCATTTTGTCAGACATCTTTTCTTCTTCCGCAAAATATCTACCCATTTCTTCAGGTGCTAATTTTTCCCCTCTTTCAAATTTTGAAACAAGTTCGGAGGGAGCTGTATAAATCCTTGGTATCCTATGATCTAACAATATTAATCCATATTTATTTTTTTCAATCAATTCTCTTGCCGGATCGTATGCTCTAGCAATTTCATATCCTTTAAAATTTGAATAATATTTTGGAAGAACTCCACCCACAACTCTTTCCAATAATCTTAATGGATCTATTTGATCCTCTACAATTAATATCTTTTCTATTTCAATTTTTTGCTTTTGTTCTGTTTCCATTTTGTTTCCTTTCGGCTCATGCCTCATCAGTTATCGGACTTTTACCGATAATAGGAAAAAATACTGCCAAGAACGGCAGGTAATTAATCTAATTTTAATTTTCCCTCTAGTCCTTTCTTTATCAAACTGATAGTTAAAAGAACGGGGCAGTTATAGCTAGGATTCCAGTCGTTATAGTGTGGATTTACACTACTACAGAACCTGTCCGCTATTTTACATATTGTTCCTTCGCAATACTTGCAATTCTCTCTTTCAGGCTTTTCGCTGTTATAATCAAACTCTCTCATATTCCTCACCTCCTTTCATTATATTTTTTCTATCGCCTCTTGATCCGTGGCGATTGACTTTGAATTTGTTTTTTGTTTCCATTTTGTTTTTACTCCTTCTTAGTAACAATATAGAGTAAC
>CAZLFJ010000016.1:0-14121 GCA_964558795.1 Candidatus Woesearchaeota archaeon | reverse complement strand
TTATCAGCACACTCAATTATAACTCTTGTTGCATCTATCTCTTCTTGAGCTATACCCATCTTTTTCATCATGCCTTGCATTTGCTTTGGATTTATATTTCCGAACATATTTATTTAGCTAATAGATTCAAAAGAACCACAAATACAATTGTACCGATAATCATAGCTACAACTGCCCCCGGCCCAAACTGAAGCCTAGAATTATACTCCTCTTTAAATCTTGTTAATCCTCCATAACCTGGAATTGATACATCTGCCATATTTATCCTAAAGTTTGAGTGTTTTTAAAGATTTGGGAAAGTCTTTAAAACAGTCTTATCCATAAAAAATAATGAGAATCGGACTAGATTTAGATGAAGTAACAGTAGAATTTTTGGAACATTAGATTGATTTCTATAAAACAAAAGTAGATACAAAGATTACAAAAAAAGATTTCCATTCTTATAATTTTTGGGAAGTTATTGGAGGAACAAAAGAGAATGTAGTAGAACTAGTAGAAGAATTTTACCAATCGGAGTCCTTTGAAAAAATATTGCCTGTAGAAGATTCTGTAGACACACTAAAAAATATTTTAAAGGACCATGAAATTATTATAATAACCTCACGACCAATTTCTTGGAAAGAAAAAACAGAAAAGTGGATAGGAAAACACCTATCCAAAATAAATGCTAAAGGGATATATTCTGGAGATTTTCATAGTCAAGGAAAAACCAAAGCAGAGATTTGCGAAGAACTCAAAATAGTTTTAATGATTGAAGACAATAAAAATTATGCACTAGAATGTGCAAAAAGAGGAATACAAGTAATTCTATTTGATAAACCTTGGAATGTTGGCATTAATCACGAAAATATTAAAAGAATAAATTCTTGGACTGAAGCAATAAAGATTATAAACATCTTAAATAGCCAAGTCTAATTTTCCTTGCAATTTGTCCTGCGCCCTCTGTGCCCTAATCTTCTCTCGATTTTTCCACCCCCATCTGCCTTTTGCACCAACTTTCCTATCATAAACTACTTTTGGTTTTTGACTTAGAGGAAAAACAATCCTAATAGGTTTACCAGGAGAAAGATTGCATTTATCACAATATTCTAAATCACCTACTTCTCCACAAATTCCGATACCCTCATCATACAATCTTTGAAAATCTGGATGTAAACTGTTTGGAGCTAGTTCATTATTACCTCTTGTTCTCCAAAGCCCTCGCAGAGGCACCTCATATCCTGGAAGAGGAGTATTAGTGTCTCTTAAGCCCTGCATGGACTGTCCTGTGACCTTTCTAGCTAACCGCTCAGCGTTCAATCTTAGAGGAATAAACCTAACCGGAATACCAAACTCTTCCGAAGCCTTCAAAGCCTCTGCAACATAGAATCCAGACTTTTGATTATCTAAAATAGACCTTGTCACATCACACACGATAGTTAAATCTTCGTTCACGCCCGCAAGAGAATCAAGCCTTGCCTGCTCTACTCTCCAAGAATTTGTATAACCTTGACTTACAGCACCAGATTCATATCTATCTCCACCAATACTTCTATGCACAACCCCTCCATTTTCCGCAAGTTTCTGGGCCACATCATGTCGATACCCAAGCATTTTTGTTGGAAAAATTACCTTGCTCCCAAATTCTTTACACAAATCCAAGAAATCCATTAAAGCAGGAATATAAGAGTCATGTCCACACTCGGTATCCTTTCCAAGTCGAACATATTCTGGTTTAGATTGTTCAAAATCTCTACGAGTCATATCATCGACAACCCTAGAACCAACTTTACCCCAATTACCATATGCATAACAATAGTCACAAGTATGATCAACACCCTTTAACGCCCATTTTGCAGGAATTGTCCCAGCATCGTATTGACCACCATTTCTCAGAACCTCATTCAAATAATCTCCATGAACCTGGGCGATACAACCCCTAAAAGAAAAATCTGCATTCCAAATACATTCACAAACATTCTCAACACCACCATTAGCCAAAGCTCTCCTAACAAATGCTCCCTTCCCCTCCTTGAGCCTAACACTATGTTCCATTAAATAAACGAGCAAAATTCCTTTAAAAACAAAATTGTCCTAAAGAAGCTAAAAGAATATGACTGGATTTATTTAAAATATATATTAAAGAATATGTTTACTTAAATAAGAAGAAAAATAATAACAAAATATGGGAAAAAGAACAATCCACACAGATTATAAAAAAGCAAAAGAAGTTGTTAAAAATGTTATTTCTATGTCCCAAACAGAAATGTTTCCATTTCAAAAAACAGAAGAATTATTTCCAGACGCAATATTGCCAAGGGGAATTGATATCGGAAGTAGAGAACACTCATTGTTCCTATTTTACGGATGCGGTTTAGATGCAATGAGATTGGCAGATCAGGTTTACAAAGGGATTAGAGGATTAGCATCCGAAATAGATCTGGGAGAACTACATAAACTTGGAGATTTAGAACTCGCAACATTACTTTCAAAGCACTTAGAGCCCAGTATACTTGAAAGATTTAAATCTGGAAAGACATTAATGGGAGACCCTGTAAAATTTGTAAAAGAAAACTCCCAAAGACTACATGATGTTTATTATGGAGACCCCCGGACAATAGTCGCACAAACAATTAGAACAACAAGAGCAAGAATGCAAACCTTTTACGGAATAGGTTTGGGAAAATCTGCATTACTCTTAAAAAATTATAATCGATTTGGAATATCAGAATTTAAAGAAGAAAGACTTCCAATAAAAGTAGATAGACATGTAAAAAGAATCAGCATAGGTTCTGGAGTGGTTATCCTTACAGAAAACGATGAAACAATAGTAAGAGGAGATAGTTTCTTGAAGGCATTGGAAGAAGTATATCTTAGAGTAACAAGAAGGGAGGGGATTTCAGGTATAGAATTAGATGATAACTTTTGGAGAATTGGAAGATACTTATGTAAATTTAATGATGATATTGTATGTAAAACTAGTTGCATGGTCGGATGTCAAATTCGTCCACCATCAGACAATGGCGCAGTTTATTTTAATACGACCATCGATAAAAGAAGAAATAAAGATAACCTATTCAGATATTTTTCTCAGCAAAATGGAGGAAACAAAAATCAATAAAAATGAGAAGAAAATTACCCCAGATAGCAAAAGTAAGATGTGATCAAGTTAGAACAGGAAGAAATTATAGAAAGTTCTCAAGAGAAGAATTAGAAGACTTATTGGAATCAATAAAAACAAGAGGAATATTACAAAATCCTATTGTAACCTCGAACCGATTTCAAGACCGAGAAGAAAAACCTTATGAAATTGTTGCGGGAGAAAGAAGATTTAGATGTTGTGAAATACTTGGAAGAGATTTTGAAGCACTTTATTATCCAGAACTAGCAGAAGATGAATTCACTGAAATCCAACTAGCAGAAAACGTGAAAAAAGAGATTAATGTTGGAGAAACTGCAATAAGCACATTTGATTTTTATAAGGATTTGATTGCAGAAAAATTAGGAATAAATCCGAGTAAATTGGAAAAATTTAATCATTCAGATCTCCCAGAAGAATATAAGAGAGTACTCCCCCTAAAAGATTTTGCAGTAATTAGAGGACGAAGCGAGTCAATAATAAGGGATTATTTTTCATTTGCTGGAATGAATCCAATGATAAGAAGTCTTGTAACTTCTGGAAATTTAGACTATCAAAAAGCGGTGATGATTTCAAAATTTCCAGAAGACATGCAGGAAGGACTTGCTATGAATTTTAGGGGAAATGTAAAAAACCTTCAATCGATTCTTAGAAATTTAAAAGAAAGTTCTAGAGACTTGGTATTAGAACCCCTTGAAGAAAAAAGGCCAAAAGAAAGAGATCTTGAATATTATGTCTCCAATCTCGCCAGAACAGTTGACGCAGGAGTTGAATATTTTAAGAGGACTCCTAAGAAATGTTTTGGAGAATTAAACGAAATTGTTTCTAGTGCTTTAGATTATTTAACAAAGTTACAAAATTACTTTGAAGATAAAGCAAACAAAGAGGGAAAGCTTCAAAAAGTTAAAAACTTAGCAATGGGTAAAGAATATCATAAAAACCAGATTTTAAATTTACATTTCAATGGAGTAAGTGAGGGAGTTCAGGATTTGGAGGGAAGACTTCTATGGTTGGATCCAAATCTAATACATCCAGATTCAAATCAACCAAGAAAAACATTTGAAACAGATGCATTGAAAGAACTTCAGAGAAGTATTGAATCTATTGGACAACAACAACCAGGGATGGTTTGTTTAAGAGAAGACGGAGAATATGACCTGATATTTGGAGAAAGAAGATGGAGGGCAATTAGTGCAAATAACTTAGAAAGAAAATCAAGAGGTATTGAACCTGATAAATATCTTGCAAAAGTTGTAACAGGATTATCTAGTGCCATGAAAAGAATCCTACAATATGATGAGGATTTTCATCAAGAAGATAGACCTGATGAACGGGCCGAAGCAATTTACAAATGGCAAAGAAGAAGATTAGGTAACAATGAAAAAATAAATACCTCTGAAATTTCTAAAAAAATGGGTATTGGTAAAAAGGCTGTTAGAAGAGCGCTCGATTATGCTGCAGCTTCAAGAGATTTGAAAGCACTTTACAAAAAAAAGCTTATTAGTTATGAATCTGCAGCAGAATTATCCTCTATTCCAAAAGAGCTTCAAAAAGAATTTGGATTTAGACTGTATTTACATGGGGGAGGAATAAATTTTGCTAGAAAATTGGTTCAAGAATTTGAACTAGAAAAAAATCAATTGGAACTATTTCCACCATCAGAAATTAGAAGTGGGTTTGAACAAGCAATAATAGGAGATTTAAGCCTTTATTTGGATCCAAGAGCATTAAAGAGATTGGAGAATGCAAATATCTATAGTCCCTCTTTTGTACCCAAATTTTATAGTCTAATTCGAGAACTCAAAACACTGTCTAGATATTTTCAAACAAAATCCTTAGATAACTAATGTTAATACTCCCATGAATGAGGTTCAGAAAGATAGATACAATCAAACAAAAAACAACAATTTCTATAAACCCTAATCTCTAGAATAGATCATGGAATCAATGTGCATTAGATGCAAGGGGAAAGGTTATTGTGGCAAACGTTGCAAAATTCTAGACAAATTTATTCAATCAAGTCCAAAAGTTAAAGAACACTTTTCAGGTTCTTCTCCACCCGAGGTTTTTGTTGGAAGAGTGGATTACCCCAATGTTTTTTGTGGAGTTTTATCACCGGAAGAAAAGGGTAACACCTCCAAGATGTCTTTACCAGAAGAATGGGTTGAGAAAAACTTGCCAATTGATGAAATCCTGGGCTATCGTGCACAGATGATTTATGCAAGGAACAAAACAAATATAAAATCCGATAGAAAAATAAAGGCATTGGTACAAAGCCTTGCTCTAACATCTAAATCTACATCCACAGAATTTTTTCTAGAAAAAAAACCAACAATGTCTTTTACTGCCTCAAAAATGTTTTCAATAATGGCAAATCCCGCACCATTGAAAAAGGCAATAATAGAAGACAATCTTTCTGTACCAAATAAAGTAGAACACCTTGTTGGAGATATTGATGCAAAATCTCTTGATGCGGTAAATGAATTATATTCCTCAAATATTAGAATAAGCCATATACAAAAATTATTTTCCACAGGACTTTTAGGTATGAAGAAAAGTAGAAAAATGGTTCCAACAAGGTGGTCAATAACTGCAATTGATGATATAGTTGGAAAAGAAATACTCGAAAGAATTAAGTTTTATCCACAAATAAAAAATTTTGAAGTTTTTAGTGAATACTATAATGGAAACCAATTTGAGATATTACTCTTGCCAGGAAATTTCGAATTTGAAGTAATAGAAGTTTCATTCTCTGGAGGACTTTGGAGCGAATCAAAAACCAGTTTTGTTCAAGATTATGAATCTTTTTTCGGAAGAAAAACCTATGCTTCTAATGTTGTTGGAGCATACTATGCAGACAGATTGTCAACAGCAGAATATTTGGACAGAATAAAAAAACAAGCAAAGATTGTTGTATTTCACGAGGAAAGAGAGGAGTATTATGCGCCACTTGGAGTAGGAATAATTCGTGAAACAATAAGAAAAGCAATGCAAAGACAACCCGAAAGATTTTCAACACTTAAAGAAGCATTAGAAAGAATGAAAACGAGGGTGAAATTTGATTGGAAAAAATATATGGAAAACTGTAAGATAATTAAGGACTATGGAAAACAAAAAAGTTTATGGGAATTTAATTAGTTAGACAAATATTTAACACAATCTCCAAGCAGAAGATTAAAATCCTTATGTTTTCTCCAGCTTTTTAATATAAAATTTCTCAAATCCTTGTGCTCATCATAACCTCTTTCTTTAAACAACCAAAGATCAAAGAATTCTTCATTTAACAAAACAGTCAATGCTTCTTTAAGATCTGCAGTTTTTTTATAACCCAGTTTTTTCTCAATATCTTTCCAATAGAATTTATGAAAATAAAGGTGCATTATCTCATGTCCACAAGTAGCCATAACAGATTGTAATGAATAATGAATAGAAACCATAAAAGAAGGTTCATTAGGATCATAGGGACAAATTGGAATTGTTGTAGCATACGCAAAAATATTCTCAGAATAATTTCGATCCATTAGTTTATTCATTCTTCTAAAATATTCCATTTCTATTTTATTCCAGAGTTTCTGACTAACATTCAGAAAATTTTTCATGTAATCTGAATTTGAAATGGCTAAAAGTCTAGGAAATAAATTTATTTTTGATTTTTTTAGTGTATACCCCCTACACAGATTTACAACCTCAGAAGAGAGATTCATTTTCCCAAACTGAGCCCCATTATTACACTTGTCCCAGATATTTTTAACATCTTTATCTAGATTATAAATAAATTTTATCTGGGCCATGGTATAAAAAATCATTACAAATATTTAAACCTAATTAAAACAAAAAAATCAGAAACCCTTCAATAATCGCAGCAATAATCAACAAGGGAATTATTATCAAAACAAAAGTCCTCAAAGCATTATCCAAATTAGCCCATAAATTTTTCTTAGTTGGTTTAATCAATACTTCAAGTCCTACTTTAAGACCAAGACCTATAGAAATCAGAACTGCGGGCAATTCAAAAATTCCATGAGGAAGTATCTTCCATAATTCAAACAGAGAAGACTCGGCATAAACAATTCTTGCAACAAAACCCAGAAGATAACCATTTGTCAAAACAGTTACAATGGGGAAAATCCCAAAAAACACTCCAGTAATTATTGCAATAAGGCTGGCCCTAGCATTATTAAAAAAGATTAGTCCCATTGTTTGCCAAAGATTTAGTCCCTTAAAAAGCAAGGTCATTTGTTCAATCATTAAAATCAATTGTTCCTCAAACAGAGGATAAATAAACCCCAAAACAGAGAAAATAAAAAAAATAAGAATACTGATAAAAATATAAAAACGACTTTCTATTATAAAATTAAAACAAGATTTTACTTGATTCATGAAAAAAACCTCGAAATCATTCTGGTTTTCTTGGGATACTTATGTTTTAAATAAGCACCGTAAACAAGACCCACAACAAGCCCTCCGAGATGAGCACTATTTCCAATAGGTATTCCTCCAGCATACGAGAGAACCCAGAAGACAGTTAGAAATGAAGCCATCGCCGCCCACATTGGCATGGGAATAATAAAGAATACAAGCACCTTCAATTTAGGCGTTAGCATTGCAAGTAATCCACCAAGAGCAAATATAGCACCAGAAGCACCAACAGCAAAAACAAGTGGATCCCCAAATAACCTACCCCCCACGGGGCTATTTCCAAAAAAACCTGCAAGAGTAACAAAGAAAATAGCTGAAACAAGTCCTCCAATAAGATATAACCAAAGAAACCTTTTTTTACCTAAAAGCTTTTCCACAAAGCTTCCTAAAAAAACCATTGAAACCATATTCATCAATAAATGAGTAAGATTTGCATGCATAAACATATGAGTAAAAATTGTCCAAATTTTTTCCCCTGCAAAGATCGTTGCAGGTTGAAGAGCAACATAAGACAATAGATTTACATGATTTGCACTATCTGTTCCAGTAAACAATAAAAAAATATAAAATCCTAAGAAAAAAAGTACATTAGCGAGAATTATTTTACCCGAAGTAGAAAGAGAAAACAATGGACTTGAAGCAAAAAAACCACTATCAGAGTTTCTAGACCCAGAGGAATATGAATTCTTATTAAACTTTTTTTCAAACCAAACCATCTTACTTCCCCTTCTTCACAGATTTCTTCAAGGATTTTTTGACCTTAACAACCTTTTTAACAGAAGTTTTTTTAGATTTAGGAACTAGACTTAATTTAATTTTATCTCGTTCTATCTTTCTTTGCAATCTCTTTTTCTCTTTTTCTTCTTTCTCTTCCTTATCTCGTTTTTTCTGTTTAGCAACACGCTTTTTACCCTCTGATTCTTCAATAATTGCCAACTCAGATTTGATATTAGTTAAATCTCTCTCTTTTCTTGAAATTTTATTTGTAAAATCCTTTATTATAGCACTACTGTCTGCAAGCTCATATAATTCCGCACACTCTTCACAGGAAAAATCGTGTTCCAATGCTTTTTCTTCGTTAAGTTCTATATTGCAAGCCTTACAGGTATAAAATCTCTTTGTTTCCCTAGCTTGAAGAAGTTCCTTTAACGCCTGAATCTCTTGGATAATGTCTGCTTCAATTTTTATTAAACATTTTTGGGGATCCAGCGTCCAAAAATAAATATACCATCCCTTTCTTTTATCTTTCTTTCGAATAAATGAAACTAAACCTTCTGCAGACAATTTATAAAGCACGTTTCTAACTTGATTAATTGTCATGTCCATTTTTTTTGCAATCAGGAACTCATTTACATCTCTCTTTCCATCTAAGATTTCTACAATAGGAACTGCACCAAGTCCTGCAACTTTCTCTACAAGATGTTTTAGAAGATTAATTTGCATAGAGAATTGTAAAAACAAGAGATTAAATACTTTTCTATTGAGATTGTTATCATTATATAATTAATATAAAGCTATAAAAAAGGATTAAACTCGATGATTTCATGGTATTGTTTAAGAAAAAAGAAGAGTCTGAAATTTCTAGAATACCCCCATTACCTTCTAAACCACAAGAACAGAAAGAAAGAGGGCTACCCGCATTGCCAAAAAGATTTAATGAAGATTTAAATAGAAATATAATCAAATCTGCCATCAATGAAGATTTCAATTCTGGAGAAGATTATTCCGAAAGTATAGGACACGAAGAAGGTTTTATACCTTCGCCTCCAAAAATAGAATCTCAAATGAATCAAGAAGATTATCATAAATTCTTGCCAAAAGAAGAGGAACAACATCTAGAAAATAGACAAACAACAAGTAAACATATACCTGGCCCAATCGAGGGGCCAGATTCTATATTTGTGAGAATTGATAAATTTAGAGTAGCAAAAAAAGAATTGGCAGGAATAAAAAAAGATGTTTTAGAAGTTGAAGCAATCATAAACAAGATAAATGAAATAAAATCAAAAGAAGATAATGAAGTACATGATATAAATTTAAATCTTGACAATATCAAAAAGAAAATTGGAGATATAGATTCTTTAGTATTTGATAAAGTGTGATATGGCCGAAAATAAGAAAGTTTATGTACATTTTGAAAGAAATGACTACATCGGCGGAAAAACAGAGTTATTAAAAACTCAGATGGAAATACTCTATTTGAAAAAGGTTCTTAAAAATTTAGCAATTACAAGGGAAAAAAAGAAACATTATCAAATAATGTTAAAAGAAACTTTACTAAACTTAAAAACAAAATTAATAAATTTAGATAATCTAATGCCAATTGATGAAGAAATGATAAGAATAAGAGATCAAAATAAAAGACAAGAATCAAAAGAATTTAAACAAAAAAAACAAGAAAAAATATTGGACAATGCCCAGCCAAGTAAAAAGAATGATATTGAAGAAGAATTATTAAAAATCAAACAAAAATTAGATCGATTAAACAGCATATAATTAATTTTAAAAAGGAAAGACTTCTAGAACATTAATGGTAAAAAGAGACTTAGTTGTAATAAATGCAGTTACAGAAATATTAGAATTAAAAAAGAATAGACCTAGTGAATTAGATGAAACAATTATCAAAGCATATTTAGAGAATAATAAAAACCTACTAAAAACTGAAAAAGAAATGATTCTTGCAATAAAATCTGTCAATCTCGCACTTAAAATAAAAAAAGAAAACTCAAAAAAAACAACTAAAGAAATCGCTCAACAAATCTTGAATAATTAGGTTTTTATTTTTCTTCTTCTAAAATAGATTAAATCTTCTATTTGATTAAAAAATCTTGGTAGAAGAAGATTTGGAGAGATAAAATCCTTTCGATCGTATTTTGATTGTTCATTTACGGATTCCTTAATTTTGGGCAATATAAACAAATAGACTATTAACCTACCAAAACCAGAAATTAAAAATACAAGAATTATAGGATTCCACAAATCTAGAGAGGCAATAGCTCCTCCAAGTGTAGCACCAATAAAAACACCAAAACCATTTAGTAAATTCATATAAGATGAACAAAGAACAAGTTTTTCACGAGAAACCGTTTTAAATAAGAAATTCGAAACAGCTAAGTTAAATCCCGCCCAATTAACTCCAGCAATTACCTCTATAAATATCAAGATTCCAAAAAACAAAAAAGGATTTGTAAACAAACTAGAAAGATAATAAAAGAAGGGAATAGAAACAATAAAGATTCCTGCAATTTTCATTATTTTTACATTGCCAATTGTATCGGATAATCTACCCCAATAGTTTATTACGAATATTCCTGAAAGAGGAGTTAACATTAGCAGAGCCATATAAATTGTATAACTTATTGCTCTATCCTTAAGAAGATAAACTGCAAAGAAAGGAGATGCAACTGCAATTGAAAAATTCAGTAGAGAAATAAACAAAACAAATCTACCAAAATTATTAAAAGGCATATTATACAAAAACTGAAAGAATCCAAAATAAGACTCTTTTTTATCCCGAAATTCAGGCTCATATTTTTTTGTAAATAAGAATCCAGATATACCTCTAAACAAAAAGGAAAAGAACAATAGAATAAAAAAACCGTATAAAACTTCTGTTTTTTTGAAATAGTCAAGCACAATTCCTGCAAGAATCATACAACAAAAAGAAATTGTTCCGGCAATTTTACTTCGTTTTGCAAAATATCTTCCAAGTTCTTCCTTTGGGACAATATCCTTCATCCAAGAACTCCAAGCGGGACCTGCAATTGCTCCAGAAAGAACAAGTCCAGTATACATTGCAATTAAGATTATTGCCGGAAAATCCGAACCGGTTGAGATTCTTAAAAATAAAATTCCTGGAATAATCATCAATAACCAAAAGAATGTTTGAACAAAAACCGAAAATAAAACAATCTTCTTTCTAGTATATCTTCCCAAAAGCCTATAGGTCATCAGTTGAGACAAATTTGCAAGTAAGGAAGGAATAGATGTTAAAAAACCAATGGCAGAATTAGAAGCATTTAATGCAATAGCATATGGGGCGATATTTCTCAAACCAAAACCATCACTAACAGAATAAGCACTAGCTTCATAAATACTTAATTTTCTTGCGATTCTTTTTTTATCCTCAATAGAATCATTATCAGCGTTTGGAGACTCTTTAGTTCCCATGGTTTTACTGCCAGCTATATCCCGAAGAAGAACCAACCCCTGCCTTTCTCTCTAAGAGTTCAATCCTCTGTTCCAGCTTATAAATTTTATTGTCCATTTCTTCAAATTTTCGAGTCATCTCTCTTTTTTCTTGTTCGAAAGAAGAGGAAGAACCAACTTGTTTCTGAGAAGAACTATCAAAAAAATTAAAAAATTCTCCCCCCGAGGAACCTTCAAGATTCTCTGAATTTTTACTATTGAATGTGGATGATTTAAAAGGTTCATCATCATTAGAAGTATTTGATAAATCAACAAAACCATTTCGATCAGTTTCAACTTCAACACTTTCTTTTGGAATTCGAATTACACCCCTTCTTTGAAGTTCCCTTAAATCAACATCTTTTTTTCTTCTAAATAACATAGTTTATTAAAGTTTATTTGTTATTTAAATGTTTTGAAAAGACTAGTAAAATCCCCTTCGAGAACTAAAAAACTGCCAGAAAGATTTATAAAGGCCATCAAGTTTTTCTTTAGTATTGGTGAAATAATGGGTGAAGAATATTCTGCAAAAGACATCAAGATTCTAGAAGGACTTGAAGGAGTAAGAAGAAGACCTGCAATGTATATTGGAGGAACAGGTAAAGAGGGATTACATCACCTCGTTTATGAAATTGTTGATAACTCTGTGGATGAATGCCTTGCAGGAATTTGCAATACAATTAGAGTAATTTTACATAAAGATGGATCTGTTTCAGTTGAAGACAATGGAAGAGGTATGCCGGTAGATTTACATCCTATATATAAAAGATCTGCAATGGAGATAATTGTAACAAAATTACATGCTGGTGGTAAGTTTGATAAAAAAGCATATCAAGTCTCTGGAGGTTTACATGGTGTTGGTATTTCTGTTGTTGCAGCACTTTCGAAAATAATGAAAGTAGAGGTAAAAAAAGAGGGAAAGATTTGGATGCAAAGTTATAAAATTGGAGTCCCAGATGATGAGATAAAAACAACCGGAGAATGTGAGAAAGGTCAAACAGGAACAAAGGTTACATTTTTGCCAGATGATACAATATTTTCAACAACTAAATTTGATTTTAATACTTTGGCTACAAGATTTAGAGAAATTTGTTTTTTGAATGCTGGACTAAAGATTTTATTTACAGATGAAACCACAGATAAAAAAGAAGAATTTCACAATCCTGGAGGCGTTGTAGATTTTATAAAATGGTTAAATAGAACAAAAGAAGCATTGCATAAACCTGTTTATTTTAAAAAAGAGTTAGAAGATGTTGGGGCAGAAATAGCAATACAATATAACGATTCATATAATGAAAATATTCACGGATTTGTAAATACAATAAATACTGTAGAAGGGGGAACTCACGTTTCGGGATTTAAGACGGCATTGACTAGAGTAATTAATGATTATGTACAAAAGAAAAATATAATAAAAAACGCAAAATTAGACGGAGACGATGTTAGGGAAGGACTAACTGCAATTATATCATTAAGATTGAAAGAACCCCAATTTGAAGGTCAGACAAAAACAAAATTAGGAAATTCCGAAATAAAGGGAATAATGGACTCAATGGTGAGTGCAGCTCTAAGCGAATTTTTCGAAGAAAATCCTGCAATAGCAAGTAAGATTGCACAAAAAGCTGCTCAAGCGTTCAAAGCAAGAGAAGCTGCAAAAAGAGCCAAAGATCTAGTTAGAAGAAAAAATGCCCTTGGAGGCTCTGGACTTCCAGGAAAACTTGCTGATTGTTCTTCAAACAAAAGAGAACAAACAGAACTTTACATAGTTGAAGGCCAGTCTGCTGGAGGAACAGCTAAAGGAGCAAGAGATAAAGAGTTTCAAGCAATTCTTCCACTAAAGGGAAAAATCCTTAATGTTGAAAAATCAAGTCCTGTTAAGGCTTTATCTTCTGAAGAAATTGCAAATTTAATAACGGCAATCGGAACAAGTGTCGGAGAACATTTTGACATAGAAAAATTAAGATACCACAAAGTAATAATTATGACTGATGCAGATGTTGATGGTCAACATATTAAAACACTTTTACTTACATTATTCTACAGATATGTTCCCCAACTTGTTGAATCTGGACACATTTTTGTTGCTGTTGCACCATTATATAAGGTTAGAAAAGGAAGCAAAGACCAATATGTTTATTCAGATGAAGAACTAAAAAAAGTTATGAAAGATATAACGGGCAAACCCGAAGTTTCCAGATTTAAAGGTCTTGGAGAAATGAATGATGAGCAACTATGGGATACAACAATGAATCCAAAAACAAGAATTTTGAAACAGGTTTCTATTGAAGATGCTGTGGAAGCAGATGAAACTTTTTCAATTCTGATGGGAGATGCTGTAGGTCCTAGAAGAAAATTCATAGAAGAAAATGCTAAATATGCAGAGGTTGATTTGTAAT
>CAZLFJ010000015.1:0-14362 GCA_964558795.1 Candidatus Woesearchaeota archaeon | reverse complement strand
TTTTTAAAGTTTCTGGAAATATTTATTCAAGGCCACATTTAAAAACATAAGAAGACTTATATTAATATGGAAAATATTTCATTGGGAGAAACATTAGGGGAGATTATCAAATTAGTTGAAAACATTCCGGGAATTACAACACTTATAAGAATATTACAGGCAGCAGGAATTTTATTTATAGCCTATCTAATTTTTTTATTTATAAGGGGGATATTACAATATCAAAGTTTTACAAAAATAAAGAGAATGGAACAAAGCCTGGCTAGAATAGATAATACTCTTCAAAGAATCGATGAAAAAATTGGAGACACAGCTAAACAAAAGATAAAAAGTAAAAAATAATTAGCTAATCCCTTTCTTGACTATGGATTCTTCTAAGATATTCTCTCTCTGCATCTGAGATATCCTCAAGTTCTAAAGCATCTTCTTGTATCATTTTTCCTCCCATCGTTTATTTGCTCTAGGAAATTTTTAGAATTCAAACCAGGCCCCAAGTTTTGTTCTTAAAGAAATTAGAAAGTTCAAATCAGAAGACCTTAGAAGAATTAATAAAAAGACCCCAGATTTGATACATAGCCGACTGGCTTAATAAATGTCATAAAGCCGGTTCTACATATGCTATGCATGAAAAAATAAGACTAAAGAAGTTTATAAATTTATCTACATTCAAGAACTAGAGACATTGTCGAAACAGTAAGAGGCTTACCTTCCTTATTCTTAAACTCTTCAGAATCAATTTTCACTTCAGAGAGATCTAATTTTTTCTCTTTTAGAAATTTCTTTCTCACAATTTCTTCAACATCAATTGCTTTAGAAATAAATTTTCCCCTAGATTTTATGGTAACTTTTTTTGAATCTTCCGAATTAAATTGCATTATAACTGCAGTAACATATTTCATAAGAGGCTTATTACCCACAAATACAATTCCTTTTTCATAAACCTTGTCCATTTTTTCAGTCATTTTCAGCTAGAATCTTCTTATTATTCCTTTTTAATCTAGTAATATAACCAGCAATCATATTTCGAGTTTTTTTACTTGGCATTTCTTCACCAAGGACTTTTTTATTCTCAACAAAATCCTCACTAAAAATTTCTGGCTGCTTATCAACTAGACCTATTGCAGTTCTCTTTATAGCTTTTGTTTTAATCCTTCCCATAAACAAACTTCCATTTCTGGCTTTTTAAGGTTTATTGTTCTTCAATTTTTTCAATATTTGCCAATTTTTTGAACAAATTGACCTTCTCAAGAACCTTCTTTGAAGGTTCTCCGTTGATAAAGAAAACAAATTCAAGATTTTCCGAAGAATATTTTTTCAAGTCCTTGAATAACTCCGGTTCATCTATGCGCTTTTTGTTTGAAAAAACAACAATTTTAGTTCCTTCAAAATTTGCCTTGAAGATAACCTTATTCGCATCGAATTTTAAAACCTCGAAAATTTCAATATGTTTATAATCCAAGTATCTTTTGGCAGTTTCAAGAAATAAATCTTTCTCAGAAAGTTTTTTTGGTTTTTTAGAAACTTTTGAGACCTTCTTTAATTTTACTCCTGGATAAATTGAGTCTATATTCTTAGAATTTTCATCTTGCGAAATCGGCTTTATCACTTCCTCAGAGATATTTAAGTCCTCCAAAGGTTTAGAAGGAAAAGACCCTAAGGGAACAGGCATAATCGGAGCATCACTTGGAAGTTCTACAGAAGACCCTAAGACTTTATTATCGACTGAAATCTCTTGGGAAATCTCTTGGAGGGGTACTGCCAAAACTTCTTGATCCTTTACTCTTTGAGAAATATTTTCTACTTGCTTTCTAACAATCTCTTCAATTCTCTCCTTAGATAATTGTTGTTTTTGAATATCCTCCCAAATTTGCTGACCCAAAACTCTTTCTTCGCCAATTGCCTGAACAGAGTTAGTTCCTCCAGAAATGGCAGTTGCAGCCTTCTCATCCGAAAGCAAGTGATATTTCCAGTATAATTTATCATGATTTTTTAATGGGATTGCAAAATCTTTTATTGCCCGCAGTGCAACACGCAAAACGGGAGTTTGTTTTTCATCATCAAGAATTTTATTTTGTTTTAATTTTCTAAATGCCTCAACTTCTGGTTCTTTCAAGTTTCCAATAAAACTTTCTAATTTATCTTCCTGGCCAGAAACAAGATATAGTGGAGAGGAACCAACACGAATATTAGATAGTTTTAATTTTCTATCCGAAAGAAGTTCAGATAGAATAGCCGAAGTAAATGTCAAATTCATCCCACTAATTTTAGTCAAGCTGGCAGGTAAACTAGGACCATGTTCGTTAATATAATTTAACAATTTCTGTTTAGTCTCAACAACATTCACACTCATAGTTTCAACCACCTAGACTCATAATATGAAACATCATTTTCATCGTCTACAACCGCAATTAACAAACTTTTATTTGTGGAATGCGCAACCCTATTCTTGGAAGAGAATTCCTGCATAGAAAGCTTATCATGCTCAGAAACACAAAATAAAATCCATTTTGCATGATCTGCTCCAATCTCTCCCCCAGATTTATATACTCTAAACTCTGCTCCAAATTTTAATGCACTTTTAACAATATTTCCTTTTTTCCTCAGATCCTTAAAAACAAGATATTTATTTACAAAATTTTTATCAGCCTTGCTAAATCTATTAGAAAGAACATCAAAAACTAGTTCGGTTCCCTTCAAATCAAAAACTTGCATTTTCTTTGACTCTACAAGATATAAACACTCTACAAAGGAATAGATTACTTTCTCCCCATCTTTTTCTCCAAATCTTTCTTTTTCAAATAATCCAAAAGCATCCGATGAATTAGAAGATACCTTCCCAGAAACAATTGTTGATTTTACCTTGACCATAATAACTATTAACATTAACAATATATAAGCTTTTTCCAAGAGTGTTTCATCAGATATTGGAACTATGAATATTTTGGTTCTTTAATCCAAGAGATTTTCAAAGAATTTTAAGAATTTTGAAAACCAAAAATATCTAATTAAATAAGACAAATTTTACTAGAGATACCATTTTCTAAAGATTTATTAATGGCTATTCCCTAATAAAATCATGAAAAACAAAAGAGGAATTTCAATGCCCCAAGAATTCACAGGTTGGTTTATGTGGGGAATAATTATTTTAGTTTTCTTTCTAATGATCTATCTTATATTAAAAGGAAAACTAACCGGAATGATAGACTTTATTAAAGGAGCCTTAAGGTTTGGAAGAGGATGAAAAAACATAATAAAGCCCAAATAGGAGTAGAAGAAGTGATTGTTTGGATTATTGTTATAGCTGTATTA
Organism: Candidatus Woesearchaeota archaeon; assembly: GCA_964558795.1. Lineage (GTDB taxonomy): Archaea > Nanobdellota > Nanobdellia > Pacearchaeales > GW2011-AR1 > CAKZRD01. Next base: position 11,053 of record CAZLFJ010000015.1, on the reverse strand, counting down.
ATAATGGGGGCAACATTCCTTTGGGGGAGTGATCTAGATCTAATTTTGAAAAACACCCCAAATTTAGGTGGAATCTCCGAAGAAGATAGAGTTATTGATATGACTGACCTTGAAACATATTTTGATTGTAAATACCCTATAGGTCGCATCCCCCTAGTTAAAAGTTCGAGAAGAACGATAGAACTTCTGAATATTAAAGAGATAGAATTAACAGAACCAGATAAAATAGGGGAGAGATTAAAAAACTCTATAAAAAAAGAATACCTTCAACTAGATATCAATGAAAAAATACATTATCATGAAAAAAAAGCATTTTATAATATCATTACAGATAATGAAGAAGAAATTGGTAGTTTAGAGTCTGAACTTCAAACAAGTTTTAAAAGGATAGTTCTGACAAAAGAAGCAATAGACTTTATGCTGAATGACTTGGATATAAAGATAACCGGGCTAGATAATCCTCCAAAGGAAGAATTCAGGCAAGATCTTAAATTATTAAACAACGCAGTATATCATTTGGGTACAGGATTATTATGCGGAGATGAACAAATAATTAGGCAATTGAAAGAAGAAGATAGATGTATTGAAAACTGCGAAATTTATGGAGGAGAATGTAAAAATTCTGGAACTACAGATGAAATAGAGATTCAAGGAATAAATTGCAATATTGGAAAATGTTTTATAAAAGGAGATCAAAATCTAGAAAAAGATGAATTAAAAATAAAAGAGTTTAAGATAAAATTTGAGTATGGTTGGGAATCAATTCTGGATAAAAACAAAATATACATTTTAAATGTGGTTGGCGGAACACCCTCTATAGGTATTAGCTATATAATAGAAGGAGATGAGTTTTGTAGTTTTTTTAGAACAAATATCCCCCCAGTTACAAATAAAATTATAAAAGACACGCACAATTTCTATCTTGAAAATTGGGAATATCATCAGAATACAAATAAAATTTTAATGATATCAGCGTACCCTAAGGGAAATCCCTCCGAAAATATTCACAAAAATATTTTACTAGGAATAAGATATTCAAGTCAAGGAGATCCGAATGATTGGATAGATTATGGGACTCCTAGTAGAGATTAAAAGACTACTTGTCCCTTTCTAGAATTATAAAACCTTCTGTCTCAAAAGCCGAAATCAAGAATTCCTTTGTGTCTTTTAGAGAAACAGACCTTGCTAATTCATTCCAACCATTTGGAACAGCTAAACGAGAGATACTAACAAGATTCAAACGATTTTTTCCATCTTTTCTTAGAATCCTATAACTTTCTGGATTAAAGGGACAAGTATGTGCAATGTAGTTTTCTATAGGAAGTGGAAACCAGTCTATAGGGGTAGTCTCTAGTTCTCCCGTTCTTAAATTTTTTAAAAAAGAAAAATTATTTGGCCCATAATTCCACCTTATAGACGCAATTTTTTCATTGCGCACTTTTTTTTCTTCTTCCGAAAGAGTATCTTCCCCAAATCTTGACCCTCTAACCGTTCCAATGCCTCTCCAAGATCCGATATAATCTTCAACCCTGGATAAAACCGGAGGAGTAACTACTTGTGCCCCCCTCTCCAAAACAAAATGTCCTTTTTTTAGATTCTCTTCAAGTTCACCAAATTTTTCCCTTTGAAAAAGTTCTCCAACTTTTGATTTATCCATAGAAGAATCTCCAAACGCAATCCTATTATTGTCCAACTTCTTAAAAAAAACCATACTATCTATTCCAGAATCATAGAATAAAAGATAATCTCCACCGAAAAGAGAACCCGCTAAATTATGTTGCTGAGTAGAATCTCTCCCAGGAGCGGTCCTTTTCAATTCAACAAATCTTGGAGAAATCTTAAATGAAACATTTTCCGTTGCAAATTCTTCTGGAAGTTCTTTTTCCAAACCTCCCTCATTAACTTCAACAAACCTCCAATCTCCTAAAAAATATTTTCTGTTAGGATCAACAGGTAATTTAACTCTCACAGCAATATCCCTAACATCTCCAAACCTAGAACCTGTAGAAATTCCGGTAATAGAATCCTGAGAAGATTTTTCACCGATTCTAACCTGATTGAAATACAAAGTGACTTCTTGATCTTCAAATGTATTATTCCTTAAAGATAAATCAATTGACCTTGCAACCATATGCCTTCCAATTGAATCAGGCCTAGGATCTTTATGTAAATCCAAAAAACCCATTGAAACTCCATTTTCTAAAGAAGATTCTGCATGTCCTTCTTGTCTTTTTCTTTCATTGTCCCTTAGCCCCTCCAAAAATCGCCTTGCTCTTCCAGAAGCATCTACCTTATATCTATCCGAGGAGTCTACAAGATCGACAAGTTCATCCCAACCCCCAGTTAAACCCCCACTTAGTTTTACAGCACAAAAATCAATAAGCTCATCCATCCCCTCATTTCCAGCATAGAGAAGAACCTTATCGCCGAGTTTATTACCTGATGGAACTAGTCTAACTGGATTTTCCTTCGCCCCCACTAACCATCCCATTTGATTTCCATGTTGAATCTCGATACCTTCAGAACAACTAGAAACAACAACAGCAAGAGTATGAGAATCATTCAATCTAGGAACGAGCTGGGCCACAGGAGACCTTTCTCTTTCTCTTCTAGAAAATCCACTTAAATCCGGACCCTCATCAGTCATTTTCCCAGAACTATATGTTACCAAGAGTTGGCCCGTTTTATAGTCCATTTCAGCATAAATCGGAAGAGTCGTCTCACCACTCGAAACCAATTTTTGATTATGCTGTTGATATTGAAAAAGTTCTACTGGAATCTCTCTTAAATCTCTAGTTTTGTTTGGTTCCAACTGGATTACACTTGCAGATCCACGAGATTCTGCTTTCTGAGCATTAGCTTCTTGCAAACCTATAATCGAAGAACCTGCGACTAAAGCAGAAGTAATAATGCCGGATAAAGTCTTCTTAAATCCCATTATAACAGGAAATCAAAAAGAATTCTTAAAGATTTATATGTTCTACAAACCAAATAATTACCATCCTTTCTGTATAAAAAGGCAAATAAAATCGAGAAGTTTATCATTCGGACATAAACACCAAGCGAAACTTTATTAATCCGAAATTACTTTAAAATTCAATGAGAAAGATAAATAAAAGAGGTTCCTGGATGATAGAAGAATCTGGAAAATTAATTTTAGCAATAGCCGGAATAGTAATATTGTTATTGTTAGCATTTAGACTAATTGGATTGATGAGTGAGAGAACCGAAGATACCCAAGCAAAAGCACTTATGGAAGAATTAGATGGAGTAATTAAAAAGATGCAAGAAGGAAAAACAGAGATTATTTTTGTTGAAAGTCCAAAAAATTGGTTCCTAATGAATTATAAAAAAGACCTAAGCCCGGAAAATAAACCTACTGGCTGTGGAAGAGGAGAATGTTTATGTTTATGCCCCACATATACTCTAAAAGATTGTAAAAAAAAGGAAATTTGTAGAAGCTATGAGACTCTAACATTTACAACAAGTAGTCAGATCTTCCATATATTAGCTTCTGACAATGCCCTAGCCGAATTCAAAAAAGTCCCATTTGAAATAAGATTAAAAAAGGAGTCTAATAAGATAATATTAGATTCTTCAATATACGAATTAGAAAACCTTTTAGACGAAGCAATGAGGGATGTAGAAGTAAATGGAAAATCAATTCGAGAGATATTGGATGCTTGGTTAAACAACCCCGATGAAAAAAATATACCAGATATAGGAGACAGACTATTTGGAGGCAATTCATATTTAGAAAAAAAGTTTCTAGAACTAGCAAAGGAAAGAGAAATGGGAAGAGTAATCGGATCTTATCAAATAGAGTATTACATTGACTCTAAATCGGTTGGAGGCATTTTTGGAGGTTTTGATGGAAGAAGTTGGTTTCAAAGAAATATATGGGACACAACATCAATAGGAATTAACATAAATCATTTAAACCTGGCAAGTCACGAAACAACATTAGAAAAGGATAATAAGAAGATTATAATAAAAGTAGAGTATAAATTAAGAAAATGATAACCCAAAACAAAAAAGCAGAGGGAGAAGCAAATATGGAGAATATAGGAAAGTACATATTAGCAGCAATAATTATAGTAATTGCAACAATTGGAACATATATGGTTATAAAAAAATTAACTACAGGTTTTTAACATGAAAAAAAAAGCAGAAATAGGAACTAGCATGATTATCGGATTAATTCTTGTTGTGGCAACAATAGTAATATTGGGGCTAGCATTCTATCAACTAAATATGGGTGGTGAAGAAATAGATAGAGAAGCTTGCAGAACTTCAGCGATATTCCGAAGTACACTGCCAGAGATAGGTACGGGCCAATTAAAAGAGATGATATCCTTAAATTGTAAAACAAAAAAGATTTGTGTAACCACCAATAAAATAAAAAAAGGAGAATGTGAAAATGAATTTGGAACAACCGAAGGAAAATATTCATCCTATAGGGTAGATAGTGATAAAACAAAAGCAGAGCAACAAATTAAAATGCTTTTAGCAAGAGAAATGGCGGAATGTTGGGAAATGCTTGGCAGAGGAAATCTAGTAATATTCAAAAGGACATTTGAAAGTGAAAATATTGGAAGCGTGGGAGTAATCTGCTCAAGAGTGCATTTTGATGAAACAATAACTGGAAATAAAAAAGGTCAACTTGACCTAAAAGAACTCGGTGGCATGAATCAATACCTTCTCACACACAAGGTACCAAACAACGATATCTCTTATTGGGACTTTTTAAGGAATGCGTATGATGGAGAAACTGCAAATTTAATATATGGCCCGCAAATGCTAACAAAAGAAGGAGAGAATGCCCTTGATGAATTTCAAAATACAAAACTGGATTTGACAATTACAAAAGCAATTATGATGGTAGAAATAAGGTCTACTGCAAGAGGAGCATTTTTTGGAGGAGCAATTGGAACTGGCGCAGGACTAATTGGGGCCGTAGCTTCAAAAGGCACACTAGCAGGACCCATGATAATCGGAGGAGGAATACTTGGTTGGAACATAGGAGATAAATTTCAACTTTGGATGAACAAAAAAAAGGGAATAAATATCGATGGAAGCGAAGCAGTATCTTCCATATTCTTAATAGATTATACCTCTGAAGGTTTTGAAAGATTCTCAGGAAGCGGAGAAAGTTTTGAGATAGCAAGTTATGCCTAAGTCACCAAAACATTCTGTTTTTTATTCTTGGTTGAGGTTTGGGGGAGACAGAAAAATCTCTTATTTTTCTGTATTATTTCCTTTCAAGATCTAGTTTTGGATCTCGAACAAGTCTAATACCTAACAACCTTCCAGGCCGTGCAACACCTATTGCCAATTTATCATACTTAAAAATTTTAAAGTATTTCTGATCTGAAGGTTCGAGAGTATACCCACCATGAGCGGATAAAACTCCAGGATTCTCAGGACCATATAAATCAAAATTTGAATCAGCGACCAAATTAGCACCATCTCCAACAAGATACAAAAATTCCTCAGCATTACCAAAAAGATGATAGAATCCTTGTGCGTTGGGTTTTAAACTCCGAACGTTTATAGCCTTGGTCTTCCAAAGATCTCCACCCATATGAGACACGGAAGCATTGACAGGTCCAAAGGGCTCATTAGAAGTATGTTTATAATTAGTATTGGCGGCCACCACCTCTCCCAGGGTCGGAAGCCTATAGCCCCTTAAAGTTCTGACCTTAAGAAAATCCGCAATAAATCTTGCATTATTTATACTAAGCTCCGTAATAGGATTAAGAGGATTACTGATGTCCTTGGGAATCCCCCCCACACCGATATAGGGCCTATACTCATTATTTCGAGCAGGATCGTATCTAGAAACCTCAAGTAATTTAAAATATTGCTCAATAGACATCTCGCACTCTTGCATCCAAACAGCACAAACCTCCTCTTTAACAAACATTTCGCCCAGAGGGTAGTAAATAACTCCCGCAGGAATACCAATCATTTTCATATTTAAACCTGCAAAATCTTCAACATAGTCTCTGGGTTTCCTTGATGTTGCCCGAGATTTTGAAACAATAGAATTTTTGGACCCAGACGAATCATAGTCTAGATTTTCCTCAGAACAATCTACACCTAAATCATCTCCACCCCTCTTCTTCCACCAAGCAGGTTGAAGTTGTTTTGTATCTTCTTGGGCGAGATTTTCTAAATCACTTCCGTCCCGCTTAGAACAGCCACCAAGAACTGCACCTGCAAGAACCAAAGGTCTAAGCCACCTAAATAGTTTAGTCATATAGAAATTAAATAATCCTCCTTTTTAAATATTTTTATATCTTGGCTCTGTCCTAGGTTTTGTGTTTTACTAACATTTTGGAAGCACAGATAAAAAAAACGGGAGGGTTTTTCGACGAAGGAGAAATTTAGTGGGAAATTTAAAACACAAAAAGAACCATTCAGGACAGAGCCCATACATTACCAAGCTATATGAAAAATTCACATGCCGTTAGATTTATAACATTCTATAACTTATAAAAAAAATGGATAAACAGTCAAAACTAAATAAAAGGGGAGATATTTTAATGAATGTAATGTTCATAACACTTAATTTACTTTTTTTCTTGACAATGGCACTCTTTGTTCATAGAGCAGCTTCAAGTGCCTTTGTGTATGAAGAAGCATATGCAAAAAAAATTGCACTTATATTAAATCGTGCAGAAAGTGGAATGGAAATAGAATTAGACATATCTGATTTGGTAAATGTAGCATTGAAAAATAAAATAGACCCTACAAAAATACAAGAGATAATAAAGATAGATTCGGATAATGGAACTATAATGGTCAAAGCTAAACCCGAAGGAGGTTTTGTTTATCCGTATTATTCAGACCTAGAATTTAATGAAAACCGAATAAGTTTAGTAATTCCTATTCCAGAAAAACCAAAAGAAATTTCAGAATCAAAATATCTAATAAACATAAAATGAATCCTAAACTAAACAAAAAAGCCGAAGAAAAGATAATCACAATATGGTGGTTTATCTGTTTAATTCTTGTTGGAACGGCGATAGTAATTGTAGTTTTAGGATATTTTGGAACTTTTGTAGACATAAGGGACGCAGAAATATCAATGCTACAAGAAAAAATAATGGATTGCATAACCCAAGACGCATACCTTATAGAAGAAATTTTATTTTTAGACTCAAAGGAAATATTAAAAAGATGCAACCTAAATCCAAAACAATTTCAAGATCAAACCAAGTTTCTTATTGATATCACAATATACAATCAAACAAAAGATATGAATCTTACAATTAAAGAAGGAAATAGAGCCTACTACAAAGACTGTCTAGCAACTGCAAATGTAAAGACAATAAATTATCCTAAATGTATAATTTCAAATGAAAGTATAATTTATTTTAACAGAAAAACTGCAAAAAAAGAATTTTGGACAATAAGTTTAATTATCGCATCAAATAACTTAGGAGAAAAGATTTCATTAAGTAAAAAAGATGGAAAATTATAATAAAAAAGCACAGATAGCAACAACAATCAGTTGGTTTGTAGCAACACTAGTAATAGTCTTAATCATTATAGTTTTTTTAATATTCGGACCAGGAAGAACTGTGGCAGTAAACACAAGTGTAGGAAAACAAAGCATTACACTCATTGATGAAAACAAGACATTGCAACAGTCAGAACAACAAAGAAGAAACTTTTTTTTTATGGAGATAGATGAAGATACAAAGATAACAAGAGAAGTTTTAAGAAGCTTTATACAAACATTAACAGAAAAGAAAAAACCAGATAAAGGGGAGATATCTAGCATAAATGGAACCATTAAGGAGATTTTTAGAAAAAGAAAATCAAGTGGATTGTGTTTTGAAATTGCAATAAGAGATAGAGAAATAGAAGAATCATTTAGCCCAGGACTAGTTGGATTGAGAAGAATAAAAAAAATAGAATATTTCATATATCCTCCAGGAGAATTTAAAGGAGACCTAATTAGTGGAGATTATACAACCCAAATTGATTGGGCAAATAATGTATATACTTATCATTTTTTAGAAAAACCTTTTGCATTAATTAAATATAATGAAACATTATGCCCATGATACTAAACACCAGGCTAAACAAAAAAGCAAATCTTACAGTAGTTATCTTTACAATGCTTGTTTTGGTACTTTGTATATATACCTTATTTGCCCTTATAAGTAGTTCAAACAAGGCAAATCAAAAAATAACTGAACATAACATCCCAGAAAAAAACCTATTGGATAAAAAAGAAGTAGAATATAGATTAAAAGAGCTAACAGAAGAATGCATAGTTAAAACATATAAAACTTTTGTAGAAAGAGGTTTTTATTTGGATGGACCAATTCAGAAGATAGAAGACAATATAGTTTATGGAAATAAGAATCCACAGCTAAAAATGGAATTTGAAAAATATCTACACGGATGTATGACTAAAGAATCTAAAAAATACCTTACCCAATTAGATATAGAAGAGAAACAAATTATTAAAGAACTTCTAGGAAGAGTTATCTCAAGCAGCCAAAGCTCTACAAAATTTAAAGACAATATCATCAAAATAGAAATTAAAGATTTTGTTATCTCAAATACGAATAAAAACAAATATAAAACGAATATTTCCGTTGAAATCCCCCTAGAAAGAATGGGACTATTACCTTTTGAGAGATTTGATGATATAATCAATTGCAAAAAAAACCTGAACTGTTTAACTATCCAGTCAAAAGAACTTTTCAATATAAATCCGGAAGATTACCTAGACCCAGAAACACAAGACAAATACATAATTTATGATTTTAGATCAAGAAATGAATTTTTAATTGACAAAATCTTCACATACATAGATTTCAAGTTTATGGCACTAGAAGAAAGAAATCCCATTCAAACAAATCCTGGACAAGGGAACTTGTTGATAACTTCTTAAAAAAAATCTCCAAGTCCTTTTTGTTTCTTTTCTTCTTGAAGGGCCTTTAATCTAGCAAGACCATTATCTATTCTTTCTTCAGAAAATTCGTGCGCAAGTAAAATCTCCTTGACCTTCTCAAAGTTCACACCCGGATTGTTTATCTTTTCAGTATTTGAAGGCTTATACTCTCTAAACTCCTTAAAAATTTCCTGCCAATTGAATGTGAGTTCGTATTTGTCGGATTTTTCCAAAAACTCAAATATCTTTACCGGATACTTATATTTCTGAACAATTTCAAGAGCTCTTTTTTGACCAATACCTCTGACTCCTCCGGGGTTGAAATCCGTACCGACAATAATTCCCAAGCAAATTAATTGATCTCTATCTATTTGAAGATTATCAAGCACATTTTGTAATTCAACATATTGAATTTTGGTGTCTAAAATGATTCCAGAAGGGGCCCTCTTCTTTCTAGAAAGAGTGAGATTGCGAACAAGTCTTGGAGCACCATACAATAAAGAATCGTAATCCTGTGAAGCAGAAGCCCAAACAAGACCGCTACGAGCAAAGAATGCTGCTTCTGCCTCTCCCTCGTTGGTTGAAACAACAATTGGAATACCCAGAGCTACGAGTAATTCCTTGCTTTCAGAAATAATATCCGAATCAATTTTAACTGTTTGACTAGAATACTTGCGCATAGAATCTATATCTCCTTCTTCTTTTGCATTTTCATACCTCTCACGAGCAATCAATTTTTTTTCTTTACGCATCTCAATCTCCTGTCTTTTTAATTCAGAAGGCACACCATCAAAAACATAAACAAGTTCCATCCCCTCTTCAATTAGTGAAAGATTTCTATAAAAAAGCCCAGATAGATGGGAAGTAACTCGTCCTTTACTATCCATAAGAGGAGTCCCATCTGGCTGACGAATAGATGTTAGAAACTGATAAAGAGTATTCATAGCATCAATTGCCAAAACCTTGTTTTTCAAATCACAAAACTCAATTTCTTTCTTAGGAACAATATCAGATATAGCAACTCCCATTATACAAACAACAAAACAAAGTTAATAAAGTTTGCCAATCATGAATAAAGAGTATAGGAAACATTTAAATCAATGGATTTGTTTAATAAATTATGGAAGGATTTATAGTTTATCCCAGCGACATAAGTATAGATGATAAAACATACATAAGATTATTTGGAAGACTGAAAAACAACAAAAGCTTTGTATACTTAAAACAGTTCAAACCCTATTTTTATGTAGAAAAAAAAGATGAAAACCTCGTAAAGAAAATTACTATTTCTGAGCAAACAAACGCCCCATTGATTGAAAAGACAAAAATGCACACATTTCAAAAAAAAGAAGTCATAAAATTAACATTTAATAATCAGGCAGAACTAAACGCTACTTCAAAATTATTTCATGAAAATGAAATTAAAACCTATGAATCCGATATAAAACCGGAGTATAGATATATAATAGACAACAAACTATTGGGTTTTTTAGATATAGAAGGAGACTATGAAGAAAGCGAGAAAGTTGATAGAATTTACAAAGAAGCAAAAATTGAGCCTAGAAATCCCCTAGAAATAAAATTAAAAGTAGTATCTATAGATATAGAAACGGGTGCAAACGGAGAATTATTTTGTATTGGAATTTACTCAGGAGATACAAGCAAAGTTCTTATGATTTCAAAAGAAAAATCTTCAAAATTTGAGAGTTTCAAAGATGAATATGACTGTCTGAAAAGATTCAAAGAACTAATAGAAGAAATAGATCCAGACATACTGACCGGATGGAATGTGATTGATTTTGACTTTAATTATCTTAAAAATGCATTTGATAAGAACAATATTCCATTCGATCTGGGAAGAACAAATGAAAAAGCCAAAATAAGAATAGAAGAGAATTTTTTTAGAAGTTCAAAGATGGATATTCCTGGAAGAATCGTTTTAGATGGTCTAGGTCTTTTAAGAGACCCATTTATTAAAGAAGCCCCCTATATAAAAAACATAAAATTTGAATCATATACTTTGGAAGCAGTATCACAGCAAATCTTAGATAAAACAAAACTCTTGCTAGGAAAAACAAGACATGAAGAAATTATTGAATTTTATAATTCTGGGAAAGAAGGAAAAGAAAAGTTAGC
>CAZLFJ010000014.1:0-17045 GCA_964558795.1 Candidatus Woesearchaeota archaeon | reverse complement strand
TTCTTCGAATCCTTCCGGCTGTACTGGTGGAAATCCTGTATTAAGTCAAAGTTGTGATATGCCTACCGATCCAGTAGTTCCAAATGTAACTTGTACAGATTCGGATGGTGGATTGAATTATTATGTAAGGGGAACTCCCGTTGCTATTATTGATGGGGAGGAACTGGAACTCATTGGAGAAACAGAATATTGTTTTGTGTTATCGAATGGTACTAGAAGTTATTCTTCTCAATGTAGCGGTTCTAACTGTTATTTAGCGGAATATAATTGTAGTAGTTTGAAATCTGCTGCTGTTAATTATGTCTGTCCAAATGGTTGTGTGAATGGGGCATGCGTGAATACATCTACTCCTACTTGTACAGATTCGGATGGTGGATTGAATTATTATGTAAGGGGAAATGTAACTGATAATGGATTTGACTTTTCAGATGATTATTGTAAATATGATGGCATGTTGGGCGAAAGATATTGTGCAGATTATGGCAAAGAAACTAATTTTTATGATTGTCCAAATGGTTGTGTGAATGGGGCATGTGTAAATGAGAGTAATGATTATAATGCTTTCGTTGATTCATATTGGGGTAATAAAGAAATATATTTAATGACAGAACCAATTAAAATTTTTGTAAAAGTTTTTGAGAATGATGGAACTGTTGCAACTGCAGAAGAGGGATGGAATGTCCAATACTATACTTGGGATCTTTCAAATACTACAGAATACTTGAAAGAATATGTTTCTTCTGGAAATTATAATGCTGTTTTTAATCCTAATACAGAACTTTGGGAAGTATTTTATTGGGCCCCATCAAATAAGTCTGGAAAATATTATACCGAGATAATTCCATACTGTTCTAAAGAAAATTCTTCTTGTTGGAATATCGTCGGTCCACGTGCAGATAATGGTATTAAGGCAGATGTTTATTTTGAAACATTAAATCAAACTTATTTTTCTCCCAAATCTTGTGATGATGCGGTTTCTTTGATTAGAAATCCTAGAGATTTGATTATCCGAGATAATAAGTGGGTTGCCGATTCTTCTGGTAGTGGTGAAGAGAATAGTGCGGGAGATAGTGCATATTCTGCTTCGTGGAAATATTCAAGAGGAGATGAGTCTTCTTATGTATATTCTAGTGTTTTTGAATATTCAGAGGTTGAACGTATGGAAAAAAGTTTAGATAGGGCTTTAGAAAATGATTTATGTGAGAAGAAAAGAGTTTATATGGAGAAGTATTCCGATAGTTATCAAACAGTTTATGCTTGTAAAAATATTTGGAGATTGGTTAATGAGGAACGATATGTTTCTACTAGTAACGCTTGGAATTATAATAACGATGTAGTAGTTTTATGGTTTAATGAAAATAAGCTTTTTAATATGGAGTTTAGCACTAATAATTATAATAGTTGTTATAGCCAAGAAGAATGTGAACGAATAGAAACTTGGAATCATCAAAGAAAACAAGAAGATTTAATTAATTTTATTGATAGTCTAATCAATAATCAGAACGAATGGGCCGGAGTTAATCTAGATTATTTATCTGAATCTGTTGTTAGATACTTTTTAGTGGCTTGTCCTTCGCAAGTTTCTGATGAAGGTTATATTGATTCTTGGAGTTGTAGGATGGAACCGGCAATTTGTCCCCCACATGGAGAACAAACTCAGAAATGTATAAGGTGGAATGAACAATTAGGAAAAGAAGATGTCAGGGAGACGACAATCTCCTGTAATCCCGGTATTTGTTCGGGTTGTTATGTTCCAAGGTATTTTGGAGATAATTGGGGAAGTAAATGTATTGAGTATGGATTTCGATTTGGACAGGAAACGGGAGATTTTGAGTGGGTTGAGGAAACATGGTCAGAGACAGTAGGTGGAGATGTTAGAAACGAATCTGGTTCATTATCTGTTTCAAAAACGATTAATAATGGTGGGTACCCTTCAATAACAATTTATCAGAACGGGACTATGGATTTTAAGTATGAATATTGGAGCAATAGAACATTTAGTCTCAAGGAAGGAGACCAATTGGATTTGCTTTCATTAGAAGGACTTCATAATGATTATATTAAATTTTATATTAAATTTTTATTTAAAATAGATTCTATTTATTTTGATTCAGATAATTATGAGAATAGTTATTTTAATTATACTTTTTTTTATGAAACTTCAGATCAAGTATATAATCATTCACGTTTCTATCAAGTTCCAGTAGTTTTGAATATGTACTGTGACCTCGATGGTCTGATAAAACAACAAAAGACCCAAGCATGGGGTTCTTGTCAGAATAATTATGAATGCGAGAGTAATCTTTGTAGCTATGGTGAATGTGTGGATTTGAAAGGTATTGCGAGCGAATTGACAGGGTTCAAGGGATTCCTAACTAGAATGTTATGTAAGTTATCTAACCTACTTAGCTCTGAGAATTACAATCAGTGTTTGGAAAATAACCTTTAAATTAATCTAATATGGCAGATTATAAGATTAAACTGAAAAAAATTTCTTGTTTAAAGACTGCATTTTTATTTGCCCTTTTCGGAATAATTTCGGGGTTATTGCTTGGTTTGGGGGTTTTTATATTCCTTAATCTTTCTGTTAATTCAATGGAAATGGATGTAGGTATTTCGGGCATGATATTGGTTGGTTTTTTGGTGATTCCGGTTTGTATTGTTTTGATTTCTTTTGTATCTGGATTGCTTTTTGGTTTGTGTTTTAATCTTTTTTTGAGAATTATTGGTGGGATGAATATGGTAATAGAAGAATTAGAATAGGAAGATCTTTAAACAGAGTTTTAATTTTTTTGCAATGAACAAGTTATTAAGATATTTTTGTGCATGTGCTAAGCAAGTTATTTATCCGGTTAATTATTTTGTAGCTTGGATAGGGTTTTATCCTGATTTTGATAGGGTTGAAGAAGTGATTAAACCAAAAAATTTTAGAGATTTTGTGAATGGCGCATCCTTAAGTGTAGAATATAGAGAAAAAGGCTCACTACTGATTGAAAAAATTAATAAACAATCCCCATAAAAAATAAATCCTATCAAATATTTTGAGAACGACACTTGGAGATAAGGTATTAGAACCCGAATAGAAAAATTCATTCAAAGATTAATTTTGTGAGGAATGTACAAAACATGAGGGTTGAGTGTGTGGACTGACAAAGATAATTATCGAGGGATTAACTTTATAAGCTATTTCTTTGTAGTATTGACATGGCAATTAGACAACCTATTGTGACTGTTTGCGGCCATGTTGACCATGGAAAAACGAGTTTGCTAGATAAACTTAGGGGTACATCAATTCAAACGGGAGAGGCCGGAGGAATTACTCAAAAAATCTCTTTTACAACATTACCAAAAGAAAAGATTATTGAAAGAGCGGGAAATTTACTTGAAAAATTTAAGATCCCTCTTGAAATCCCAGGATTCTTATTTATTGATACGCCAGGACACGCAGCATTTACAAATCTTAGAAAAAGGGGTGGGGCTTTAGCCGATTTGGCAGTTTTAGTGATTGATATAAACGATGGAATCAAACCCCAGACTGCAGAAGTACTTAATATTTTAAAGTTAAATAAAACACCATTTGTAATTGCACTAAACAAGATAGATAATATCTCTGGATGGAGAACCTCAGAAACAAAGCTTGTTTTAGATTCGCTAAATAGGCAAGGAATAAATGTTAAACAAGATTTTGATGAGAAGTTCTTTACACTTATTGGAGCATTACAGGCCCATAAGATTGATCCAGATCTATATATGAAGATTACGGATTTTACAAAAAATATTGCAGTAATTCCTTGCTCTGCCAGAACTGGAGAGGGGATTGAGGAACTTTTAACAATGCTTTGTGCTCTATCTCAAAAATTCCTAAAAGAAAGACTAAGGCTTGGAACAGTTGGAAGAGGAATCTTACTAGAGATAAAGAAAGAAAAAGCTTTTAATCATCTTGAATCAATAATTTATGATGGAACTTTGAAGGTTGGTGATGAAATTGCAATTGCATCACTTTCTGGAATGCAAACTGCAAAAGTTAGGGGAATACAGGAAGCATTGCCCCTAAATGAGGGATTTGAAAATGTGAATGAAGTTTGCGCAGCTGCAGGAATTAGGATGCAGGTAAATCTTAAGGAGGATATTTCTGCAGGAATGCCATTTAGCGTGATTAACCAGGAGAATATTGAACAACTCAGAGAAGAATTTGAGAGCGAAATTTCGGAAGAAATTCAAACAGAAGAGAATGGAATTGTTGCAAAGGCAGACTCTCTTGGAAGCCTTGAAGCATTATTAACCCTTCTAAAGCAAGCACATATTGGAGTAGTTAGAGCTGAAATTGGACCTATAACAAAGAAAGATTTTACTTTTGCCACGTCTCTTGAAGAAGAGAATAGAATTATTATAGGTTTCAATGTTGAACCTGCAGAGGAGTTTAGCAAGGAAGAATTATATAAAGTTAAAATACTTTGCGAAGAAGTAGTATATAAACTGGTAGAAGAGGTTGAAAAATATAGAAACAACAAGAGAATAGAGAATGAAAGAAAAAAATTGAATGAACTCCCATCCCTTGTTAAGATGAATATTCTTGATTTTGTTTTTAGAAATACTAGTCCTGCAATATTTGGAGTGAGGGTCGCTGGAGGGTGTTTGAAAAGAGAAATAGAGATGATAAATGTATTAGACAAAAAAATTGGAAGAGTTAAAGCAATACAGCATGATAGAAATAGTATAGATAAGGCAGAAACAGGAAAGGAAGTTGCAATTTCTATGCCGGGAGTAAATTTTGAAAGAGAGCTTGAAAGGGGAGAAAATTTGTATTCAGAACTAAGCGAATTCCAATTTAGAAAATTCAAGGAGAATAAAGATATATTAAGCCAAGAAGAAAAACAAATTCTTCAAGAGATTGCAGCGATAAAGAGAAAAGAAAAAATTACTTGGGGAATATAGTTAACTTATAGAAAATTGTAATACTAGAAATTTAGAAGCAAATTTTTAGGTTTTTCAAATCTACTTCAACATCCATTTGTCTTGCTACAATACTTTCTTTTTTTAAGAAGTCTTTTAGCTTAAATTTTTCCTTTGCGAAAGCAAAACCTTTTGAGAAATAAATCTCTTTTCTAGATTTTTTGAATTCGGATAGTGCTTTTTCCTTTGTTTTCTCTGGACCCCTTATTTCTACAGTATCTTTTAGTTTTATTGCTAAAAATAGTTTAGCAGTTTTCTCCCCAGAATATACAAATTTGAAATCTTTAACTTCTTGCTGTTTTCTTTCTAGCTGATTTATTAAGAATTTTGCAAATTTTTTCATCTTGGTTCCTGCAATGTCTTTATTTTCCCTGTTTGTTTTTAGATTGATTATTAATGAAGTGGTTTTTTCTTTTTTTGAATTGTCTAAGAAATATTGCTGATCAAAAGATACAATCTTGAAAAAATCTTCTGAGGGATTTTTTAGAAAATCTTTAGCAAGAGACCTAATTTCTGCGAAACTTTCGCTAGTTAAACCTGCACAAACATTTCGATATTTGTAGGTTGGATCAATTAGAACTAGAGGAGATAAGAGTTTGCTCCCATTTATTTCTCTAAATGCCTCTTTTTTGTTCTTGAAATGTTTTTCTGGATCAATATAATCTTCTTTTTGAATTCCTTTCAAGAACTTTTTAAATCCACCGAAATGGCATACCAAAAGTTCTAGGGCATATCCGGAAAACCCCCCAATATAACTTTCAGCCCCATAAATTTCTCCCGCCATGCAGAAAGATTTCGCAAGTCTAATTTCTCCAGCGAGCGAGGAGTTCTTTTTTATTCTCCCAGATATATAATCTACATGTAATGGAGAGAAGTCAGTTACATTTTTATTTGCTTTATCTTTTGTTAGTTTGACAATTGGGATAAACTCAAAAGTAATCTTACCAAGGGTATAATGAAAATAATCTCTTGATCCATGAATTACTTTCACATCTATTTTAGATTTTTTTAAAATTTCTGCTAGATTTTTTGTTGAATCTTCATCTTTAAATATCACAAAAAGATCTATGTCTTGCCCATCTTTTTTTATGAGAGTTTTTTTTGCAAGACTCCCCCCCAAAATAATCTTTTCGTCTTTTAGATTCTTTTTTATTTTTTTAGTTATTTCTAGTACTTGTTTATTCAAAGAAGCTAATTCCTCGGAGCCTAACGAAATTTCTGAAACAACCTTTTTTAGAATTTTGTTTTTATTCATACATCTTAAAAGAATAATCAGTTTTTAAATCTAATCGGTTAAACCAAAATTAGTCTTTAATATTTTTCTTAGACAAACTCTTTGCAGAATCTAAATCTATGATGTACTTACCTTCTTCTAATTTTATAACTACGGGTTTTCTATTCATCAAAGAGACTATATCTATTTCAAATTTTCCTGGTCCGAGTATTTGAATGGATTCTATGTCAAGTATTACTGGGGCTTGTTCATCCTCTATTTTTAAAATTTCTCGCACATCTTGTTCGATTTTGTCCTTATCTTCCTTGCCAAATTCCTGTAATTGGAATTCTTCCTCTTTTTTTCTCTTTTCTAAGTTTTCATCCCTAATAAAGAAGAAAAATTTTCCCCCACAATTTTTACAACCATCAAATATTTCTTTGTTTGCTTCCATTAAAATTCTTCCACAGTGAACACATTGATGGGCCATGGTTTTATTAGTACTAAGATGTTTAAATATGTTTGTGAATTTATTTTGAATGGTTCTTGAATTGTGAAGATTTGATAAATGTACGAAGAGCATGAGAAAGTTTTATAAAGTAGAGAAATCATTAATTTTTATGGTGTTTACTAAAAAAAGAGGACTTTCTCCGGTTATTGCGACAGTGTTACTTATTGCACTTGCAGTCATTTTGGCAATGATTATATTTCTTTGGGCTAGGGGCTGGATTAATGAACAAATAGAAAAGAAGGGGGTGCCAATTGATCAGGTTTGTGAGAGTGTTAAAATTAATATTGATTATTCCACACCCGAAGGAACTAGTAAGGGTGACGGAGTTGTTTTAAGGGTTGTTAATGTTGGTTCTGTACCTATTCATGCAATTGAAGTTAGACAAGAAGGAGGAGGATCTTCAAAACCAAATAGTTTTAATGTAAGTGTTGCTCCAACAAAAACGAGTGAGGAAGTTATAGTAATACTTGGAGAGAATATTAAAAAAGTAGTTGTTTATCCACAGTTGATGGGAACTATTAAGGGAAAAACAGATAATAGGGTAACAACCTGTTTGAACAGTGGAAAAACTATAACTTTATAATATGAAAGGAGGTAAATTTAAATGAAAACGAAAAAAGCAATAAGTGATATAGTATCTACTGTTTTAATCATAATGATTGCAGTCGCTGCAGTTGGAATAATTGGAGCTATTGTTGTACCAATGGTTAGGAATAGCTTACAAGGAGGAACCGCTTGTCTTAATGCTCTTAGTGATGTTTCTATAGAAACGCAAGGAACTTGTTTTAAACAAAATGATAGTGAGTGTACTGAAACAACTACAAGCTGTTCTAATATATCTGTTCAAGTCCGAAAGGGTGCAGATGCTAGTGTAAATCTTGAGAAATTTGTTGTGCAAGTTATGGATTCTACAGGCAATTCAAAGGCACACGAGATTACATTTGATGATGAAACAATGTCCTTAGGACAAGTTAAAACATTTCTAATAGAGAATGTTTCTAATGACGCTAGATCTATAACACTTGCTCCAGTTGTAAAACTTGGAAATAGTGCTAAACAGTGCGATGCATCAACAAGTCAAGTCATCTTGGTCCCTTGTAATTAAACAGAAATTTTTTATTTTTTTATAATTTTTTATTTTGGTGATAATATGAAAAAGAAAAATGCTCAGATATGGGTTGAAACAGTTGTATATACTTTAATAGGTATATCTATAATTGGAATTCTTCTAGCTGTTGCTAAGCCTAGGATTGATGAAATCCGAGATAGACTAGTTATTGAACAAACAATAGATTCTTTTAATCAGATTCACAGCAGAATTCTTGAGATTCAAGATTCCCCTGGAAATCAAAGAACAGTCGGATTGAAACTCTCCCGTGGAAGAATAATCATCAATGGAACAGGCAATGAAATTCGCTGGGAAATTGATTCTAATTATGAATATAGTCAGATTGGAATCGATGTAGCCTTTGGAAAGATAGTTGTTAGAACCGATGAGGGAAATCCTTACAAGGTATTTGTTAGTTTAAGATACTCAGAATATGATATTACTACACGTGGGGAAGATAAAATTTTAGAGATTGAAGAATCTCCAACACCCTATAATCTGAGATTCTTTAATGCAGGTCTTGGTAAAATAAATATTGAGGTAGGTAACTAGTAATGAAATTAAATTTTAACCCGCAGATTCCTCCAATAAAGAATGTGGGAGATAAATCTGGACTTAATATTCGATATGGATTGATAACACCCTTTGCTTATGCGCATATACACTGGGATCCAAAAAAACAGGAAACTATCTATGAGCTTGAAGAGCCCTTGCTTAATGAAAACGAAAAAGAAATATTGAAACAACTTGAAAAAACGATTAGAGAAATGATTAATTTTTCTGGAGATAGTAGTGGCGAAGACAATCAAACACATATTGAGGAGCTTATGAAAAATGCACTGAAAAATCTAAATATTAAAATTGGCGTTAATTCTATGGAAAAGATGTTTTATTATGTTTATAGGGATTTTATGGGTTTAAACGAAATAGAGGCCCTTATGCACGATTACTTTATTGAGGATATTGAGTGTAATGGAATAAATCAACCAGTGTATATTGTTCATAGAGTATTTAGAAATATCAAAACAAGCATAATTTTTGGAGATGTTGAACAATCTGCAAGTTTTGTTGAAAAACTTGCGCAGAAATGTGGGAGATATGTGTCTTATGCAGACCCATTACTTGATGGGAGCCTTCCAGATGGTTCTAGGGTTAATGCCACATATACCAAAGATGTTAGTTCTCGTGGTCCGACATTTACAATAAGAAAATTTACCAAAGTTCCTTGGACACCAATTAATCTAATTAAGATGGGAAGCGTTAGTCCGGAAATGCTTGCATACCTTTGGATTTTAATGCAACATAAAATGAATGTACTTGTTGCTGGAGGAACAGGTTCTGGAAAAACCACACTACTTAATGCAATAGCATTTTTTATTCCTCCAGAAGCAAGAGTTGTTTCAATTGAAGATACACGTGAATTGAATTTGCCTCGTGAAAACTGGTTACCCTCAGTTGTTAGGGAGGGGGTTTCTTCGGGCGTGGGAGAAGTTGATATGTTCTCACTTCTTAAGGCATCATTTAGACAGATTCCAGATTATGTAATTGTTGGAGAGGTTAGGGGAAAGGAAGCTTCAGTTTTATTTCAGGGTATGGCCTCTGGACACTCCTCCCTTGGAACAATTCATGCAGATTCTCTTGAGAGTGTAATTAGAAGACTTGAAACTCCCCCAATTGAACTTAGTCCCTCCCTCGTCAATGAACTTGATGCAATTGTTGTAATGACTCATGCAATTATAGGAGATAGAGAAACCAGAAAACTTAAAGAAATTATTGAAGTTGTGAATGTCAATCCAGATGGGACAGCAACAAGTAATGTTCCATTGATCTGGGATCCTTCCAAAGATAAATTTTATTTTAAAAGAGAGATGGAAGTTTTTAAGAAAATAGAGAAAAGAAGTGGTATACCAGTTCAAAAATTGTTAATCGAGTTAGATAATCGAACAAGAGTTCTTAATGAGCTTGCAAAGAGAAATATTGTAGATACTGAATCTGTTAAAATGATTATGATAGAGTATCTAAACAATTCTTCTGCAGTATTGACAAAATTAGGATTAAACTGAACTGATATACTGCTTTGACGCAACATTAATAAAGATTGTTTTTGATATAAATTCATGGAAAGAGGGTTTGGATCTAATGATATTGGTAGAGATATACAGAAGGAGAGTTCTGCAGACTTCACTGGTAGAATCTTTTTTAATTTCGCAAATAAACATACTGGAGATTTAAAAGATTTAAAAGAGGATCTTGTTGCAGCGAATATGCCCATACTTGTACAAAATTATTTATCAAAAATTATTTTTTATACAATTGTCTCTATTTTTGTGGGATTTATATTGGGAATTGTAGTATTCTTTTTGAGCAAAAATATTTTAGTTTCATTGCTGCTTAGTCTCTTTATACCCCTAACAACCTTTATTTTTCTATATGCTTATCCCTCTCTAAAAAGAGGATCTTTTGACAAGCAAATGACGGAAGAATTGCCTTTTGCTACAATCTATATGGCTGCCGTTGCTTCCTCGGATTTAGAACCCACAAAGATGTTTAGATTAATTGCAAATTCAAAAGAATATCCTGCAATTGGACTTGAAATGCGAAAGGTGGTAAATCAAATAGACTTATATGGATATAATCTTGCAACAGCATTAGTTAATGTTGCAAAGAATAATAAGAATGAGAAAATTTCAGAGTTATTCTCTGGAATTTCAATAAATATTACTAGCGGGGGATCTTTGAAAAATTTCCTTGAGAAAAAGGCAGAAAATTTACTTATGGATTATAAACTCGAGAGACAAAAATATAATTCAATTGCAGAAACATTTATGGATATTTATATCAGTTTACTTATAACAGCTCCCCTACTCTTAATGATTATATTTGTTGTGATGAGCATGACCGGATTCAATATTGGCCTTGGTATCGGAGCATTAAATTTACTTATTATCTCTTTAATTGCAATATTAAATGTTGTCTTCCTAATAGTACTACAAGTAAAACAACCCAAAAATTAAAATGAAAAAAACAGCAGCAATACCTCTAGTAATCGGAGCAATAGTAATAGTTCTTAGTTTGATATTTCTAAAAGATTTATCTGCCATTAGAAATCTAGTGATAGTTATATCTCTTATTTTTATGATCGTTCCTACTGTTGTTTCTTTTAATAAAGATATTAAAATGCAAAAAGAGAAAGAACAAAAGTTCCTAGAATTTGTTAGAGATATAGTTGAAAATGTTAGAGCAGGAACCCCAATAAGTAATGCCATTATTAATATTAGGAATAGAGATTATGGCGCACTTAAGAACCATGTGATAAAACTCGCAAACCAGGTTTATATGGGTATCCCCCTTACGATTGCATTTGAAACATTTGCTAGAGAGTCTAAAAGTCCAGTCATTTCTAGGTCAATTAGTTTGATTGCAGAAGCAAATAGATCTGGTGGAGAGATGAATACAATCCTTAGTTCTGTTGCATCTTC
This sequence comes from Candidatus Woesearchaeota archaeon, assembly GCA_964558795.1. Lineage (GTDB taxonomy): Archaea > Nanobdellota > Nanobdellia > Pacearchaeales > GW2011-AR1 > CAKZRD01. Next base: position 5,781 of record CAZLFJ010000014.1, on the reverse strand, counting down.
TGTGAATCAAACAGAAACAATACAAAAAGAAAGAAGAGCAGCAATATCTAATTTGATTGTACAGGGATATATTATCTTTTTAGTTTTTATATTGATAGTTCTTGTGCTACAATTTTTCTTAATGCCTTTAATTGATGGCATAGGTCCAATGAAGGATTTGAATATTGAGGTTAGTGCTAAAGAAAATATTGATTTCTCAAAGTCTTTATTCTTTCTTTTAATTACACAGTCATTCTTTTCGGGGCTTGTGATTGGTAAAATATCTGAAGGAAAACTTTCTGCAGGAGTTAAACACTCATTTATACTTGTATCGCTATCTTTAATTCTTTCAACCCTTGGAGAGGTAATATTCGGAAAGGGTTGAATATTGGAATCTAATCAAATACATAAGATATATAAATATTAAAGGGTATTTTTGTATATGAAAAAAGGAGCTAGTGCACATTTAGAAATGATTCTTGCGTTCACGATATTTATCCTAGCAGTTGTCTTCTTGCTTGTTTTTATAAGGCCACTTGAAACAAATAAATTGTCTGATGTTGCAGTAATAAGTTTGAAGGATAGTTTTGTAGGAATTACTCAAACAGAACTTATAACCGTTTATGTGAATGGTAGTGCGGATATTAGGTGTTATCCCTCTAGTGTTTCTAAGCTTAATTGGACATACACAAATACAACTAAAGAAACAGATTATTTTGTATATTTCTCTAATGAATTTTTAACTAGTGGGAGTGAATGTACTCCGAGAGACATAAATATTGGAGGAATAAATAAGAAAAATCCCCTCTCCAATAGGTCGATTATGGAAATGCAGACAAAATATTTTGAGAACTATTCTGGTTTAAAAGAGGATTTGAATTTACCTGTAGTACTTGAATTTGAAATATATACTGAGGATTTTAAGGTGAATATGACTCGAGGATATAATAGTGAAATGGACATAGTGGCTAAGAGATATGTACTAAGTGTCCTAAATTCAGATGGAAATTTAACAAATAAAAATTTTATATTTAGAGCATGGTAATTAAGAATAAGAGGGGTTGGCTTAGAGTATTTGAGGCAGTTTTGGCAATAATTTTGATTATGGGCTCTATATTACTCATCTACAGAAGCCAACAAATTAGTCCCCAAACTGGAAGCTATATAGAAGACTGGCAAAAAGAGATTCTGACAAGAATTGCAGAAGATGAATCTTTGCGAAATAACATTGTTGAAAATAAAAGCGATCCTGTTTGGAATTTTATAAATGCGAGCCTCCTACCTAATCTGAATTTTAGTATAAAAATTTGCAATCTAACTGGGCCTTGTCCGCTGGAGTTTTATCCGGGGGGAGACATATTTGCTCAGGAAAGAATAATTAGTGGAACAATTGAAAAGTATGATCCCAAGAAACTGCGATTTTTTGTTTGGTTTAAGGAATAAGTCACTTAAGATCCAATTTATCGTTAGCTATAAAAAGCTAAGATGTATCAATAGATTATGCCATTTGATATAATTATTGGAAGAAACGAGGGAGATAATAAGGTTCTTGGAAAAAGGGGTCTTGCATATATTGGGAAGAGTTATGTTAACATGGAAAATTATACTTCTCTTTCCAATCCAATCTATATGGATATTTCTAGAAGCCATGTTGTAATGGTTGCGGGAAAAAGAGGCTCTGGAAAAAGCTATACCTTGGGAGTTGTTTCAGAAGCAATTTCTGAGATGCAAGGAGAGCAGGATCTTAATATTTCCTCATTAATATTTGATACGATGGGTATATTTTGGACAATGAAATTTAAGAATTATAAAGATAAAGAATTACTTGCAGATTGGAACCTCGAACCAAAAAATATTGATACTGAGGTCTTTGCTCCTGCAGGTTATTTTGAAGAGTATGGAAAAAGGGGAATTCCAGTAGATAAGGAATTCAGAATAAAACTCTCCGAACTTAATGCGGAAGATTGGGTTTCACTTTTTGATTTGGATTTTACCAGAAATGAGGCAGTTCTTATAACGGGGATTGTTGCAAACCTTAAGGAAAGAGAGAGTTTTGGATTTAAAGAAGTATTTGAGGAAATTGAAAAACAAAATAAGTTTAGCCAAGAGATTAAGAATTCTGTTTATTCTTTGTTTGAGGTTGCTAAGGCATGGAAGATATTTGATGAGAAGGAAGGAACTGCAATAAAAGATCTTGTTAAGGCAGGTAAGACTAGTATTATTGATCTCTCGATGTATTCTTCGATTGGAAGCTTTAATGTTCGAGCGCTTGTAATTGGTCTTGTATGTAAAAAATTGTTTCTAGAAAGAATGGCATCTAGAAAAGAAGAAGAGGTTAATTCTGTGCAGCGGGGTCTTTCTAGTGGTTATCTGGGAGGGGGAGGAGATATGCCTCTGGTTTGGATATTTATTGATGAAGCCCATGAGTTTTTACCTAATGATGGTAAAACCCCCGCTACAGAGGCGTTGATTCAACTATTAAGGGAAGGAAGACAGCCAGGAATATCACTAGTTTTAGCGACCCAGCAGCCAGGGAAAATTCATACAGATGCAATGACTCAATCTGATATTGTTTTATCTCATAAATTAACTTCTGATGCAGACGTTCAGGCACTGAATTCCATTATGCAAAATTATGTTTATGAGGGAATAAAGCAAAAGATGAATACTCTTCCAAAACTTAGGGGATCTGCAATTTTGCTTGACGATAATTCTGAAAGGATATATCAAATGAGAATAAGACCTAGATTTACCTGGCATGGTGGTGAAGCACCGAGTGCAGTTAAGAATGTTTGAGAATATTAATAAGTGTTATTTTAATTTTCGGAAGAATTATAAAGAGTTTTTATTTTTTTAAATAATGGGTTATATGAATAAAGAATTTGAATCCGAAACATTTCTGAAGGTTGATTATACAAACTCATCTTTTGAGGATAGTAAATTTATTAACTGTACATTTGAAAACTGTAATCTTTCCAATATTAACCTAACAAACACAAGATTCCAAAATTGCTTATTTAGGGAGTGCAAAATTATGGGGCTGAATTTTTCAAAATGTTATAAGAGAATAATAAGTTTTAATTTTGAAGATTGTTTAATTTCAATGTCTTCTTTTTTCGATTTGAATTTAAAATATACACGATTTTTTAGATGTCAGATATATGACTGTGATTTTGTTAATACAAATCTCCTTGGAAGCAAGTTTGAAAATTCAGATTTGAAGAATACGAGATTTCAAAAAGTAGATCTTTGTTTTAGTTCGTTTATTGGTTCTAAGAATTATAGTATAAACCCCAATGAAAATATAATTAAAAAAACAAAATTTTCATTACCTGATGTTATAGGGTTGCTTGATTATTTTGATATTTTGATCGAATAATAATTTCTATTTGATTCGAAAGACTTTTGCGTTTGGAAGAAGAATTTAGGAAGAAGTTATTTTTATCTTGATGAGATTTTTTTAAAACCTGTATATTTCCAAAGCACTTCCGGAATATTTATAGATCCATCTTCTTGTTGATTATTTTCTAACAGAGTAACCATTATTCGTGATGTTGCAAGAGCTGTATCATTAAGGGTATGTAATACTCTTCGATTACCCTTATTATCAATGCATTTAATGTCTAATTTTCTAGCTTGATATTCTGTACAATTCGATAGAGACATTACTTCTCCATAGGCATTTACTGTTGGTCTCCAAACCTCTAAATCTGCACTCCTATATTTCCAATCTGCCAAATCTCCAGTACAAATTTCAATTACCCTATAAGGTAATTCTAGTGCTTCCAAGATTCCCCTAGAATTCTCAAGCAACTCTTCATATAGTTGTATTGAATCTTCAGGTTTACAGAAAATGAATTGTTCAATTTTATTGAATTGGTGCGTTCTCCATAGACCTTTCTCATTGATACCGTGAGCTCCGACTTCTTTTCTAAAACACATAGAGTATGAGAAATACTTCTTTGGAAGCTTGGATTCTGGAATCACTTGACCTGCATGCATCGCCAGGACTGACTGCTCGGATGTACCAATAAGACCTAAATCTTCTCCTTCTACCTTGTACACTGATTGTTCTATTGCAGATTTATCCATAGAAGCATAAATGGATTTTTCATTTAGCATTAGGGGAGGCTCTATGTACTCGTAGTTTTTAGCTCGCATGAAATCTATTGCAAATCTTATTAGTGCCTGATTTAAAATGGCCAATTCGTTTTTTAGATAATAAAATCCTGTTCCTGAAACTCTCGCAGAGGCATCAAAGTCTGCAATACCTAAAGCTTCTGCCAATTCCACATGATTTTTTGGAGTAAAAGTAAACTTCGGGATTTTTCCACCAGTAATGTATTCTACATTTTCAGTTGAATCCTTTCCTTGAGGTGTTTCTGGAGAGATAAAATTAGGTATCTTGTACATTCGTTGTTTTATCTCGATATTTAGTTTGTCTTCCTTTTCTTCAAATTCAATTAATTGTGCTGGAATCTCTTTTGCTTTTTTTAGCAATTCATCAATTGGTTTTTTCTCTTTTTTGGCTTTATTTATTTCTTCAGAAACTTTATTTCGCTCACTTCTTAGATTGTCTGCCTTTACTCTGGCTGCTCTCCATTCTTTATCTAGAGCAAAAATTTCATCTACTAGAGGCAATTTATCATCTTGAGCTTTCTTTCTGATATTCTCTCGTACGATCTCTGGATTCTCTCTTAGTATCTTTATGTCAATCATAATGGATTTAAATTTGGGAGGTATTTAAGCTTTTTTATAAGGTAGTAATAGGTAGTTATGAAAACTAAAGAATTCTCATTTTATAAGGGGGGTTAACCGAATATCAATGTTAAATTTATTTGTGGCGGTTTTTGGAAATTTTATTAGGAGTATTAAAAACACAAAAAGTTTATTAAGAGAGTTTTTTAATGAAATTGAATGGATGAAAGAGAGGTGATTAAGGATATAAGGTGGGATTTTTCGAGAAATAAATCTCGTGCAGAGATTACAAGAAAGTTACAGAAGAAAGGATTAAAACTAGAATATATAGATTCCTTAATTTATAAATCTAAAAGACCGAGAAAAATTTTTAAGAAAATTATTATAATATTAATAGTATTAATATCGATTTGGATGAGTATTTATGCTGTGTTTTTTAATCATTCCACAGAGGAGAGCTTATATCAACCAAATTGGCAGTTAAAAGAAGGTGAAGAAGCAATAGAAAATTATACTCTTGAAATAAACTCGGAATTGATATCTCTTATTGCATCTAATATCGGAGCAACAAAATTAAGAACAAATCCAATAAATTTAAGAAAACCAATTATTAATTTTCAAATATCTGGAAAAAATTTTTATACGGTTGTAAACAAGAATATTGAGACCTTTGAAGGTACAAGTCAATTAGCAGATTTAAAGTTTTATTTTGAGGGAGAAACACTTGAAAAAGCATTTCTATCTGAAAATTTTAAGGAAGAGATTAAAAAAGCAATTAGTGAGGGATCATTGAGGGTTGAGAGAATTTCCTCCGATCAGGAATTATTTTTGAAAGGATATCTTAGCCTATATAACGAGCTTAAATAGATGTAATCTCAAAAAGAATGAATTACTTACTAAGTTCCTTTGTCACAATATCTGCTGTTTAGTCCAAGAGATCTATGAAAATAAGGTTCAAATCGATTTTAAAGAGAAATATGATTTCTTCAAAGAGAAGACCAAGTTAGAAATAATCTAATACTTTCCGTGACACGTGCATTTTGAGGTTAGGACTAAACTTGCAACGCCATTTTTTGTATCTACTCTGCATGGACGAAATTCTTG
>CAZLFJ010000013.1:17820-17931 GCA_964558795.1 Candidatus Woesearchaeota archaeon | reverse complement strand
AGAGCGCGGCTCTCATAAGGCCGAGGTCGGGAGGTCAGCACTCCCTAGAGCCATTCTTGACCGAGCGACAAGGTCGAGACGAAAGATTCGCTTTGAGCAAAAGTTTTTTCA
>CAZLFJ010000013.1:6606-17720 GCA_964558795.1 Candidatus Woesearchaeota archaeon | reverse complement strand
CCATCATTTTGCGAGATGCAAATCTTGAGCTAGTCAGCACTCCCTAGAGCCATTTTTGACCGAGCGACAAGGTCGAGACGAAAGATTCGCTTTGAGCAAAAGTTTTTTCAGCCATCATTTTGCGAGATGCAAATCTTGAGCTAGTCAGCACTCCCTAGAGCCATTTATTCTTTAAAGTGTGCTAAGGTTTAAATAGGGGTTGTTCTTTATTTTATTATAGTTAAAGAAAAGGCAGTTAGTTTTGCGAAAGAGTTCAAAGATTTTTTAAAGGAGTATAAAGTTATTGGTTTAGCTATTGCTGTTATTATGGGTTTTGCTGCAAACACTTTTGTTAAATCTTTTGTTGATAATATCATCATGCCTCTAATTACACCCTTTATTCCTGGGGGATCTTGGCAAACAGCTACATGGAGTTTTTGGGTTTGGACTGGTATCGGGTGGGGAGCATTCTTGTCTGCTCTGATATACTTCGTAATAATTGCACTGGTAATCTTCTTAATTGCAAAATATGTACTTAAGGAAGAAAAGGTAACAAAGAAGTAATTTTTATAATCCTGTGGATCCAAATCCTTTTGAACCCCTTTCTGTTTCTGATAAATCTGTGGTTTCTTCTATCTCTGCAGTGTATATTTTTTGTAAAAGTATCTGGGCAATTTTTTGACCCTCGATTATCTTAAAATCTTCTTTAGAAGTATTTAGCAGAATAATGCAATATTCTCCCCTATATGTATGTTCTATTACTCCTCCAAGAATTTTTATTCCATTCTTTAAGGCTAAACCAGATTTATCCCAAACTAGAGCTACAAAACCTTGAGGTAATTCCATAGAAATTCCAGTGTGAACTAATCTTCTTTCTCCTGAAGGGATTAACAACTCTTCTGAGGAGAAAATGTCCATTCCAGCATCTTGTTTGTGTGCATAAAATGGAATTATTGCATTAGAAGATAATTTTCTAACTTTAATTTTAACTGGATTCATTTTAATTCAATTTTATACCGTCATTTTCTTTTCTTGGAATTATATGAAAATGTGTATGGTTTATTGCTTGTCCTCCTGCTTTGAAGTTATTTTGTATAAGATTAAATCCCTCAGATTTTATTTCTCTTGCAATCTTTAGGTATGTCTCTTTTACAAGTGTGATAAATTCGGTTCCTAAAAGTGATGGAAGATGAAGCACATTATCATAATGGTTTTTTGTTATAATTAAACAATGTCCTTCAGATACTGGATATTTGTCCTTTATTACAAAGAAATTATCAGTTTCTATGATTTTTTCTACCTTTATTTCTCCAGAATTCATCTTACAAAATATACAGTCTTCTTGTTTTTCCATTGTTAGTGTTCTAGTAGTAATAATGATGCAATAATTATTACTCCGATTATGAAAAAAAGAATTTGAAGGAGAGAAGTCTTTACACTATTTTGTTTATGTAGCTCAGGAATCAAATCACTACCAGCTATATAAATGAATCCTCCTGCAGCGATTAGGAGGATTATGCTTTCAAAGGATACTAACTGCGAAAATAGGAAAAATCCTAAAATTGCCCCAATTAGTGCAGTAAGTGCTATTAGAAAGTTTGCAAATAGTGCTTTTTTTGGCTTTAATCCTCCATGAACTAATATCCCAAAATCTCCGATTTCTTGAGGAATTTCATGAAATAATACTGCAAGACTTGTTGCTATTCCAACCGGTACGGAAATTATAAAACTTGCTATGATAATCAAGCCATCTAAAAAATTATGTAATGCGTCTCCAATTAAATTCATGAATGCGAAACTATGTACGTGATTTTTTGTTATTGGCATATGGCAATGATTCCACAATACTACTTTTTCCAAGAAGAAAAATAAAAGGATTCCCAGTATTACAATAACCGGAGTTAGTTCGTGAGATAGGTTTTCAGATGCTTCGGGAATCAAATGAAGGAATGCATCTGCAAACAATGCTCCTGCCGAAAAACTTACAAGATAAATAAGAATCTTTCTTAATCGATTAACTTTCATTCCAAGAAAGAATATTCCTATTAATGAAATCATGCTTATGATGATTATACTAATAATTGCATAAAGTAATCTTGTTATCATTTTATTAGTTTAATTTCCCTCTATTTAAATATTTTGGAGAATTTTTTTATTCGGTTAATCTTGGAATTCTCTCCTTCCAAATTCCGCCCATAAGAAAATTTCTTAAACATTGCAGGGTTATTTCTCCAATCCTTTCTTCATAGCTTTCTGTTTTTTGGTAAAATGCCCCAATATTTGCTATCCCTCTCCAATATTCTTGATTTTTGATTTCACTGGACATGCCCATTATCAGGGTTCTAGTAGGTTCTAGAATTTTTTCTTCAAGTGCACTAGATATTGCTCTTGGACCATCTAAGTCCCTTAGTTCTGTGTCAGATAATATTACATCAAAATAATCCTTGCCATATTTTTTCAAGACTTTTGAAAGTTCTGTTCCATCTGAAATTTTAATTACTCTGAATTTATTTGCTCTTAAGCTTTTTTTATATTTTCTTCCAATTCTTTGTTCATCTTCGATAAGTAAAACCCTATATCTCATGATTATTTTAGTTAGAAAAGCTTAATAAGGTTTATGAAATATTCTTTATCGGGGCCTATGGTTCAATGGCAGAATTCCCGGCTGGCAGTCGGGAGGTTCGGGTTCGATTCCCGATGGGTCCATGAATCTCACCCTTCGATTGTGGAGGACAATCTCCAGGCTCAGAAAAATCTAGGATTTTTCTGGGACTCCAACTCTTTCGAGTTGAAGTGTTCGATTCCCGATGGGTCCATGAATCTCACCCTTCGATTGTGGAGGACAATCTCCAGGCTCAGAAAAATCTAGGATTTTTCTGGGACTCCAACTCTTTCGAGTTGAAGTGTTCGATTCCCGAGGGGTCCATTGAGTTCTTTTCTTTTTAGAAAAAAGAAAATTTCTCCAAACAAAAGAAAAACTTTTCTTAGTTTTTTTCTCAAGTTCAACAAAAGTTATGTCGAGAATCTTACCGCAAGATTTTCCGCAATAGATGCCCACTTCGTAGGCCTAGATTTCTGAGTCTATCCAAACCCTTAAAAATCTTGTTCTGTTTGGAATTTTATGGCAATAACTAGGAAAGAATTAATTCAAAAGTACATTGAGTTCTTCAAGAGCAGGGGGCATGAAGAGATACAAAACTCTTCTCTAGTCCCAGAGAATGATCCTACAGTGTTATTCACAACTGCTGGAATGCATCCCCTTGTTCCGTTTTTACTAGGAGAGAAGCATCCGCAAGGGAAGAGACTTGTGAATGTTCAGAAGTGTATTAGGACTGGAGATATTGAGGAAGTTGGAGATAGTTGTCATCATACTTTTTTTGAAATGCTTGGAAATTGGAGTTTGGGAGATTACTTTAAGGAAGAGGCGATAAAAATGACTTTCGAATTTCACACGAAAATTTTAGGGATTCCTCTGGAGAGATATGCTGTTAGTGTATTTGCGGGCGAAGAAAAAATACTCAAGGATGAGGAATCTGCAAATGTTTGGAAATCGCTAGGCATTTCGGATAAACGCATTGCATTTCTTGGAAAAAAGGATAATTGGTGGGGGCCTGCTGGAAGTGTTGGTCCGTGTGGGCCTGATACGGAGCAATTTTTTTGGACTGGAAAAGATGATGCTCCTGAAGTTTTTGATTCTGAAAACAGAAATTGGGTTGAAATTGGGAATGATGTTTTGATGCAATATGTAAAAGATGCTGAAGGAAATTATGTCGAAGCAGAACAGAAGAATATAGATTTTGGAGGGGGAGTCGAGAGGACTCTTGCCGTTCTTCGTGGTTTTGATGACAACTATTTAACTGAGATTTGGCAACCAATAATAAAGAAGATTGAAGAATTTTCTGAAAAAAAATATGGGGAGAGTGAAAGAGAGACAAGACATATGAGAATTATTGCCGATCACTTGAAGGCTGCTGTTTTTATAATTGCTGATGGGGTTGTGCCTTCTAATTCTGAACAAGGTTATGTTTTAAGAAGACTGATTAGGAGAGCAATAAGATATGGTAGAAATTTGGGATTACAAAATTTTGTTTGCGATGTGGCCAAAAGGGTCTTCCCAATTTATGAGGATTATGATAATTTACAAAAAAACAAAATTAAGATTTTGGAAGAGCTCAAAAAAGAAGAAAAGAAATTTTTAGAAACACTTGAGAGGGGAATTAATTTATTTTCTAAAATTACAAATGACTCTAAGGCTCTTTCTGGAAAAGATGCTTTTTTGCTCTATCAATCTTATGGTTTTCCAATTGAGATTACTATCGAATTCGCTAAAGAAAATGGAATCTTAGTGGATGAAAAGGGGTTTGAAGAAGAGAATAGAAAACATCAGGATCTATCTCGAACTGCTTCTGCAGGCGCTTTTAAATCTGGACTTGCTGATGATTCAGAAGCTACTACAAGGTTACATACCGCAACCCACTTGCTTAACCAGGCCCTGAGGATTATTTTGAAGGCTCCGAACATCTTTCAAAAAGGAAGCAATATTACTCCAGAAAGAGCAAGATTTGATTTTAACTTCGATAGAAAATTAACTGCAGAAGAAATAAAACTAATCGAGGATTTAGTAAATGAGATTATTAATAAGAATCTTGATGTTGTTTGTGAAGAAATGTCTGTCGGAGAGGCAAAAGAAAATGGTGCGCAAGGTGTTTTCGATTCTAAATATGGGAAAAAAGTAAAAGTTTATTCTGTTGGAGATTTTTCAAAGGAAATTTGTGCTGGACCTCACGTAAAAAATACATCCGAGATAGGTCATTTTAAGATTATAAAAGAAGAGAGTTCTTCTTCAGGTGTTAGGAGAATAAAAGCAATTGTTGAATAGGTTTTTTGCAATAATTTTTTGGATTAAAATTCTTGGGGGATTTAACGAAACTTTGGTTTCCAGATGCTTCCTCTTGAATTTTGGTGGTTTCAGGAGCCCACTAATATAACTCTCTTCAAGATTTGCTATCTTCCCTTTCGTGCCTTGTGTTCCTATAACATTTGTGAAATCAAAAACCTCCTTTTTAGAAATTGAAATTTTTTCTGGCTTACGCTTTCCAAAAATTCCTTAGAGATTTTAATATATCTTTCTTCTAAGAATTTCTCTGTTTATCTGCTCTCTTCTCATTGTCCTTTCAGAATTTTTCAGAAACTTTTCTACGAACCAGTTTCTCTTTTCTGGTTCTCCTGCAAGTGATCCACAAATCTTTTTAATTTCTTCTGCAGATTTACTTTTTGGATTTTGTATCATTAGTGGTTTTTTATAGAATACACACTGAATCATCTTTTTTTCTTCCATTATTCTTCCGATTACTGGTAGACTTGAAGTCCATTCAATTTCTTCGCAATTTAACTCATATAGTGGGTCTTTTATTCTATTAACAATTATTCCTTCAATAGGTGTTCCATTTTGTCTTGCTATTCTTGCTGCTTTAAGACTTGTGCTAAGAGTTACACTATCTGGTGTTGTTACTACGAAAATCATTTCAGATGCTGCTACAATTGGAATCATTTCAGAATAATGTGGAGATGAATCAAGTATTATGAAATCATAACGATTTTTTACTTTTTCAACTATTTTTTTTAATCTTAGAATATCTGCCTTATCGTAGTTGTTTAGTGCTGCTGGAATTACATCTACACCATAACTCTCATAAACGCTATTTTGAAAGCTTGTTCCATTAAGTAAATCTTGTAATGCATTCTTGTGAGTCATATCTAGATACAATCCTACATTTGGTGCTGAAATATTTCCGTCAATTAGGAGAACTCTCTTGTTGAATTGGTTTGCTAAACATACAGATACTTCTAGTGCAATTGTTGTTTTTCCAACTCCCCCCTTTACAGAAACAAACGAAATAACCTTTCCCATTTTATCACCTCAAACTAGTAAATAACCTTGGCTTTATAATCTTTTTGTTTTGATTTGTGCTAGTTTTAAAATGGGTTTTTATTTGTCTAAATAGGTTATATGTTTTCAATTCCTTAAGTTTAACTTCTTAGCCCTTCGTGATTAAATCAATTATTGGGACATACAAAGATATAAAAAAGATAAATCTTAGGGTCAATTATGCCAAAGAAGAAGACTGAAAAAACAGAGGGATTAGCAAAACCTAAGAAAATCGCCAAGAAAAAGGTTTCGAAGACAACGAAGACAACAAAAACAAAGGTTTCTACGCAAAAGTTTTCGGATGCAATTACATTAATAGTTACTGAGAAACCGCAGGCTGCAGAAAAAATTGCCGCAGCTCTTAGTGATAATACAGATAGAAAATATAAGGAAAAAAATGGAACTGCATATTATGAGTTTGAAAAAAATGGAAAGAATTTCGTCGTTGGTTGTGCTGCAGGTCATTTGTTTGGAATAACTCAAATCAAGGCAAGAGGAGAATTTCCAAATTTTGAAGTTGAGTGGACTCCAGCCCATGAAAAATCTAAGACTGGTTATACAAAAAGATTTTATGATTTACTGAAAAAATTAGCAAAGAGAGCTGATGATTTTATTGTAGCTACAGACTATGATGTGGAAGGAGAAGTTATCGGTTGGAATGTTGTGCGTTTTCTGGGTGGGAAGAAGGCCGAACAGGAAGCAAAGAGAATGAAATTCTCTTCTTTGACCAAGGATGAACTAAAGAAATCTTTTGAGAGTCTTCAACCAAATCTTAATTGGTCTGAGGCATACTCTGGTGAAACGAGGCATTATCTTGATTGGTTCTATGGTATCAATCTCTCTCGTGGTTTGATGAAAGCTCTATCTCAAACAGGAAGATTTAGAATCTTATCTATTGGAAGAGTTCAGGGTCCCGCACTTAAAATTGTCTATGATCGTGAAAAAGAAATAGGTGATTTTAAGTCTACTCCCTACTGGCAAGTTTTCTTAACAGTTAAGGACAATAAAAATCAATTTTTGGAAGTTGAATATGGAAAGAACATCGTAGATAAAAATGAACTTTCCAAGTTTGAAAGACTTAGGGGAATGAAGGGTATTGCTGAGACTGAGATTAAAGAACAAAAAGTTCCAGTTCCTGTGCCTTTTGATTTAACGACATTACAAACAGAATGTTATAAATATTTCAAGCTTAGTCCTTCGCAAACATCAAAAGTTGCTCAAAATTTGTATTTAGAAGGATTAATTTCATATCCTAGAACTTCTTCCCAGAAATATCCTGATATAAATTTTAAGGAGATATTTGATAAGTTAAAGAAATTTACTCCTCTTGTAAAATATGCAGTTAAAGAAAAACCTAGTGAGGGTAAAAAGACTGATCCTGCCCATCCGGCGATTCATCCAACAGGTGAAATGAAAAATCTTGAGGGCAAAGATAAACAAGTCTATGAGTTGATTGTTAAGAGATTTATTGCTTGTTTTGCAGAAGAGGCGGTGGTTGTTACAAATAGGGTGGTTGTTAGTGTTTTGGGTATAAAATTTAGTGCAAGAGGTTTATTTTTTAAGGAAAGAAATTGGACTGCAGTTTATGCAACAAATTTAAAAGAAAAAGAAGTTCCTAGTATGAATGGTGAAGTAGATATTAGGGAAATAAAAATAGAAGAGAAAATGACTCAACCTCCTGCAAGATATAACTCTGCTTCGCTTGTAAAAGAGCTTGAAAGTAGAAACCTTGGAACCAAGGCAACTAGGGCAAACATACTTGAAACTCTTTATGACCGAGGTTATGTTAGGGAACAAGCAATTGAAATGACTCCCCTGGGTCTTAAGATTGTAGAAACCTTGGAAAAATATTCTCCAGTTATTCTTGATGAGCAGTTAACTAGGGCATTTGAAATAGATATGGAACACATAAACAATAAATCGGATGAGGATAGGGTTCTTGATAAAGCTAAAATCTCTATTGTTGAGATTGCCAAGGGTATAACTCTAAATCTTAAACCAATTGGAGAGTCCCTAGTTGAAGCAAATAATGAACTAATTGAAGAACAAAAGAAAGAGAGCACTATGAGTCTTTGTCCTGTTTGTAAGAAGGGTCATTTGAGGATTATGTTTGGCAGAAAATTTTCTAGGTTTTTTGTTTCTTGCGATGCCTATCCTGAATGTAAAACTACTTTTTCTCTTCCTCCAAGTGGAATGATTAAACCAGTTAGAACCGATTGTGGTGAACTTGAAATGTGTTCGGAGTGTAAGGACTTTCCGTTAATGCTATCTCTGAAGAAAGGTAAACGTCCTTGGAAGTTCTGTTTTAATCCTAACTGTCCGAGTCGAGCAAAGAAAGAAGAACCCGAGGATGAGATTCAAAAGGCTTAAAAACCCTCTTGAATACCTCTGTTTATGGAAGAAACCTTGAAAAATTTATGTGCTGCTTTTGTTGGTGAGAGTCAAGCTAGAAATAGATACAGTTTTTATGCTTCTATTGCAAGGAAAGAGGGCTATGAAATCATTGGAGAAATTTTTCAGGAGACTGCTGACCAAGAAAAAGAACATGCAAAAAGAATTTTTGAGGCTATACAAAAATTAAAAAAAGATAATTCTCTAAAAATTGAAGTAGAGGTTCCTCTTGTTTTAGGAACGACTGTTGAGAATTTAAGATCTGCCGTGGATGGAGAGAATTACGAATATACTCAAATGTATCCAGCTTTTGCAGATATTGCAGAGAAAGAAGGGTTGATTGATGTTGCTAATAGGCTTAGAGCAATTAAGAGAGCAGAGCAACATCATGAAGAGAGATTCAAAAAACTTATTGAACAACTTGAAAAAGGAACACTTCTTAAAAAAGAAGAGGTTGTTGAGTGGGTTTGTATGGAATGTGGTTATGTCCATAAAGGTAAAGAACCTCCAGAGAAATGTCCTTCTTGTGATCATGCTAAATCTTTTTATAGATTAAAGTGTGAGGAATACTAATTATGACTAATAAAATCTTTAAGTGTGAAGTTTGTGGTAATATTGTTGAGCTTTTGCATTCAGGTAATGGGCAACTTGTATGTTGTAATCAACCTATGAAACTTCTTGAAGAAAATACAACTGATGGAGCCGTTGAGAAGCATGTTCCTGTGTTTGAGAATAATCGTGTTAAGGTTGGTAGTGTTGAACATCCAATGGAAGATGCTCATTTCATTGAGTGGATTGAGGCTACAGATGGAAAGGAGATATCAAGGGTTTTCTTGAAGTCTGGACAAAAGCCCGTTGCAGAGTTTTCTTTTGAACCTGTTTCGGCTAGAGCTTATTGTAATTTGCATGGGCTTTGGAAGAGTAAGGAATAAGGGTTTAGAAACTTTCTTAATTTTTTGAAGATTCTTTTGGGGACGTTGGTTTTTACCTTTTGCAAACCTTATTAATCTCTGAATTCTTTAATTTTATATGCAATCTTTAATTGAAAAAATAAATTTTTTGAAGAGTGAACCTATTGCTAAGGTTATATCTCAAAGAATGAAAGAGTTTGAGAAGTATGGTTCCGAGAAAGAAGATAAGGTTTTTTCTGAGCTGTGCTTTTGTCTTTTAACTGCAAACTTCCAAGCAGAAAAGTGTATTCAGATTCAAAATGATATGGGTCGAGGTTTTGAAATTCTTCCACAGGAAGAGCTTGCCAAAAAACTTAAAGAAGTTGGGCATAGATTTTGGCCTCAGAGGGCGGAGAGAATTGTTAAGGCAAGAGAGTGTAAAACTGAGCTTTGTTCTTTAGTTTTTAAGCAATCTGGAAAGGAAATGAGAAATTGGCTTGTTGAAAATGTCAAGGGTCTTGGAATGAAAGAATCTTCACATTTTTTAAGGAATGTTGGTTACAAAGATGTTGCAATTATTGATTTTCATATTGTTGATTTGCTTGTTGATGAGGGGATGATTGAAAGGCCAAAGACTTTGACTGAGAAGAAATATCTAGAGATTGAAGGGGTTCTTGAGAACTTGGGTAATAAGGTTGATTTGAATTTGGCTGAACTTGATTTGTATCTCTGGTATTTGGAGACGGGGAAGGTTCTTAAATGAGGGAATATAAAGATTAATAAAGAGCCTCCTTTTGAAGATTATATGAGAATAAGAGAGGTTTTAGATAAAAGAGTTGGAAAGAAGAAATATACAAGGTTTATAATCACGTTGCCTAAACAAGATGTTGTAAACTCCAAATTGTTGGAAGAGGATTTGGAAATTTCTTCAAAAGATGGAGAAATTAAATTAAAAAAGCGAAAAGTTTAAATACTTTCGGTACCGAAAATAAATATGGAAAATAAAAAAGAGGCCTTGCGTACATTGGATTTGTTTGCAGGAGTTGGAGGGATCAGAATGGGCTTTGAAAAGGTAGGATTTAAGACAGCCTTCGCGAATGATATTGATTGGTCCTGTAAGGACACTTACGATTTAAATTTTGATAAACCTCATTTATTCGTTAGGGATATTTGGAAGATGAAAATTGAGGAGTTTCCAAGATTTGATATCCTTTTGGGAGGGTTTCCCTGTCAGGCATTTAGCATTGCAGGTTATCAAAAAGGTTTTCAGGACAAGAAGAGTGGAGGAAATCTATTTTTTAGAATAGTTCAAATTCTTGAAAAAAGAAAACCTAGAGCTTTTTTATTAGAGAATGTGAAAAATCTTAAAATACATGATGGGGGTAGGACTTTCGAAGTTATTGAAACAACTTTGAGAAAATTAGGATACCATATAAAATCTGAAGTTCTTAATAGTTTAACACACGGAAATCTTCCTCAAAACAGAGAAAGAATTTTCATAGTTGGATTTTTAAGCAAGAAAGAAGCAGACGCCTTCGAATTTCCTGGAAAGATTCCTTTAACAAAGTCTTTTAGAGATTTAACTGCAAATGCTGTCGAAGACAAGTATTATTACAATGATAAACCTCTTTATGAAAAAATAAAAAAGGATATTTTATCTGAAGAAACTGTTTATCAATGGCGAAGAAGATATGTTCGGGCGAATAGAATTGGTGTATGTCCTACATTAACTGCAAACATGGGTACTGGAGGTCATAATGTTCCAATAATCAAGAACCATAAAGGAATAAGAAAACTAACTCCAAAAGAATGTTTCCTCTTGCAAGGATTTCCAGCAGATTTTAAACTCCCCAATCTCCCAGATAGTAAATTGTATCATCAAGCGGGAAATAGCGTAAGCGTTCCAGTTATAGAAAGGGTGGCTG
>CAZLFJ010000013.1:0-6596 GCA_964558795.1 Candidatus Woesearchaeota archaeon | reverse complement strand
TGAGAATATGAAAAAAGCCTTCAAGCAAAAGTAATTTAAATCATCTTTTATAGACTTATTTATGGCAGGATACTCGGATTACTCACAGAAAGAGCGGGAATATTATGAACAAATGTTAAAGCTTCTTGGTTCTCTTAGCAAACTATTCTCGGAAAATTCTATTCCTTACTTGGATTCTCGTATTGCTGAAAATCTCTTCTGTAAGGCTTTTAGTGCTGAGAATAAGGGTAGGGAAGACTCCTCAGTAGATGCTGTCAAAAATAATACTGGAGTCGGAATAAAAACTTTTATGGGAACGAGTGCACAAAAAATTGCAGAATTTAACAAGGCACTATTGGAGTTTTCAGATCTGTCTGGAATAGAGAAAGTAGAAAAAATTGCAGAATTAAGGAACAAAAGAATAAACTTTACTAAAAGAAACTATGGCATTGATGATTTAAGGTATCATTGCATAAGGAGAATTCCTGGAAAGTTTTTAATTTGTGAATATCCTATGGACCTAGTTGAGCTGGAAAATATCAAGATAATCGAAGAGACTAGCAAGTCTATTAAATTTTCAGATGGAAAGAATAGATATTCTTTTAATGTATCTAAGAGTGTTCTATTGAAGGATTTTCAGGTACAAGAGCCTTGCTCTACAATAGACATAAAGATCATTGAAGATCCATTCGAGGTTCTTTCTAGAAAACTCGACTTGATTGGGTCCCCTGTAATAGATTCGAACAAACTTTCAGATTTTATCGTTTTGCCTTTATATGCCTTTGAAAAAAATAAGAAAGTTGTTCCACTCAAGAGTGGACTGAATCAATGGAATGCGGGTGGGAGAAATAGAAATAAAGACGAAGTTTATATAAGAATTCCTAGCTGGATTCATAAAAAGTTTCCAGATTTTTTTCCATCCAGAGATTCAAAATTTGAGTTAAGATTGCCTTCTGGAGAATCCATCTCTGCGAAGGTCTGTCAAGATGGTAGCAAAGCACTCATGAGCGATCCAAATAAGGCCTTAGGTAAATGGGTTCTAAGAGACGTTTTACAACTAAGAGAAGGGGAGGTTTTGAATTACAAGACCTTACAAGAGATAGGGATAGATTCTGTTAGGGTTGAGAAAATTTCCCCAGATAAATATTCTATAGATTTTAGAGAAGAAGGAGAGTTTGAAGAATTTGAAGAAGAGAATCATCTGAAATGAGTCTCCTTTCTTTATTTCTAGATGCTTTCTAGTCATTGATTTATCATTCAAAAATAAAGTCTTAGAGCAACATTTATAAACACCTTTTTTTATCTAACTTTATGATTATTAAAAAAATATTCAATAAAGAATTTGATGAAGAGGTACATTCTGATTTTTTGAAATTTGGTAAGGG
This sequence comes from Candidatus Woesearchaeota archaeon, assembly GCA_964558795.1. Lineage (GTDB taxonomy): Archaea > Nanobdellota > Nanobdellia > Pacearchaeales > GW2011-AR1 > CAKZRD01. Next base: position 5,232 of record CAZLFJ010000013.1, on the reverse strand, counting down.
AGAATTTCAAGATAAATATTTAATTGAAGCTAAAAAACAGAAAGATAAATGGACTATCAAAACAGGTCCAGAGTTTGCAAATCATTTTGTCAAGATGCTACTTAAGGGTGTTTCTGGTACAATTCCAATGAAGGGAGTTATTGTTACTACTCTAAAACTTGAGAGCGAAATTGGTTTTCCTATAAAGAAAGTGGGGAATTTTCAAGGAGTTCGAAAAATTGAAATAGATACTGATGTTTCTCCTCTAGAGGTTCTTGGCTTGATGGAAAAATATCCTCGAGTTTTTTTTGCTCTTAGTTTTAATGTTAATGGAAATGATTTAAAGATAAAACCTAAGGCACCAAAATCTGCAAAACCTTCTGCTGGAGACAAGGAAGCAAAGGCCGAATTTTGTAGTCTAAAAACTTCTGATTCTAAAATTGTTAAGGATATTTTCTTTGATTATCCTGATTTCGACGAAATTTCAATTAGACACACTATAAAGGTAAATGAAATGATCTATCCTGCTAATGTTGCTTCTTTAAAGCCTGAAGAGGTTAGGTTACAGAGTAAGAGAAAGGGTGTTGTCGTAAGAAACATGGTAATTAATGGTGCAAACAAGGTTAGTGAAGCTGGGTTTGTTGCTTAATTCTTTAGAAATTTTAGCAAACTATAAAAAGCTTTCAAACATTTGTTCTTTATGAAAAAAGAGATGATTAATCTTGATGAAGCAGTTATTAATGCCTTGAATCTTTTTGAAAATAATTTGCCGAATCTTAATCTTGGAAATTATAAAAGACCTCTTGTAGTCGGGAGTGGTAATGCTGCAGTCAGTGGGAGAATTATTTTCAATGATAAAGATGCTGTTTTTGCAGACGAATCTAACTATGAACAGATTTTGAAAAACTATAAAATTGATGGGGCCATTCTTATCTCTGCTTCGGGGGGTAAACATTCTCCAGTCATTGCTAAAAGACTGAAAAATCTTAAAATTGAAACAAGGATGCTTACTTGCAATCCAAATTCTTCTGCTAGGGACTTTGTAGATTCAGATAAATTTTTTGTTTTTCCAAATAATCCTGAACCCTATACCTATAATACTTCCACCTATCTTGGAATGATCATTGCAAAGACTCGCGAGAACCCAAAAGATATCAAGAATTACTTGAAAGTATTGTCTAGAAAGATTCCAAAAAATCTTAAAAAATATGATTCTTATTATTTCATTGTTCCCAATGAATTTGAGTGTTTCCGTGAGATGGTTTTAACCAAGTTTGATGAACTATTCCAGCCAAAAATCTCTGGGAGATGTTTTACTCCGGATCAATCCAAACACGCTAAATCCATAGCTCCAAACGACAAAGAATTATTTGTTTCTTTTGGATATGATAACAAAATTTTTGGAAAGAATCGGTTAAATATTCCTCTTCCCCAAAACTCCGATTTTGGAATGTTGCTTTCTGTTTCTTATTATTTTATTGGTCAAATACAAAGACAAAATCCTCCCTGGTTTAAAGATAATATCGAAGAATATTGCAAGAAGGCTTCGAAAATATTCGGTGAAAAGATTCTGCCATTTGGATAGATTTATAAATTACAGTTTCATAATCACTTTATGGTAAAAAAGGTTAATTGGGTCTTGACATTAATCATGTCTATAATCTTTGGTAGTTTAGGAGTTGATAGATTTATTATGGGCCATGTTGGTCTTGGAATACTTAAATTGATTACTCTTGGGGGATGTGGCATTTGGTGGCTAGTGGATGTGATTTTAATAGCTACAAAGTCCGAATTTGAAGGTATTCAATGGGTAGAAAATTAGTCCTGTTAGAACTTAGAAAAATTCTTTGTCTTGATTTTAAATATCGATTGTATGTTTTTAGTTGCGTTTTATTATTTCTTTTTTTTATACCGATTAGTTTCCTTGAGGGTCTTCCAAACCTTTCAATTTGTTCTAGAATTCTTGGGGATTATTGTTATTCTGTTGGTATTACTCGCGGAGTTTCTTCATTACTTAAGGGAGAAATTGGTCTTGCAATGAGTTATAACCAGTTATCGCTAGTTGTTCTGGTTATTATTTTATCAATTATTTTGATAGATCTAAAGAAAAAAATTTCAAAGTAAACTTATTTTTTGTATTCAGTTTCAACAACTATGTGGCAAGGTAATCTTGCTTTAACTGAATTAATAAGTTTTCTAGATGCTTGTTCGTTCTTGGTACCGTTAAGCCCTATTATGAAAAGTACGCTTCCTTTCTTTATTAGTGCAGATCTTCCAGTTGTTCTTCCAAATGATAACGCCATACCCGTACTCATTCTATCTGCTCCTGCACCCGTTAACATCTTGTTTTCTCTGATAACGTGGTGTGGATATGGTTTTAATTCTAAATAGAATTCTTTGCTCATTGCTTCTGTAAGGAATCTGTTTAGATACTGTCTTGAAGCTTCTAAAGCTGTATCTCTCATTTGAACAAATTCTTTTGTTTTAATTGTTAAGATTGTTTTGTATTTGCCTGCTTTGTAACCTACTAAATCCCCCATTCTGAATTTTGTTACTTTTGGATTTGGAACTGATTTTATATAAGATAATTTTTGTTTTTTACTTTTTCTAGTATATGGCACTGCTTTCATTTTGGAATAGCAGCTTGCCTTTCTCATTGCCATTATTTCTTGTCTCCTAGAATTTTAACTTCAGTTCCAATAGATTGTCCTGGCAATCCTGTTTCAAATATAACTCTTACAACTCCTTCCCTTCCATGGGGTGCTGCTATTTTTCCAGAAATTATTTTTTTTGCAGAAGAAGTCCATTCTATTTTTTTATCTACATACGCCAATGCTTTTTCTTTAGAATCTATTCCTTCTATTTCTACAAGCATATGCTTTTCGTGTATAGTTCTCTTTCCTCTACGAAATTGTATTATTCTTGCATTTACCATACTAATAGCTTGAAAAATTGGTTTATAAAGGTTATTGTTGTGGTTTTATTCATTTCTTTGGTATTTCCAATGGACTTCTTTTTAATATTCTAATTCAAACTCACCGAATTCTTTTTTGATTACTTCTATTGATTCTGGCAAAACGAGGGTCTTTTTGTTTTTTTGTTCAGCTAATGATTTATTTAGCTCTTCAATGTTTGATTCTACTATTGCTCCATTTAATATTTTAGAAATTTTTTCTTTTTCTATTATGAATGTCTTACCCAAAAAGAATACTTCTGCTTGCCTATCCGCAGTTTTTATTAAAAATCGAGTTCTATCGAGTGAAAGCATTTCACATCTTTGGTTGTGTTCAATTAATTTGTTAATTATTTCTTCTCCAAGTTTTCTTGCATGATCTACTTCATTTATTTCTTTTCCAGTCATTAGGTCCAATTTTTTCTTTTTGTCTTTATCATTCTTAGAAGATTTTTTGTTTTTTTGTTCTAAAACCTCTCTTCGGACTCTAGCAATAAACTCTAAATTCTCTAAAAATTTCTTTGGGAATTTACCTGTCTTAATCATTTGTTTTTCAAATTCTGAGAGAATCTCTCTTTCTTGTTTTTTCTCAACTAGTGCTCCAACCATTCCATATACATCCTCGTAAACTTTTTCTATAGACTTTTCTCTAACCCTTATCTCTATTTGTTTTCTTAATTCTTTTATTCTCGCCATATAGTCTATTGCATTTTTTGCAAGACGATCGAGTTCTTTTCCGTTTATATCTCCAGGTTTTAGTTTTCCATGTTCATATTCCTTCCATACTTTTATGACAATTTCTTCTAGAATGTCTGCATATTTTGCTTCTATTAATTTCTCTTTTGTTACAAATACTTCTCTGAATATTCTTACTGTTTCTTTTGGCGTCGAAGGTGCTAATCCATAGAGCATTAAAACTCCTTGGGTCGGTGTAGAAATTCCCCAGAATAGGTCAAGTGTTGCTATATCAAAGATTCGTCTTTCCACTGTTTCTTTTAGTTTATCTCCTGACGACATAAACATATCGATTGCTTCTGGAGAAGGTTTAATTTTTCCCATTCTTAAAAGAGATTTCCATGGGAGGAATGTGCCTCGATCATAGATTGGAATTCCATCTCTAATGAATGTAAAAAATACAGGGTGCGCATCTTTGACTCCTTCCCAGAATTCAGTTAATAACCAAACCTGCGGGGATAACTTATTTTTTACTCCTGCAAGGGCTTCAGCTTCTTGGATATACTGAAATATAATTGATCTCAATTTTTCTTTTAACTCTAATCTTGGCATTCTTTTTACATCAGTATCATCAATTATTATTGCAACATCTACATCTGATGTTGGCTTTGTTTCTGCTCTAACAAGTGAACCATAGATGCCATAACTTGTTATGTACTTTTCAAATTTCTTTAATACAAGACTTTTGTGAATTTCAGTTACTCTTAATGCTCCAAGTATTCCTTTATCAAAAATTGGATAGGACATCGCTAGAGCTTCTGCAATATCAAATTTAGAATCTAAACATAAATTCCAAATATCTACTGGAGTCATTAGGTTAATCCAGAACTTGTCGCTTGTTTCTTTGCCAAGTTTTATTAATTCTAATTTTATCTTTTGTATCTCCTTGAATTTGTCTTCAGGTATTACAACTAAGACATGAATTAGCTCTCTCTTAGCATCTTCTTCAGTTATTTCATATTCTTCTTCTATCTTTTTGTTTGCTTGCTGGGGGATCAAACCAATAGCTTCAATATATTTAAATCTCTTTATTGCTTCTTTTTTGAATTTCTCTAGGTCTTCTTTCATTTTATCCATCTTTTTTTGCATTTCACTTTCAAGAGGATTTTGTATTGGCAAATTTCCTAGCTTAGACTTGGGAACATAACTATTTGAAATATTTTGTTCGACAGAATTATCTTGTTTTTTTCTTTCTACTGAACTATCTTGTGCCATACCTTCTGAAATTAACTAGCCTTTATAAAGTTTCGGATAGGGGCTTCTATTGTTTAATTATAATTGAATTTGAAATTCTATATTCTTGGGTTGGAGTGAGATTTCCCTGGAATGCGCGGACCTTTAAGCATTTGTTGTTGTAAACAACGAGAAATTCATATTTGTCTTGCCTCGCTTCAAGAGGTGAAGCTTCGTATACAGAAAACAAGAAATTTTCTGTCTCGTCAAAATCGAAATCCAAGATTTTGTCGATGCGCGGACGGTCCTAAAAAATTCTCTATGAATTTTTGGGAAATCAACGAACTCCTTTTCTTTCACAAAGAAAAGCTCCTCCTAACCAAAAGAAACTC
>CAZLFJ010000012.1:0-19146 GCA_964558795.1 Candidatus Woesearchaeota archaeon | reverse complement strand
GAGGGTTTTTTTGCAAACCTTTTTATAGTGGTTTTGGTTTTTTTTATTATGGTGAAAAAAAGAGGAGACTTTGCCGGAGCTCTAAAGAACTTATTTCCTTCTGGGAAGAGTATTTTTCTTGCATATGATCAGGGTCTTGAGCATGGACCGACGGACTTCAACGAAACAAATATTGATCCTGCCTATATCATAGATATTGCAAAAAAGGGAAAGGTTGATGCGATGATATTTCATAAGGGCATTGCTAGAAGTTACTCTTCTGAAATCAAAAAGAGTGGGATTCCTTTAATTGTTAAACTAAATGGAAAAACAAGTCTTGTTAATGGTGATCCAATTTCTAGGCAAATTTGTAGTGTTGATGATGCTATTTCTTTGGGTGCTATTGCTGTTGGTTACACTATTTATTTTGGTAGTGAGCATGAAAGTGATATGTTTAAAGATTTTGAAAAAATTGAGAGTGAAGCTCATGCAAAAGGTTTGCCGGTGATTGTTTGGGCATATCCTCGTGGAAGAAGTCTTGAGGGAAAAAATCCAAATGAGATTATGGCATATGTTGCCAGGGCAAGTTTTGAGCTTGGTGCAGATGTAGTTAAAATAATTCCTACGGGAGATATAGGGGCTCTTGCCTGGACTGTTAAATCTGCTGCTCGCGCAAAAGTGATTATGGCTGGAGGCTCAAAGAAATCTGAGGAGCAGTTATTAAGCTCTGTTTGTGATTCATCTGGGACGGGAATTTTTGGTCTTGCAATCGGAAGAAATGTTTGGCAAGATGAAGATCCTGTGGGGTTAATCAAAAAATTGAGAGAGAATCTTTTGAAATGAAATTCCTTATTAATTTTAAGACTTATTTATCTGGAAAAAATGTCTTGGCTCTTGCTAAGACTATCGAAAGAATCGATAAGAAAATCATAGTTGGTGTTTCTCCAGTTGACGTATATTCAGTTTCTAAAAATACAAAACTTGAGGTTTTTTGTCAGCATGTAGATGCCGATTCTCCTGGAAGGGCTACGGGTTTTATTGTTCCTGAATCTGTCAAGGCCTCCGGTGCTAGGGGTGTTTTTTTAAATCATTCTGAGCATGGTCTTTCATTTGATGTTCTGAAAAAAACAATTGAGCGATGCAAATCTTTGAAACTTCAAACAGCTGTTTTTTTTGCAGATATTTATTCTGGAAAAATTATTGAAAAATTGAAACCGGATTATTTAATTTATGAACCTGTTGAACTTGTTGGCGGGAATATTTCTGTTTCTAGTGCTAAACCTGAAATTATTGAAAAATTGAAAAAGGCATTAAAAATGGATTTTTTGGTTGGGGCTGGAATAAAGACGCGAGAAGATGTTAAAAAGTCTTTGGAACTAGGAGCGAATGGAGTTGCTGTTTCTTCTGTTATAACAACTGCGAAAAATCCTGGAAAGATTTTGAAAAGTTTAATTAATTAAAACTTGCTTCTCTTTTGGTACTTTGTATGTAAAAGTTTATGTGCTTTTTCGCTTCCTGGCTCGCCTAAGTATTTTTTGTAAATTTCTTTAACTACAGGGTTTTCATGTGATCTTCTTACTCCTTTATTTGCGTCTTCCTTGTAAAGTGCCTCTGCTCTTAACTGCAAGACATTTGAATCTGAATAAATTGGTTGTCCTCCTCCTCCGACACATCCGCCGGGACAGGCCATCATTTCTATAAAATGATATTTATCTTTTTCTTTTAATAGTTCTCTAATATTTGCTCCGCCGTTTGCACAGGCATATTTTATTTTCTTGCCAGAGATTATTATTTCTCCTGTTTTGATTCCCTTTGCTTCTCTTAAATTTCTGAAAACCACATTGTTTAGCTTTTTCTTATTTGCAAGTTCATAGGAGGTTCTTAGGGCTGCTTCCATTACTCCTCCGGCTGCACCAAATACATCTCCTGCACCGGAAGCAATATCTAAGGGATAATCAAATTCTTCATCTGCTAAACTTGGAAAATCTATCTTTTTTTGTTTGATTAGTCTTCCCAGTTCTCTTGTTGTTAGTACATAATCTACCATGGTGTTTAATTCTGGACGAGTTGACTCAAACTTTTTGGCAGTACAGGGCATTATGCTTACGACTACCAAGTCCTTTGGTTTAATATTTGCTTTTTCTGCATAATATGTTTTCACCAGGCTTCCGAGCATTTCATGTGGGCTTCGGCAAGTTGACATATTTGGAATAAGTTCTGGATAGAAAAATTCCATCATTAGGATCCATCCAGGACAACAAGTTGTTATCATTGGAAGTTTTCCTTTATTTTTTATTCTTTTCAGGAGCTCTGCAGATTCTTCCATTATTGTCATATCTGCTCCAAGATCTACATCAAAAACTTTTTTGAATCCGCATCTTCTAAGTGCATTAACCATTTTCCCAGTCACAAGAGTTCCTGCAGGCATTCCAAATAGTTCTCCCAGTGCTGCACGAATTGATGGTGCGGTTTGTGCGACGACGTGTTTTTTTGGATCTTTTAGTGCTTTTATTACTTCATCTAAATGTGATCTTTCTTGTATTGCTCCTACTGGGCAATTGATTAAACATTGACCGCATTCTATACATGCAACATTTTCTAATTTTTTTTCACAATAGGGGGTTACATGCTCATTATGTGCTCTGCTTGCAAAATCTATTGCATGAATTGCTTGAATTTTTCCGCAAACATTTACACACTTTCCACAATTTATACATTTATTATTATCTCTAATTATTGCAGCACCTAAATCCGGTTTATAGTCTTTTAATTGTACAAATCTATTATTATCTATTCCGACTTGCGCGTAAACCTCATTTGCTTCAAAGTCATCTGAAAGTTCATCTGTTTTTATTCCTGGGCTCATGAGTTCCAAATTTGTTTTTCTTGCCTTGTATATTCTTTCTGAACCTGTTGTTATTATTGCATCTTCAATAGGTCTTGTGGAACAAGAGGTTACTAATTTTCCATTCATTTCAACAAGACAAACCCTACATCTTGCTTCTGGAAAAAGATTTTTATGATAACACATTGTGGGAATTTTTATTCCTTTTTTTCTACAAATTTCTAAAATTGTTTCTTTTCCGGTTACTTCAATTTTTTCTCCGTTTAGTGTTATTTTCATTTTATATACTCCCTAAAATCTTTTTTAAAATGTTTTAGTGCAGTTAGAATATGATTTCCGCAAGATTGACCTAGTCCGCAAATACTTGTTTCTTGAACATGATTTGCAAGTTCTTCTAAATAAACTAAATCTTCCTTGTTTGCTTTTTTATCTCTTATTTTTTTCAAAAGATTTAGCATTCTTATTGTTCCTTCTCTACAAGGCGTGCATTTACCACAGGATTCATATGTGTAGAATTTTGCTATGCTTAAACATATTTCTACAATGTTTTGGTCTTCTCCAATAAAAATGCAGGTGAATGCTCCATGACCACAATCTTTTTTACAAACCAAATCATAGTTTAAGGTAGTGTTATCACCCACAGGCATTATTCCTCCGAAACATCCAAGAGAAATTGCTTTAACTTTCTTGGTTGGTTTTACAGTGTCTATTATTGTTGGCATTTTTATTCCCATCTCCCATTCGTACACTCCTGGATTTTCTACTTGTCCAGATATAGAGAATAATCTTATGTTGGGATTCCAGTCATTAAATAATATGAGCTGAGGAATGCAAGTTATAGTTTCCACATTATTCAAAACGGTTGGCTTGTCCCAAAGTCCTTTTTCTGTGGGATATGGTGGTTTGTATGTTGGTTGGCCTCGATAGCCCATTATCGATTGCATTATTGCAGTTTCTTCTCCGCAAACATAACTTCCAGCACCCCTAACAATTATTATTTCGGTTTTAGATTTTGTTTTCTCAATTATTTGTTTTATCTTTTTTTCTAATCTAGGTCTTAGAGTATCATACTCTTTTCTTAAATATATAAAACAGGTTTTTGCACCAAGCACATAAGAGGCTATTAGTATTCCTTCAATAAATGTTTCTGGATTGTGCATTAAAATAAATTTGTCCTTGAATGTTCCGGGTTCTCCCTCATCAGCATTGCAAATAAAATAAACTTCTTTTGATTTATTCTTTAGGGCCATCTCCCATTTTGTTGCTGTCGGGAATGCAGCTCCCCCTCTTCCAACCATTCCTTTTTTTTTCATCAATTCGATTACCTTTTTTGGGCCAATCTTCTTTGCAAGCTTAAATGCTTCCAGATTTGTTTGTTCAAGGATTTGCATTTCTTAATTCTTTTAAAAGTTCTTTTAGTTTTGGAATATCAAGTTTTGTATATGCTTTTCCATTTATTAGCATTGCAGGCGCTTCATCACAGCAGCCGATACAGGATGTTTTATATACTGAAAATACTTTGTCTTTTGTTGTTTGGCCGATTTCTATCTTCAATTCTTTTTCTAAGAATTTTTCTAATACTCTGGTGTTGTGCAAGACACAAGTTGGGGAACCACATAATTCTAGAACATATTTTCCTTGAGGTTCTGTTCTTAGCATTGTATAAAACTTTATTACTCCATAGATTCTTGAAATTGGAATTTGGTATTTTGTACTTATTCTTTTCATTGCTTCAACAGAAATATATCCTTTCTTATCTTGCTCTTCATTTAACATATTTAGAAGAATTTCTTTTTTCACCATCTTGTATTTGTTATAATTCTTTCGTTTTTATATCTTTCTGTGAATTATTTGGTATCTGGTTGGACTGTTTTATTCTTTTTGATATGGCCAAGGATAAGGTAATCGCTGTTAGTTGCGTTTTTTCTTAGAAAAGACTCGGAGATATTCCAACGATTTTCCATGAAGTGAAAAAATTCCGAAGATTTTGTCCTATGGCGGTTTTCTTTTAAGTTGGTTTTAGGAATCTACCGCCACCGAAAAGTTTATATAGGTAACATTGTTATATAATACTATGTATACTAAAAAAGAAGAATTTTACAAGGAATGTGGATACCCTGAAAAGAGATGGCTACAGTTTCTGATACTCAGAGCTATATGCGAAAATCCTACCCATGGTTATGACTTAATCAAATCTATTGAAGAGTTAAGTCTGGGTAAGCACATTGTCAAACCTGGAACAATGTATACGACATTAAGGAGAATGGAAAAAGAAAACTTACTAGAATCCGCTTGGAACAAAAGTAAACCTGGCCCAAAGAGTAGAACATATAAAATTACTGAAAAAGGAGAATTTTATCTTAAAAGTTGGCTTGAATTTGTTATTGAAAGGAAAAAAATGATAGATAAAATGGTTGATTTTTATAAAAAATATTTTGGAGATAAACAAAAATGAAAGCTTATGATTTAAATAGGGAGATTGAATATTCAAATGAAAAACCAATTAAGAAACATTTTCTTAATTCTGGGGGATTTCATTCTGCGCTAATTTGTTTAAAGAAAGGTGTTGAAATCCTTCCTCACGAAGAAGATTATGCAGTATTTTTAATGGTTCTCGAAGGAAAGGGAATTTTTGCAGACATGAATGGAGAGCATACTCTGACAAAAAATCAAGGAATTTATATGAAAAAAGATGAGACAAGAGGAATAAGGGCAGAAGAAGATTTAGTTATTCTTGGAGTTCAGGACAGAGCAAAAGGAGTAAAAGATGAATCAATATAGATTATTAAAAATTTTAGGTGTTATTAGTTTTGTTTTAGTTGCGATTACATCTGTTCCCTTATTTATTAAATATTTAGCAGGAAGTTCGACAGACTCGAAATTAATAGTTGATTTACATGTTTGGTTTGGAATAGCATTTATTGTTTTTGCACTAATAAGAGTAATTAAATTTAGAGGATTAAAACAATGAAAATAAACTCCGTGTTTATCTTACTCCTAAGTTTAGTGCTCGTAATTTCTATTAACGGAGTTCAAGCATTATCCGAAGGATATTGTGTGAATGTTCATGTTACAGATATAAATCCAACATCTGTAGAACTTGATAGCGAAGTTACAGTGGGAGTCCAGTTTGATAACTGTGGAGATAAAATTCCTGAAATTATTAATTTTGAGATAAAAAGATTCAGTGAAGATGTAATGATAAAAGAGCCACTAGTAATAAACTTTACCGAACCATTTGGTTATTCCAATAGTCAAAGATTTAATGTTTATCATCTTTATGTTTCAAAAGATGCAGTTCCTGGAGAATATATTTTTGAATATGAACTTAATTATGGAAATAAAGATTTCTATATTAAAAAAGAAGGTAATTTTTCAATTACAGTAATGGGCAATGAAGCAGAGTTGAATATTGCCCTTGTTAAAACAGACCCGGTGATACCAAAAGTTGAAGAAGAGATGACATTAACGATTAGAATAGAGAATTTCGGCAAAGGAGATGCAAATTCTGTTAAAGCCAAAGTAGATTTACCTTTCTTTGGTACAAAAGAAGCTTTTCTTGGAAGTTTAGAAACTCAAGACGATAGTCCTGCAATATTTACATTAGTTCCTGATAAAAGTGGAAATTTTGATTATAATATAGAAATAACTTATAAAGACGATTATGGAGAACATAAAATAACTGAGGGATTAGAATTAAATGTTCAAGGTAAGGATAAAAATTGGTCTTTAATATTTGGAGTAGGGTCATTAATAATTTTAGGAACAATTTATCTTTACTTTAAGAAAAAGAAGAAAAATGAACAAAAGTGATCTTAAGGTAATCACATTCCTAGCATATAAGAATATTGCTAAAAGCAAAACTACCTTTTTTGTAATAATTGCCGTAATGGCGATGAGTTTTCTTTCAATTACTTTTTTTGCAGCAATAATAGACGGATTGGGGTATGAGTTCGAGGAAGGAATGATAAAAACCCTCACAGGTCATTTAGTAATTGAGCCTTCTGAAAATGATAAATATTTAGAAAATACCAATAATTTAGTAAGTGATATTAGAAGAATTCCGGGCATTGTGGGCGTTTCCCAAAGAATTGATTCAAATGCCGTAGCGACACATGAAAACATACAAATAGGAATCCCCATAATTTTTATAAATCCCGAAGATGAATTGACTGTCTCAAGTTTTTCAGATAGCATAGTTGAAGGAGAATATCTTTCGAAGGGGAACAATAACGAGTTGCTTATCGGTTCTCAATTATTAAGATCCTATGCCGGAGAAAATGATGCAGAAAAAAAGCTTGATGCAAAAGTTGGAGACATTGTGCAACTAAGTTTTAGTAATGGTTTTGTTAAAGATTATAAGGTGAGGGGAGTTTTCAAAACAGGTTCAAGATTCGGAGACATGAATGTTCTTATGACTTACGGAGATTATGAGGAGGTTTTTAATACAAACAACATCGCAAGTAAAGTAATAGTTACTCTTCCAGAGAGGGGCATGGAAGAGGAATTCAAAAACAAATTAATAGGAATCGGTGTCAAAGATCAAATAAATCCCTGGCAAACTAAAATGGGAACTGTAGAGCAGTTTATTAGTAGTTTAGAGGTAACAAATAAAATTACCTTAATAGTGGGGCTTTTAACTGCCTTTGCAACAATTTATATAATAATTTTTATAAATGTCACAAATAAGAGAAAACAAATTGGGATATTAAAGGCTACAGGAATTAAAAAAGAAATTATTTTAGGCTCGTATGTCTTACAATCATTAATATATGGGGTTACAGGAGTAATTGTGGGGATATTAATGATGTTTGGATTGATTTCCATTCTAACAATATATCCTCTTAAAATGCCCATCGGAGATGTTATTCCAATTTTAACTACAAACAAATTGATTACTACAGTATTAATTTTAGTATTCGCCTCAGTAGTTGCAGGATTTTTTCCCTCAAAAAAAGCAGCAGATGATAATATATTGGAGGCCATATTTGGAGGATAAAAATGAAAAAAATAATTATTTCAGCTAAAAATTTAGAAAGGGTTTATACGACTGGCGTAATTAAAACTTATGCACTCAGAGACATTAGCTTGGAGATTAAAGAGGGAGAATTTGTGGCAATAATGGGTCCTTCAGGTTCTGGAAAGAGTACTCTCCTTCATCAATTGGGTTTATTGGATGCACCCACGAAAGGAAGTATTCTAATTGATGGTGGGGATGTCGTCAATCTTGCAGAAAGCAAAAGGACAAAATTCAGATTAGAAAAATTAGGCTATGTTTTTCAAAGTTATAACCTTGTACCTGAGTTGACAGCAATTGAGAATGTTTTCATAACTTCGATGGCACGAGGAATGCCCGTAAAAGAGTATAAAAAGAAGGCTGAAGAGATTCTTAAGAGGGTTGGTCTTGGAGAAAGGTTAAATCATTATCCTTCAGAGTTATCTGGAGGGGAGCAACAACGGGTTTCTATTGCTAGAGCACTAATAAATGAGCCAAAAATTTTATTTGCTGATGAACCCACTGCAAATCTTGATACTGCTTCGGGAGATAATGTTCTTTCAATATTTAAGGAATTAAATAAGAAGCATAATCAAACAATTGTTTTAGTTTCTCATGAACCGGATCATGCAAAAGTAGTTGATAGAGTTATATGGGTTAGGGATGGTTTATTGGACAAATCTAAAAAATAATAATGGGATTTTTAGCTATAATTTAGGAGTTATTGTGAAATATTCTAATCTTTTATAAAAATTTCAAAAAGGTTTAAATAGGGTGATTCAATATATATTCTGAGGTGTTATGGATAAGACTAATTGTTTTGTGCTGTGGTTTGACCAGCTAGGTATCGAAGATGTTCCTGTTGTTGGTGGAAAGAATGCAAGTCTTGGTGAGATGTATGTTAATCTTGTTCCTCGTGGAATAAATATTCCAAATGGTTTTGCAGTTACTGCTTATGCCTATCATTATTTTTTAGATAAGGCTGGAATTCGTGATGAAATAAAAAGAATTTTATCTGATTTGAACACACATGACACTCGTAATCTTGAGGAGCGGGGAAAGAAGGTTAGAGATTTGATTCGTCACCATGAGCTTCCTACAGAACTAAAGACTGCAATTCTTGAGGGTTACAGAAATTTATCAATTCAATATGGTCCAAATGTGGATGTTGCAGTTAGGAGCAGTGCGACTGCAGAAGATTTGCCTGATGCTAGTTTTGCAGGACAACAAGAAACTTATTTGAATATTTCTGGTGATGAATCTTTGCTTCGTGCTTGTAAAGATTGTTTTGCTTCATTATTCACCGATCGTGCAATTTCTTATAGGGCTGATAAAAATTTTGATCACTTCAGCATCGGTCTTTCAATTGGTGTTCAGAAAATGGTTCGATCGGACAAAGCTTCTTCAGGAGTTATGTTTTCAATAGATACTGAATCGGGTTTTGAGGATGCGGCACTTGTAACTGGGGCCTATGGTCTTGGTGAAACTGTTGTTCAGGGTGCGGTGAATCCGGATGAGTTCTATGTTCATAAGCCAACACTTAAGCAAGGTTTTCGTTCAATAATTTCTAGGAAGCTTGGAGAAAAAAAAATTAAGATGATTTATACAACTAGTCAGGCAAAACCAGTTAAGACTGTTGAGGTTACTCCTGAAGATCGAAAAAAGTTTTGTATTAATGATGAAGAAGTTTTAACACTTGCAAGATGGGCTGCGACAATTGAGGATTATTATTCTGAAAAACGAGGAAAGAAGACTTTTATGGATATGGAATGGGCAAAAGATGGAAATACTGGAGAATTATTTATTGTACAGGCGAGACCTGAAACAATTCATTCAAATAAAAACAAGAATATTTTAAGAGAATACAAAGTAAATAGTCCTGGAAAGACCTTAGTCAAGGGAAAATCTGTTGGCCAACTTGCAGGTAAGGGAAAGGTTAGAGTTATCAAGGATGTTAGAAACATACATGATTTCGAAGCTGGAGAGGTTCTTGTTACTGATATGACTGATCCAGACTGGGAGCCAATTATGAAAATTGCTTCGGCAATTGTTACAAATCGTGGTGGAAGAACCTGTCACGCTGCAATAATCTCAAGAGAGCTTGGTATTCCTTGTGTTGTTGGTTGTGGTAATGGCACCGAAATCTTAAAAGATGGGCAAGAAGTTACTGTTGATTGTTCTACTGGTGAGGACGGCATTATTTATGAAGGTTTAAATGATATTGAAGTTTCAGAGTTTAAACTTGATGAGGTTCCAAAACCTAAAGTTAAAGTTATGATGAATATTGGAAGTCCTGATCAAGTCTTCACACAGAGTTTTATTCCAAATGAGGGCGTTGGTCTTGCAAGAGAGGAATTTATCATTAATAGTTATATTAAAGTTCATCCTCTTGCTCTTCTTGAATTTGAAAAAGTTAAAGATATAAGTGCTAGAAGAGAGATTGAGGAATTGACTTTTGGTTATCAGAACAAGGGAGATTATTTTGTTGATAAACTTGCTGAGGGGGTTGCTCATATTTGTGCAGCTTTTTATCCAAAGCCAGTTATTTGTAGAATGTCTGATTTCAAATCAAATGAATATGCAAATTTAATTGGGGGTAAGTTTTTTGAACCTGTGGAATCCAATCCGATGATTGGTTGGAGAGGTGCTTCAAGGTATTATTCTGCAAATTACAGGGCTGCATTTGATTTGGAATGTAGGGCTTTTTTGAAGGTTAGAAATGAAATGGGTTTTAAAAATTTGAAACTTATGATTCCTATGTGTAGAACTATTAAAGAGGGAGAAAATGTTTTAAGAATATTGGGAGAGAACGGTCTTAGAAGAGGAGAAGATGGACTACAAATAATGGTTATGTGTGAGGTTCCTTCAAATGTCTTGCTTGCTGATAAATTCCTTGACATCTTTGATGGATTTTCTATTGGTTCAAACGATTTGACTCAATTAACACTTGGTGTTGATAGGGATTCTGAACTTGTCGCAAGTGTATATGATGAGCGAAATGATGCTGTTAAGGCTCTTGTTAGGCTTGCTATTGAAAAAGCTAAATCTCGTGGGAAATATATTGGAATTTGTGGACAGGCCCCTTCGGATTATTTAGACTTTGCAAAATTTGTTGTGGACTGCGGGATTGAAACAATTTCTTTGAATCCTGATAGTGTTCTTAAGACCATGATTGAGCTTGCGAAGATGGAGAATTAAAATGAGTTTTTTTAGAGGGTAATATGTTTATTGGAATAGATGTTGGCGGAACAAAGATGGAAGGGATTGTTTTTGATAAGTGTAAAATTATCGAACATTTAAAAAAGCCAACGGAGAAAAATCCAAAGAAATTTATTGAAGAGTTGAAATCAATTGTTAGAGAAATTTCCAAAGGTCATAAAATCAATGGAATTGGTCTTTGTTTTCCGGGAGTTCTAGATAGGGCTGCTGGAAAAATTGTTAAGATGCCTGCATTACCCGAGATAAAAAATTTGAATATTGTTTCTCCTTTAAAAAAAGAATTTAATGTTCCTGTTAAAATAGAAAATGATGGGAACTGCATGGCTTGGGGAGAATATCTTTACGGCTATGGAAAAGGAACTAAAAACTTTGTTGCTATGACTGTTGGAACAGGTCTTGGCGGGGGTCTTGTTGATGGTGGTAAACTTTATATCGGGAAGGGTAGTGCTGGAGAATTTGGTCATATGACTATTTTTCCTGAAGGACATAAATGTTTTTGTGGTAGCAGAGGATGTCTTGAGGAGTATGCTTCTGGAAGGGGAGTAATGCGAATGGCAAAAGAACAAAGTCTTTTTGCTAATAGTCCCTTTGAGATTGAGGAAATGGCTAGGAAGGGAAACAAAAAAGCAAAAGAAATTTATAAAAAACTTGGTTTTTATCTTGGCCTGGGGATATCTGATTCTGTAAAGGTTTTAGATCCTGAAGTAATTGTTTTGTCTGGAAGCATTTCTCATGCGGCAGATTTATTTCTTGATGAAACTATAAAAACTGTTAAAGAGTATACTTGGTTTCCTGCAGGGAAAATTAAAATTTCTAAACTAAAGAGTGCTCCTGCGATTGGTGCTGCGAGCTTGTTTGAAAAATGATAGTAAGTCATATACTCAATGAGCAATTTTTGCAAGCAGAGGCTCAAGAACCAAGCCTTTTAATTTCAAATAAGAATCGAGGTTTTTGTTGGCTTGGCAATGGAATTTCTACCTCTCGCTATCAGGGAGTTTATTTTTGTGAGGATGGAAAAATGTTTAGGGTAATTGAGGATATAGAACAAGATGGAGAAGTAGTTGAAATAAGGAATAAACCTTGGTGCGCTGAAAGACTTGGAAGGGTGAACAATGAAAGATTTTTTATGCCAGATTTTATGAATTCTTTTGTATATGAAAGTGGAAAGAAAAGTTTTATCTTTTTGGATTTTAAAGAAGCTTATAGTGATGATTATGCAGAATACTCCGTTGAGAATCAAAATGGAAAAATTGTTGTTGAAATATTCTATCGTGGTGAAAAATATTTTTTGGTTTTAAGACATTCTGGAAATTTCACAACTGAAAATAGATGGTTTAATAGGGATTATTCTTATGACTCTAAGAGAAATTCTTCCCCTAGCCAAAGAACTGTCTTTTTTCTTGGAAGTTTTGAATCTGGAATGATTTCTTTTGGTTTTTCTAAAGATCTTGATGTTGCTACTATTAATGCAGTCGATATGGAAAAATCTCTTGAGCTTGAGAACAAGAAAAAAACAAGGGTTAGAGATATTCAAAGAATTATTTCTAATGACAAGGTTAATTTGGCTTATAATTCTTGTCGTTTTTTGATTGATAATCTTTGTGATGAAAACGGAATTATTGCAGGTCTTCCTTGGTTTTTTCAATACTGGAGTAGGGATGAATTAATATGTCTTGGCGGGGTTAATAGTGTTCGAAGAGAATCTGCCAAAAAGATTGTTTTGAAGTGGATCTCAGAATTAACTGGAAAAATGGTTCTTCCAGCTAAGTTCAAAGAAGATTTATCCCCTGAAGGAGAGAGTCTTGATGCTTTTGGCTGGCTTTTGAAAAGACTTGAAGATTTTCCAGAAATTGTAGAATCAAAGAAAGAGATTTTGATGAATTTTTTTAATTCTTTGGATGCTGAGCTTGTTGATATTGATAGTTATAGCTGGATGGATAGTATAAAGAGAGAGAAAGCAGTTGAAATTCAGGCTATGAAACTTTTTGCTTTGAATTTTGCTTTTAGAATCAGTGGAGATAAAAAGTTTCAATCCATGGAATGGGATTTAAAACAAAAAGTTAAAGAACTTTATTTTAAGGAGGGGGTGCTTCTTGATTCTTCTAATGGGGGCATTAGACCAAATGTTTTTATTGCATATTATTTTTATTCTGCCTTATTAACACACGAAGAGTGGGAAAGTGCTTTCGATAACGAAATAAAATATTTGTGGTCGGGATGGGGAGGATTTTCTAGTATTGCCAAAGATTCTCCGGAGTTTCACTCTAAATACAGTGGAGAGGATGGAAAAAGTTATCACAATGGAGATAGTTGGTTTTGGATAAATAATTTGGCTGGAAAGGTCTTGACAGAATTTGATAGGGAAAGATATTATGAAGAAATAAAATCTATTTTGAATGCAAGTACTAATGAGATTTTATTTTCTGGTGCTATCGGGAGTCATTCTGAGCTTTCTAGTTTTGAAGAATTAAGATCGGAAGGTGCAGTTTGTCAAGCATTTTCTGCTGCGATGTATATTGAGTTTGTTGAGAAATTAATTGGTTGATTTTTCTCTAGTTAAATGGAAAGATATATAAATAAACGAAAGTGAAAACAATTAAGATGGTGAATAAATTGTCAAGAAAAGTTTTTGCAAGGGCTGCTTCTAGGGTTGATTTTGGTGGGGGAACACTTGATTTGCCTTTTTTTGCAGAAAAAGAAAAAGGCGCGACGTTAAACTGTGGTATTGCTAAATATGGTTATGCTTCTATTGAAAAAAATAATACTGGTCTTGAAATTAATTCTTTGAACTATAATAAAATAACCAAAGTAAAACTTCCTATAAAATATAATGGTGATTTAGATTTGCTTAAGGCAGCCTTTGTTAGAAGAAAGTTTTTTGAGAAAGCGACTCTAACTGCTTATCATGAGATGAAGCCACACTCGCGTCTTGGAACCAGTTCTTCAATTTCTGTTGCAACTCTTGGTGCTATAACTCGGTTCATGAATAAACCTGTTAATAAAATTGAAATTTCAGATACTGCAACAATGATGGAGAGAGAAGATTTGGGAATGGATAATGGTCCTCAGGATCAATATGCTGCTGCTCTTGGTGGGCTTTTAATGCTTAGATACAATGGCAAGAAAACTTCTGTTGAGAAGGTTAAGGTTTCAAAAGAAACTATTTATCAAATGGAAAGAAATTTGGTTTTGCATTATCTTGATTCTACAGAAGTTGCTGGAGATGTCAATCACCAAACTGTTGAAGGTTATAGTGCTGGAAATGAAAGAGTTGTTAGTGCTATTAAGGGAATTAAGGAAACAACAAATGACATGTATAAAGCACTTAAGAGGGGGGATTTGACTTCTTTCTCAGAATTACTTAATGAAGAAACAAAAAATAGAGAAAAACTCAATAAAGATATTGTAACTCCAATGTGTAAGAAATATATTCAGCTTGGATTAAAATCTGGAGCAAAGAGTGCAAAGATCCTTGGTGCTGGTGCTGGTGGAACTCTTCTTTTTTATGCAAAAGATAATCAAAGAGAAAAGCTTGTTCGAACTCTTGAAAAAACACAGGGCCAGGTAATGGATTTTAGATTTGATTTTGATGGTCTAGTTACTTGGGAAGAATAGTTTGGAATTCTTTTTCGGATCTTTTGGATCTTCGAATTAAGGATGCCCACTATGCGAATTTTTTACAAATTGCCGATGCCAATGAGGCACTAGAACCTCTTTAGGAGGCCCACCCCTTCGTGTTTTTTGTTCCCCTAACCTTTGTGAAATCAAAAACTCTATGAAGAAGATATCTCCCTCTTCTTTGTTGCCACATAAATCTTGTCAATCTAAAAAAATTCCTTTGATTATTCTTGGCGGGTTAAGATTGAAATTTTTTCCGACTGACGTCTTCCAAAAATTTCTGGAGAATTTTGTTAATGTCTATCTTTTCGACATCGTTGTTTGGGTTGATCAATCTATTTTTTGAGTTTTTATTAGATTGATTAGATGAACTGATGAACAACAATATCAAGAAAGAGGTATTAGCTTAACAAAAATTCCTTGGGGGGATTTAGTCACAGAAATAAACAACTAAATCTGGTTTTGAATAACTTATTGTGCAATTTGCTGTTAGGTTTTGGAAGAATTCTCTTTGCTGGGCTTTTAGTTTTGTAACTGCAAATCTGCTTGCGGCTAAATAATAGGAATCACTTGGTTTCTCTGTTAGAATTTTTGCTCCCGAATATCTGTCAACCATTTCTCCTGAGATATTTATTGAAATTTGATCTTCTCCTCTTCCGTCCATTGTGAATGGGACAACAAAATTTGGTTCTCTTATATAGAATTCTAGAGGTGGTGAGAAGTATGTAATAAGAAGTGTTTCATCTTTTTTCATCTCTGTTTTTAGTTGCTCTGGGATTGCTTTATAATCTATAGCTGGCGCAGAGGGGTCATTGAAGTTTTTTTCTATTGGTGATATTATGTTCACATAGTTGTAATCTAGAACTAGATTTGAGGGGACTATTAGTAATGCAATTATGGCAATCAAAAATATTTTTCCGTGTTTTTCTAGCATAAATGACATGAATAGTGAGAAGAATAAAAGTAAGGGGAATATGAAAAAGTAGGCGTATCTGAATGCGAATGTTTGTAATGAGAATACTCCTAGGAGCGTGATTATCGATGGAACCAGTATTAACAAAGTCAACCTTTTATTTTTCAAAAAACTCCAAATTACTCCTGGAATGAAAAACAAAAGGATATACATCATGTTTGAGGCGTAGGATAAATATCTTGGAATATAATTTGCTCCGACTTCTGCCGCCGTAGGACTAAATGTTGTTAGGTTTTTTGCAGGAATTATTTTCCTTAATAATGGAATCAATGGAAGTATTGATAAAAACCACCTGTTTTTATTGTAATAAAGTATGTGCAAGATAAAAAATGGGGCTAGCACGAGTGCTTCAAGGTGCGTATCTAGTGCAATAAAAAAAGCTATTATTGCTAAATACAGAAATTTTGGGTTTTCTTTAGATTTGTATAATAGATATAGTGATAGGAAGAACATTAGTTGAAATAGTTGATAAAATCTTGCTTGACGTGAGAAGAATACTTCAAGATAGAAAACCGAGAAGAAAAGTGCGGAAATTATTCCCCCGGTTTTTGAATATTCTTTTCCTATAAAGAATACTAGGAGAATTGTTAGTAAACCAAATATCACGGAAGGAAGTCTTGCGAAAAATTCTGTTTGGGAGAAAAGCATGGAGAGTGCCATGCTATAGTGCAGAAATCTTCCCCCATTATAATCTAGTCCAGAGCTTAGTTTTGGTAGACCTCCTTCAAGAATATTTTTTGCTACACTTGTTGAGATTGTTTCATCAATCCAGAAGACGGGTGTTCCAAGACTTGTGATTCTAATAAAGGATGCAAATATTAGTATTGCTGTTAAAAAAATTATTTCTTTTTTATTGTTCTTTTTATTTTTCTCTTTTTTCATCAATATATTAGTTTATTTTATTGTTTTATATCTTTCTGTATGGTGTGATTTCTGAATTAAATAGTTTTCTAGTGTTTACGGAAATTTTTGGGATTAAAAAACCCCTCAGATTGCCCACCTCTTCTTTCTTGCTTTGAGTTCCCATAAATTTTGTGAAATCAAAAACCTTGTCTTCATTTTGCCATTTTAGAAACTAATGTTCTTTGATTTTCTAACAATGAAATTTTTTTCGTTCACTTTGGTTCACTCCCAAAAATTTCTGGAGAATTTTTGTTAATGTGTATCTCTTCTATATCGTTGTTCAATTTAATTAGCCCTATAGGCCCTATTTCTTTTGGCGGAACTAACTAATAAGATGAACAACGAGAAGATTATATGACCTATTAACAAAATGAACATTCTTATCTACTCTAGGAACTTTTTTAAAGACTTTTATCCTTGTTTTTTCATGGCTAAGAAACTTGATTTTTCTGTTGTTGTTCCAATTTACAATGAGTCTGGGAATATTGCGATTCTTGATCATCAAATTCGCGATGTTCTCAAAAAACTTGGAAGCTTTGAGATTATCTATATAGATGATGGTTCGCGGGATGCTAGTTTTCTTGAACTTAAGAATCTGAAGGATGTTACAATCATTCGTTTGAATAAGAATTATGGACAGGCGACCGCACTAGACGCGGGTTTTAAGGAGGCTTCCGGAGAGATTGTGATTTCAATGGATGGGGATTTACAAAATGATCCTGAGGATATTCCTCGGCTTTTGAAAAAACTTGAACAAGAGAAACTTGATGTTGTTTGTGGGTGGAGAAAACATCGAGCGGATAAGAAGGGTATTAGGATTCTTACTCGTGTTGGTAGATTTTTGCGAAGGGTTTTTATTAGAGATCCAGTTCATGACACGGGTTGTACATTGAGGGTTTATCGAAATGAGGCGGTTAAGTCACTAGATTTACAGGGTGAGATGCATAGGTATATTTTGGCTTTACTTAGGTGGAAGGGATTTAGAATTGGGGAGCTTGTTGTTAATGATCGAAGGCGAGTACATGGTGTTTCAAAGTATAATTATTCAAAGGCTGAGAGGGGATTTTTAGATTTGCTTTATATTTCATTTATTCAAAAGTATTCTCAGAGGCCTCTTCACATGTTTGGAAGAATGAGCTGGATTAGTTTTTTAGTGGGTTTGTTTTCTGGTGTTTTGGCAATTATTGATAGAATTCATGGTCTATCTTTGAATAGGAATGGGTGGTTCTTTTTGGCTATCTTCTTTAGTCTTGCGAGCATAATGTTTTTTAGTTTTGGTATTTTAATGGATTTATTAATCAAAATTTATTTGAATAGTTCTCCTAGTGAAAAGAGATATTATATTAGGCAGATTTTGAAGAATTAGGTTCTTTTGTTGTTTTAGGATAATTGGTTATCTTTTAGATAAGTATTACTTGACTAATTCTTTTGCTTTCTCTTTAAAATTATTTTACCGTCTTTTGCTTCTATTTCTAATTCTTCTCCTTCTGAGATGTTAGCTTCTTTAACCATCATTGCAGGAACATTTACTACATATTTGTAATAATTTTTTTGATTGTATTTTCTTGAAAATCTTTTTTGTAGTTTCATACTTCTTATAATTCAAGAGCCTATTTAAATTTTTAGGCGCCGAAAGATTTATAAATGTTAGGCACCTAATAGAAAGATGAAACTTAATTTTTTAGGAATCGGATGGAAGTGTAAGGTTATATTCAAGAGAGCAACCGCATATATCTCCATAAATAAACTTGTGGCGGAGGGTTGTGAACTAGAAAAAGGAAATGAGATTCATTCTTATCTAGCAGAAGATGAGAAAAAAAGAAAGATTTTAGTTGCTTATCTTGATGGGGGCAAAGCAAAATGTTTTAAGGATGGGAAGATTTTATAATTTATGGAAAATGAGGAAAACTCCAAGAAAATCCGAATTTTTAATGGGAAAAGGGTTCGAACTCATTGGGATAAAGAGCAAGAGAAATGGTTTTTTTCAGTTATAGATGTTGTTGCGATTTTAACTGAACAGGAAGATTTTCAAACGGCGAGAAAGTATTGGAACAAGCTTGCTGAAAGACTAAGGGCTGAAGGAAACGAGTCGGTGACAAATTGTCACCAACTGAAAATGCAATCTTCAGATGGAAAGGATTATTTAACCGATGTAGCAGATACAGAGCAAATTCTTCGTTTAATTCAATCTGTTCCTTCCAAGAAGGCAGAGCCTTTTAAATTGTGGCTTGCAAGAGTTGGAAGTGAGCACATTGATGAGGCTAATGATCCTGAGAAGGCTATTGATAGGGCTATGAAAAATTACTTGAATAAGGGGTATTCAAAAGAATGGATAAATCAAAGACTCAAGACAATTGAGGTGAGAAAAGAATTAACAGATGAATGGGAAAGGAGTGGGATTGATGACGAGCAGGACTTTGCTATTTTGACAGACGAATTGACAAAGGCTTGGTCTGGTAGGAATGTAAAAGAGTATAAACAATTAAAGAAATTAAAAACAGAGAGTTTAAGGGATAATATGACTAACTTGGAAATGGTTCTTAATATGCTTGCAGAGGTAACAACAAAAGAAATTTCTAAGAAAGAAAATCCTTCAGGATTCTTTGAAAGTAT
>CAZLFJ010000011.1:12623-20068 GCA_964558795.1 Candidatus Woesearchaeota archaeon | reverse complement strand
GGCATCAATCACCACCTCATATTCTTTTGAGGGTTTAACCTTGTACTCTTTAGGTTTGGATTTTCCCAAATAATTAGAAATATACCTTACAAATCCCTGTGTAGAAAGAAGATCAGTTCTATTTGGAGTTATATCAATTGTAATTTCTTCATCAGTTATAGAATCAATTTCAATTCCAGTCATTACAATTATCTCTTGCATTTTATCATCTAGCTTCCCGATTTGTTTCTCAACTTCTTTGCGATTTAGTGTTATTGTTGTCATTTTTTATTCTCACCAATTTTTATTTCAAATCCCAGAGTAGTTTTTCCATCTTTTTTTGACTCTCCAATTGGTACTCCACCACATTTCAAAATAACTTTTTTAGAAGCCTCATTATCTGGATAACATCCAATCAAAACAGAATTTATTCCTCTTTTTGCAAGTTCGGCCAGTCCCATTTTCAAAACTACTGTTCCATAACCTTTTTTTCTTTCAGATGGTCGAATACAACCTCCAATATGTCCCCCGTAGGATTCTTTTAAATAATCACTTAGTCTATGTCTAAGGTTAGCCATGCCAATTATTCGATTATCTTCTTTTCTCACAACAAAATAAGTTGTGACTGGAACTCTATCTTGGGGCAAATTAATTCCTTCGTGCTCATTTATCTTCTCTTTGACCCACGCAGAATAATCTTCCGCACTATCTAATCTACCTGTCCCATTTATCTCTGATTTTGCATCTCTAAATTCTTGTATAAACTCTTTAGCTTCATTTTCTCTTTCAAGTGTTGGAAGCTCAAATATTAATTCGTCTACCATTCTATTCTGCCCAGAACCTCATCTCTCTAGATTTAGTTAAATTGTTCTTATGCATATCTCTTAAATCTTTGACTCCAAAATATTCCATAATAATTCTACTGAATCCTTGTCCCCAAGCTAAAACTGGAATATGTTTTCCAAAGAAGGGAATCGTAACCTCCGGCCTAAACATTCCAGCTCCACCTGTTTCAATCCAACATTTTCTCTCAGAATTCCAAACATCTATTTCCACCGATGGCTCTGTATATGGAAAATAATGCGGCCTAACTCGGACCTTTTCATAGCCCATCTTCTTATAAAACTGGGTTAGGTATCCAATCAACTGTCTAAAATTTGCATTTTCATCAATAACGATTCCTTCAGTCTGATCAAATTCAAACCCATGGCTCCAGTCTACCGTTTCATTTCTAAAGCATTTACCTAGGGCAAAATACTTTGTTGGAAATTCTTTTTTCTCCCCAATTTTTTTCAAAGTTTGAGCCGAAAGGGCCGTCGTGTGAGGTCTAAGGCAAGTAAGTCTAGCAGCTTCTTCTTTCCATTCATAATTCCATCCAAGCGAACCGTCTGTTCCCCCTTCATGTGCATTTTTTACTCCTTCAACAATTTTTTTCTCTGGCAATTTTCCTTTAACTCCCTTAATAAAAAATGTATCTTGAACATCTCTGGCGGGATGATCTTGTGGGGTGAACAACGCATCAAAATTCCAAAAACTTGTAGCACAATAATTTCCAGTCATCTCCTTAAAACCCATGTCTAGCCAAACTTTCTTTGCATAGTCTGTAGCTTGATTAACGAAGTGTCTTTTTCCACCATAAATTTTTGGAACAGGACTTGTAATATCATAAACTCTAAACTTTTTCCCCTTCCAATTTCCAGCACGAATCATTTTCGGAGTCAATTTCTCAATCATATCTTCATTCAAGTCTTCAGGCTTTATTTTTTTCCCTAGTACAGTTATCTTTGAGGTGATTGTCTTTTTTTCTTTTATTTCAATAATCTCTTTTCTAGCTTTCAGATTTTCAAGAGCAAACTTCTGCTCGGGCTTTAAATCTTTTTCTTCCATTGGCAAAACAGCCAGAAATTCCTCTTCAAAACTTTTTTTCTCAAGTTCTTTTTCGCTAGCACTCAAGAAAACCTTTCCTTCTTTAATTTCAACTAGTGCTTTCTTCTTTAAAACTCCAATAGAGATTTTTGCTTCATTTTCATTTAAACCTGTAGAGTTACTAATCTCAGAAAGCAAGATTGCTTGTTTCTTAGCAAGCTCGCTCAGCAAAACTCTTTCAGGCAAACCCTTCTTTTGATAATAAACTCCATTAATTCCCAAATCAATAATCTTTCTCTCTTCTGTTTCAGTCTCAACAAGTCCTTTCTTAACCAAGAAATCTAGCGCCCTCAGAACGGTTGTAACATCTGTCTCAGCTTTTTTAGCAATTTCTTCTGCAGAACCCTCCGCAAAAGGCAATACTTTTCGCTCAATAGGGGACAAAGTTAATAATATTTTTTCAGTATCCTTTTCCATTATACACCAAGAAATAAGGGTTATTTAAATATTTGTGGAAGTCTTAAATGTCTCTTACAGTAGGGTTAATCTCCTTCAGTTGTATATTACTATTAAGTTACAACAAGCTACGAAGATTTATAAGGTAAGTGTTTCTATAGAATACATGGCAACAAGAGAAGTTCGAATTTATGATACAACCGAGTTAAGAGAAAGAGCAAAGGTCTTAGATGATTCTGTGCTTTCTGCTTATGATTGGTCTGTAAATTCTAAATATAACTCTGAAATAGCCAGGCAAACCCTTTCAAAATTTGGTTCTGCAAACGGAGAACTGATTGGTTCTAATATCCCTTTGATCCATCTACAAGAGTCTGGGTTGTTAGGAAATTCAAGATTAGTAACAAGACAGAATTTGGAAGAAGCATTAAAATATAGACTAAACTTAAGCGGAAATTACGTTCATTTTGGAGTTGCGTTAAGGGGAGATAATGTTTCTTATGCTCCAAATAAGACATCTGCTAAAAACTTGGTAGCACAATTAAAACAGAGATGTATAAAATTAGGTCGGGGCGTCTTGATTCCTCTTTCAGCTTTAACACAAAAAGAAGATTCTAACTCGGGATATGGACTAACATTGCATTTAAACGACAGGGCCTCATCAGAAATCATACAAAATTTTGAAGATTTCACATGGAACTGGACAACCTCAGAAGGTATCGCGAGGGCTTTTCTTAGCAGATTTGGCGTTTGGTGCTCCAATTTTGGCGATATGACAAGTTCGAATGACGGGGGTCGGGTAGTTGTGGTATATAAAGAAGGCGCATCGCAAAATTTTTTGGTAGAATTAGATAAAAAAGAAGCAGAAGCAAGAAAAGCTTACTTGAATATTTTAGGACAAAAGAAGAGAGCGATAGATTTAGAGATAAAAAGATTGAATAAATAATTTTTTAAATGCTTCCGCAATTTTGTAGGAAAATTTAGTAACTGCAGAAAACCCTCTTTTTTAATTTATGTCTGAATAAACTCAAAGAATAACAAAACTCAAATTATTCCTACACATTAATAAAATTCTCTGAAAATTTTTGGAAGCGACAGTGGCACAGAAAAATTTTATATTTCTCTCTGGCAGAAAATAGGTTTATTAGTAAAATGGTAGATTGTTTTCTATTCTCAAATTATTCTCGAAGAGATTAATCTTCCAAATGTCTGAGTCCGCCAAACAATCTTGTTAAAACTCCTTCTTTTTTAGCTTGAGAACCATTAATCTTATTTGCAATCTCTACATATTTCCTTGCAACTCTACTTCTCGGATGCGTATGAACAACAGCATCCCTCTTTGTTAGGGAATGTTTTACAGAATCATCTTCAGGTATAACTCCGATTATTGAAGTTTCAAGCATAGATTTTATTGAAGATAAGGGCATTTCATATCTTGCCGCTTTATGTCTTGTTACAATTACTCCTCGAACACTTTTTCCGGCATTTCTAGCAATTTTCACAGCCTTTAGTGCATCAGTAACGGCTGGCAACTCTGGATTTGTAACCACAATAATTTCTTCTCCAGCCTCTATTGTTGCAATTGCTTCTTCAGAGAATCCAGCAGCAGAATCTAGGATAATATAATCCGCCATATCTTTTAGTCTCCTTATAATAAAGGGGATCTTTTTAGTATTAAAATTTGTTATCTCTTTAACAGAAAGAGAAGATGGAATGATTTTTGTGCCAGAAGAGTGTTCATATATTGCTTCTGAAATTTCTGCTTTTCCCTTAAGAACATGATTGAGTGTAACAGGAACAATTGGAGCCCCCAAATGTATTCCGATATTTGGTGTATTAAGGTTTAAATCCACCACGATAACTTCTTTTTTAATACCATTTAGTGCCGCACCAAGATTAATCGCCGTAGTTGTTTTTCCAACGCCTCCCTTACCTGAAATTATTGTAATTATTCGTCCCATTCTACATTTAAACAGAAAGCTTTTGTCGAATTGCGCTTATAAACTTTTCTAATACTTGGGAGTATTCTTTTAACATATCCATATTTATCTCAGTGGTTTTATTTTCCTCTATTATCTTAAGTGTAACATTCTTTCTAAACTCTCCTTCTCGTGATTTTGCAAGTGCCGGTATTCTTCTAAACAAGATATAAAGGGGCAAAATTTCTTGAATTTCTTTATTTTTTTTAAAGTAGGTTCTAATATATTCAATCTTTTGTTTTGGACTATTTGGGGGCATGGCAATAATATCTTCTTCTCGAGCTTTTTCAATTATTGCATCAAAACTCATGTCAATTAAACTTCTCCATCGTTCTATCAGATTTAGAATTACGTCACAGGTCTTAGTATATTTAAGACTAACATACAGCAGATGGTCTGCACTAGTTTTTTCTTTAGTTATCTCTTCAAGCATTTTAAAAAGTTAAATTTTTGGAACTTCCTCAAGGAATCGCCCCTATTTATACTTATGGTTTTTCTGCGGGAAAGGAGTTTATCAGCCTTTTTATAGCTTTTGAATATTCAAAAACTTTTTCTTTATTAATCGTTTCATATTTTCCATTATAATACATAACAAGCTGCTCCCTTCTGACAAATTCCATTGAGGAACCTTTGTGTATCTTAGCTGTGGTTAAGAGTTTTATAATGTTCTCAATATCTTCTGGAGAAATATATTTTGGAGCTATTTTTTTTAAGAAAATTTTCAAATTTTCTGAAAAATTTGAATTTGGAACCTTTTCATTTTTTTCTGCAAAATATCCCACATAGGCTTTAATTGTTCCAATTGCAGCTCTTGCAAGTTCTCTAACAGTTCTTGCAAGAATTCTATTATCTTTTAAAACTGTTAAACCAACATAAAGCAACCGCTCACATGCAAGCAGGCTTTTTTTTGCTTCTACTAATTCTTCTTTCCAGTTAGAAACCATTTTATTTCTTATTTTTCAGATATTCATGAACTGATTTTGCAGCAATCGCTCCTTCGCCCGTTGCAGTAACAATTTGTTTTAAACTATTATTTGTATTGT
Organism: Candidatus Woesearchaeota archaeon; assembly: GCA_964558795.1. Taxonomy (GTDB): domain Archaea; phylum Nanobdellota; class Nanobdellia; order Pacearchaeales; family GW2011-AR1; genus CAKZRD01. The sequence goes on along the minus strand of CAZLFJ010000011.1, from coordinate 14,748 downwards.
CTCCTGCTGCAAAAGCTCCCCCAATATTGGTCCTCATCTCTTTATCAGTTTCTATATATCCATCACAATTTAATCTTAAATCCAAACTTTTTATCACATTTGTTAGGGGTGTTGCTCCAACTTCAATAAATACACCATCCATCTCCAGTTCTAATTCTTTTTGTTCTTTATCTGGATCTTCAACAAGAATCTTCATTTTATTAACCCTCTTTTCTCCAAAAATTTCAAGAGGTCTTGCAAAATAGATGATTTCTACATTTTCTTTCTCCCTTAGTTTATCAAGTGAAACTGGTTCGCACCTCATTTCATGTCTTCTATAAAGTATGTATGTTTTCTTAGTTATAGTTGATAAATAAAGCGCAGCACTTGCTGCTGAATTTGCTCCTCCAACAACTGCAACAGTTTTTCCTCTAAAAAAATTACCATCACAGGTTGCGCAATAACTAACTCCCTTTCCCAAGAATTCCTTCTCGCCAGGAACATCTAGCTTTCTGTGTTCTGTTCCAAGAGCTATAATTACCGTTCTTCCTCTGATTTCTTCTTGTCCTGCTTTAACTATAAATATTTCTTGTTCTTTTCTAACAGATTCTATCTCGGTTTCTTTGATTTTGGCACCAAAAAGTTCTGCTTGCTCTCTAAATTTTTGCATAAGTTCAATTCCACTACCAATAAATCCTGGCCAATTCTCAATTTCTGGAGCAAGATTTGCTGTTCCGCCAGTGCCTTTTGTAATAACCATCGTACTAAGATTGTATCTGGCATCATAAATAGCTGCAGTAAGTCCTGCAGGGCCACCTCCTAAAATTAAGACATCATATACTTCTTCCATCCCTTGGAAAGTTCTTCTTCTTTTTTAAATATGTGTGTTCTCTGTTAACTTTGCACTACAAACCTTTAAAAAAGAAAGAAGAGTCATATACTAATGGAAAAAGACCTTGGAAAAATAAAAAAGAACTCTGAAACAGACATAGTCATCAGACTAGATGAATTTGGTGGAAAATTAGGTTTAACAATCAGAGAGTTTACTCACTCAGACAGATACACCGGTTTCACTAAATCTGGCACAAGAATTCCCCTAGAAAGTCTAGATGACTTCAAAAAAGTGATTGCCTCAATAAATCTTGAAGAACTAGAAAAAGTAGCCGAATCTTTGCCTAAAAAACCACAACAAACATTGGAAGATGATGTTGATGAAAGCAGTTATCTTTAATCACTTCTTGGCAATCTTCCACAATAAATTCAAGTAGTGTTTAATCGAGTGAGCTTGGTCGGGATTGTTTATTATGACTATGCTTGGAAGATCTGTTTCTTCCGATAAGATTATCTTATCTCCTAGCAATGTGATACTATTCTCCTTTCCCGCACCTACTAGTGATCTTATCTCAATTTTGCTTCCCTTTAAACTATTCTCCCAAAACTCTTTGTTTTCATTGGAGCAAATTATTCTACCCGTTATTTTTTCTTTTTTTAACTTCTCAAAATAATGGGGATATTCATATTTCAATATCTCAAGCATATTCAATCTCCCGCCGCCTCCAATTGCAAAGAAATTCTCATTTTCTATGATTTGTGAAATATATTTTTTAAGTGCTTGTTTTCCTTCATAAATCTCTATGCTCTTTTTTACTTCATCTCTTTTTATATTCTCTAATTTTTTGACTGCTATTTCTGCTTTTGCTTTTTGCGATTCCAATCTTTCTACAATCTGTTTAGGAGACTCTGCAAAAAAGATTTTTTTGTTTTTTACTACACTTGAATAAGCCAGTCCCCTTTTTATCAAACTGCCGGTTATATCATATATAAAAGAACGATCCATCGAAAGATTGCTGGCAATCTTGCCCGCACTACTTCCAGGATTTCTTAATAATGCGATATACACTCTTGCCTGATTTTTAGTAAAACCACATTCAATCAATAAATCCTGTTCCATAGAGACTTAGGGTTCGCTCTATTTAAAAGTGTTGTGGATATAGGCAACAACATTGGTTTAAGTAATCTTTTCTTTCCCTTAAACTTGGAGCAATTAGAACATGAAAAAACTTAAGATACTTTGGTGTTTCCTTACAATTATTCCTATAATCTTCATTATTTTGGGATATATTTTTCCATCTCAATTCTTTGGCAG
>CAZLFJ010000011.1:0-12523 GCA_964558795.1 Candidatus Woesearchaeota archaeon | reverse complement strand
TTCTTTGGCAGGAGGTTTTATTTTTGGAACTTGGAAGGGATTTTTATACAATTGGGTTGGGAGAGTGATTGGAACAGCAATAGCCTTCTATCTAGCCAGAATTTTTGGAAGAAAAATGCTTAAACATCTAGTAAAAATTGAAACACTTCAAAAGTATGATTATTTCTTTGAAAAAGGAAAAATTCTTCTCTTCTTGGCATATTTCTTACCTGGTTTTCCAGATGATGAGCTTTCATATCTTGCTGGCTTTTCTTCAATAAGCCCAAAGATATTCTTGCCCCTAATGGCCCTGGGCCATGTGGGAGGTAGTTTGGGGTTAGCTTATATTGGAAATGGAATTCAATCAATAAAAGAACCAACATTCATAATTTTTTCAATAGTTACTCTTTTAGCCGGAATTTTGTTTGTTTGGAGGTATAAGAAAGTTAGGGGAACTTCCAAGTAACCTTAAGGATTAAACATTCTTAATGGCCATCTATCTGTAGCTTTCATAAACACATTATAGGCTTCACGGATAGAATCATATTCTTTTATTGTTGGATAAGCTACAAAAAAACCTATTCCAAGATATGCAATTAGACCAGCACCTGTAATTCTCTTAACAATCCGAATATTTTCTTCTAATCTACCTCTTGTTTTTCTTTCAGTTGTCATTCTTTTCTCTGCATCAATTTAGCTAATTGTTCTCTTGCCGAAGATCTATACCCTTCAATAAATGCTGAGAGCATTCCACTCGAATCAGAAACTAGTTTTAAGGGATAACCTACAATTATATTACAGAGTCCCAAGGAGGGAAGATGTATTACTTCTGAAAGTATATCGACTCCCGATTTTCCAAATTCCAAAAAGTGTTCTATATTCTGCTCTCTAAACTCTCCAAAAATGTCTAAAGGACCATATTTAGAATAAACTTCTGGATGATTCGAAAGTCTTTCCATAACTACTTTCCATTCTTTTTCAAGATATTCTTGCGTCGAAGAAGTCCTAACCACCAATCTTCCCTTCTCAATAAATTTTCTTTCTTTAGTGGAATATCTACTAATAATCTCTTGATTTCTTCTTTCGCTCCATCTTTCAAAAGGATGGAATAATCTTTCTCCGCGTATTGCTATTTCTTCAAGTACTTTTTCAAACATTTTTTCATCCTATCACTTCTTCTCCCCAGAACTAGCAATTATAATAAAAATAAATCTTAGTTAAATTTTATAGCGATATATATCGCCTATTGCTCAAAGAAGTATGGGATTAGCTTTTCTTCTGCCTTTCTTAAATGAACTTGGAAAGTTGAAAAAGCAAGTCCAGAAATTTCTGCAAGTTTTTCAACACTAGTTTTTCTAGGAACGGAGTAATATTCATTTTTTATTGCCAACTGAATCGCTTTCTTTTGCTTGACTGTTAGGTTTGGATTTTCCCTCATAAAAGAAATGCTCTTAACCTTTTCTTGTTTGATAAAATGAAGTTTTGTTTCATAATTTCTCTCAAGAGTTTTTATCAAATTATTTATGTGTCTTTTATCAAAAGATGCAATATGAATTGTTTCAACTCCTTTTTCATCAATTAGTGCTGGCGACAAATGAATCAACTCTTTTCTATAAATCTCCTTAGCAATTTGATAAGGCTCCCCTATTGTTGCAATAAAAAAGTCGTTATTTAACTCCAAGTCAAATAATCTACCAGAATCTTTCCAGCTCCTAAAGAACTCTTTTTTGTTTTTTTCATCTCCAACAATCACTCCAGAGATGTTAACTATCATAAAGCTACTATTTCTAACATAAGACAGAGGGAATCCAAATAGATTAACATTATGTTTTAATGTTCTGCTCCCCATAGCAGCATTTTTCCCATTTATAGAAACTTTGCAAGTCCACATATAGATACGATATTTATCGTGTTTAAATATCTTTCACTTCAACTTAGCTCTTATAATCTTTCCAGAATTTCCCTTTGGTAATTCCTCTAAAAATTCTATTATTTTCGGATAAGCATGTCCTGCATAATTCTTCTTAACAAAATCCGAAATCTCTTGTTTTAATTTATCTTCTGCTATGAACTTCTTGTTTAAAACAATAAATGCCTTAAGAATACTCCCCCTATCCTGATCGGGTACACCGATTATCGCGCACTCTTTTACTGCAGGATATTTCATTAATATATTCTCAATTTCCAGAGGACTAACTCTTTCTCCAGATGTTTTGATTATGTCGTCCTTTCTACCTTCAAAATAAAAATGTCCTTGTTTTTCTGTTGCACTATCATGTGTCTTGAAATTTTTCCCATCAAAATAGCTTTCAAACATTTTTTTATGTTTCCATATATCTGTCATCATTGCAGGCCAAGGGGTTTTCAATATAATCTCTCCATTCTTCACAAAAGCATCGACACCAATTGGTTTTCCAAGAGCTTTTTCTTTCAAATCAATATTTGCAACAACAATTGCTCCAATTTCTGTTTGCCAGTATGTATCTACAATCTTTACTCCCAAGGGCATATAATGTTCAACAATGCTCCACGGCAAGGCTTCACCAACACTACAAATCCTTTTTACACTTTTCAAATCTTTCTTGGTTATGTTTCCTTTAAGTAATCTCAAAACTGTTGGAGCTGTATAAATATTTTGGATCTTATTACTAGAAATAAATTCTTTCCAAAGAGAAACATCAAATCTCCCTTGAATTGAATAATTTTCTGCTCCAATCAAGAAAGGGGTTAAAACTCCATATATTGCACCAGTTACCCAGGCGGGATGAGCCGAACAAAAATATTCTTTTCCGGATTCAAGTCCTAAAACTTCTTTTCCAGTATACATCCATTGAACACTGCCTTGGTGTGGAAGCATTATTCCTGCAACAGGAGTTCCGGCAGTCGAGGATGTGAATATCATCATACAGGCGTCCTTTCTGTTCAAAATTAGAGTATTACATTCTTTGCTAGCTTTCTTTATTCCTTCTTTGAAAGATTTTGAATCAATCGAAAAAGCTTTTCGAAGAGTTTTTGGTTTTTTTATTTTCTTATATCTTGGTAGTAAATCATCATCTGTCAATAAAAAATTAACATCTCCCTTTCGAAGTCTTAATTCTAGGCCATCAGGTTGGAATGCTTCAAACAATGGCATTGCAATTGCCCCAATCTTAATCACTGCCAAGATTCCAAAATAAACTTCAGGACATTTAGGTAGGAAAAGCGCCACTCTTTCGCCTTTCTTTAAACCATTTTTCTTAAAAAAGTTTGAATACTGGTTGACTTTTTTAATCAATTCTCCATAGGTAAATTTAATCACCTTTCCAGAATCTGTTTGAAAATTTAATGCTATCCATTTAGAATTCTCACTTGCTCTTCTTTCTATAATCTCAAAAAGATTAAAATCTCCAGAAGGAATACCATATTCTTTTTCAAGATTCAACCAATTTATTTCTGCCATTCACACTCTCTTTTATATTATTCTCCAAACTAAGAATTTAAACCTTTTGCTTTTTAATTTTGAGATATAGTAAAGCCGTTGGAACTCCAAGAAGTGAAGAAATAAGAAGGACCACTCTTGCTCCAAATAAATCAACTAAAAGTCCTCCAAGCGGAAGAGCAATTATACTTGCAAGGCTACAAATCATCGATTGAAATGAGAGTATGGTCGCTCTTTTGTTTGCAGGTATAAATTTGTTGATAAATGGTTTCTCTACAGGGTATTTCATTCCAAAAAATAAAAATGAAATAAATATTATACCTATTGCAAGAACATAACTTTTCACAAAGAATGTCAATGCAAGAATTGCTGATCCAATTAATGTCATAATTGTTAAGAGATAAGCCTCTTTATTCTCTGTTTTGATGTATTTAACGGCTAAGGGTGCAAGAGCCATAGTCAAAGAGGTTATGGAAAAGAAATATCCAAAGAAATGTTCTGGAAAACCCAAATCAAGCAAGTAAGGGACAAGTGCAACTCCTTCTGCGAATGAAACAGCAATTATTACTACAAATGATGCAAGGAAGATATAAAATATTGTTCTATTCTTAATTGAATAATTTATTGAATCTTTAGACTGCTTTAATATCTCCTTAAATCCTCCTTTATGTTCTTTCTTCTTAGTATAAACTTCTTCTAATGGAAATATTATCGCAAAATAAACAAGTGATGCAAATCCTGAAATTAACCAAATCCAGCTTATTCCTAGTTTCGCAACGACAAATGCGCCAATAAAACCTGAGATTACTAGGCCAAGCGCTCCAAACATTTGATGTTTAGAATAATAATTCTTTAAAATCTTTTTATTTTTCTTTAAGATTAGGTCATAAATCCAAGATTCTCCAGCACCAGAAGAAAGCGTTCCAACAGCACCCAAGAGGAAAAACAAAATGAAAAGAGCATAATAATTAGTGACAAAAAACAGAAGAATAAACAAAATAGACTCAATTAAACCACCAAGCAAAACAGAAAATTTTCTTCCATATTTATCTGCGATTGCTCCCGTAGGAATTTCGAATAAGATTTGTGCTACTGATAAACCTCCGAGCAAAAAACCAACTTCAGTCAAAGACATTCCCAAACCAATAAAATAAACTATCATAAAAGCTGGGAACAAAAAAAACGCACCCGTAATCAAATTCCCAAAATACAATCTCCACAAAAGTTTCAATTCACCCCTATCAAAAAAGCTCATAACTTCTTCTCCATTCTCATCTCATTTATTGGACTATAGATTCTCCTTATTTTTTTGAAACCAACTTTTTCATAGAATCCCATAGATTGTAACAAAGATTTCAACCAAATCTTTTTCAGTCTTTTTTGTTTTGCAATGGACTCAAGTTTTTGGATTATCTTTGTTCCCCCACCCTTTCCATGGAAATTTAGATCAAAATAAATTGTTGCAACTTTATTTTTTTCTAGCCTACCCATGCCAATAATTTTTTTATTTCTTTCAAAAACAAAGAAATCAGATTTTTCAGAGTTTTTCAATATTTTTTCGTGTGTGTATTTAGCAAAAAGTCTTTCTTTATCTTTTGTTGTTGTCTTTTTAGAAGCTAAGATATAATCATAAATAATTTTCTTGCAGATATCTACATCTTTTTTTATAAATTTGCGAATTTTTATATTTTCTTCATTCATATAACACCCAGTATCGCAGTTTTTTTCAAAAACACTTTCAAACCTTTAATTTGGTTTTCATGTGTAAGAAGCCCCAGGGCCCTATTAAAAGAAACCCATTTATACCTCGAGTGTTCTTTCTCATCTATTTTTACTTTTCTATCTTTAATTTCTGCAGAAAAAAGGGCATAAGTTTGACCAAAAAATCCTTTTCTATCCCTCAATTCTTTATCATAAATATATCTTCCAGAAAAATCATATTTTCTAAAGTTAAACCCTATTTGTCCACATTCTTCAAATAATTCTCTTTTTGCTGTATCAATTAGTTTTTCTCCTTTGTCGACTCCACCCTTTGGAAATTCCCATCCAATCCAATGTTTTCTTCTTCTAAGCAAGAGAAATTTTAATTTTTCTTTTCCAAACAATCCTTTAGTTCTCCTATAAACCACAATAAAAACTGCACGACGATATTTTTTAGTCATTTTTTCCTCACTTTCCAAACGCAAAAGTATGGGATTTTCGAAGTATGTTCATATTCTTTTGGCTCTAATTTTTTCCCCCCTTTCAGCGGAAAAGCATCTTTATATCCTGTTATTTCAAAACCCGTATTTAAAATAAGATTTATTATAGACTCATAAGTTTTATGATATCCCGGTATATCTATTTTATATTTATCAAAATTCCAAGAAGAATAATGTTTTCCTTCTTTAAAATAATCACTGATTCCCAAAACTCTATATCTTCTTCCCCCAAACTCCAGTTTTTCAACACATTCAGATACGGGGTTTCCAATTGAAAATATAAAATCGCCTCCCTTATTTAGAAGGCTATAAACTTTCTTGAAAACTTTTTCCCAATCTACAAGATAGTCTAAGACAAGAGGTGCAATAACAATATCAAATTTTTCTTTAAACGGAATATTATATCCCGATCCAACTCTAAGATCTAAAGAAGGATTCTCTTTTTTTGCAATCCTAATCATTTCAGGAGAGATGTCAAACCCCTTAACAATTGCTCCTTTTTTTGCTAATAGTCTTGCATAAATTCCCGTTCCACATCCAAAATCTAAAATTTTCTTGCCTTTGACATTTTCTAGCAAGCTAATCGTAGCAGGCATTTCAAGAAGTTCATTATAGAACCAGCCTTCGGGATTCTTCTTAGTTCTAAGGTCATGATAATCTTTTGCCATAAGATTATATTTACTTCTTGCCTCTAACTCCTCCTTTTTCATAAAATAACTTCTATAACAAACTTTAAATAACTTCACTTCCATCAAGTGTTGAGGTGTACATGAAACAAACAATTCTAATTGGTGGAAAAGCTGGACAAGGTATAAATAAGATCTCTGAGATAATAACTAGTGTTCTTTGCGAACATGGGTATCATGTCTTTAATTACAGGGATTATCCTTCTCTAATTCGTGGAGGTCACAATTTCAATCTTTTAACATTTTCTAACGAGCCAGTATTTAGCAACGATTCAAAAATAGATTATCTAATTGCAATGGATGAAGATACTATCAAGTTTCATAAGAAAGAATTAAGGAATCAAAGGAATATAATCTCTTTTGAAAAATTCTCTTCTTTAGGAAGGGACTCAAATATTGCACAGGCTTCCGCTCTATTAAAAATTATTGGAGCAACAAAAGAGGATCTTTTGAAAGAGATAAAAAAACAATTCAAACACGAAGGAGCAGTAAATGCGGTTGAGCAAGGATTTGAAAGTGAACAAGAGAAGTTTAAGCTAGAAAAACTAGGTAAGAAAACAATGAACATGATTGGAAATATTGGTATTGTTCGAGGTGCACTAAGTGCAGAACTTAATTCTTACATCGCATATCCAATGACTCCTGCAACAGGAGTTTTACATGAGATTGTGAGTTATCCGCAGGTACAATTTTTTCAATCAGAATCCGAAGTGGCAGCAATAAATCAAGCAATTGGTTGCTCTTTCGCAGGTAAAAAAACAATGGTGGGGACCTCTGGCGGAGGATTTGATTTAATGACTGAGGGACTAAGTTTTGCTGGAATGTCTGAAATTCCTTTAACAATTTATTTAGCTTCTCGTCCGGGTCCAGGAACAGGAATACCTACCTATACTAGTCAGGCAGACCTAAATTTAGCGCTTTACTCGGGACATGGAGAATTTCCAAGGGTTGTAATCTGTCCCGGGAGTCCAGAAGAATCCGAAGAAAAAACCAGTGAAGCAATATGCATTGCAGAGAAGTTTAAAGTTCCTACAATAGTTCTATCGGATAAACACCTTGCAGAATCGGGGTTTTCAATTATCGAAAAGCCAAAAACAAAAAGAGTAAAACTATCTAGAAAAGTTCCAGGCAAGGGAGTTGTAAAAGCAAGTTCTTATGAACACGACCGGTACGGTAACACAATTGAATCTGCAAAATTAGCAAAATTAAATGCAGAAAATCGGTTAAAAAAGTTAGAAAGCATTAGAAGATTCATAAAAAATCTTACTCCTCACAAAATTTATGGCGAAAAGAACTCTCAGAAATTAATAATCTCTTTCGGAAGTACAAAGGGTGTGATTCTTGATGTTTTGAGAGAGAAAAAACCAAATGCAAAATTCTTGCAGATAATCTACGTGCACCCCCTTTCGGATAAAACAAAACAAGAAATATTAAAACACTCCTCAAAAGATATTTTTGTAATTGAGACTAACTCTACATCACAACTTGCAGATTTAATTAGAAAAGAAACAGGTATAGAAATACCTTCAAAAAATAAGATTCTTCGTTATGATGGAAGACCTTTCTTTGCAGATGAACTTGGAGCTGTACTTGAAAGGAGATTGAAATGAAATTAGAGACCAAAAGGTTGATTTTAAGAGATTATAAAAAAGAAGATGATAAAGATCTTGCCTCTGCTCTGAATAATAAAAATGTAGCTCGTTTTATGACTGGAATTCCAAATCCTTATAACTTGAAGATGGCCAGAGAGTTTATAGAAAGAAAAATTAAGGCTTCTGCAGAATCAATAAAAAAAGAAATCACTCTTGCTATTTGTCTAAAAGAAAACAATGTTGTCTGTGGTGGAGTTAGTTTATTTGGATTAGATTCTTACAAAAGAATTGGAGGTATTGGTTATTGGCTTAGAGAAGATTTGTGGGGAAAAGGTTATATGAGTGAGGCAGTATTTGCCCTATCGGACCTTGGTTTTTCTAAATTAAAACTCCGAAGGATTGAGCTCACTTGCAATGAGCATAATGCAGGATCTAATGCAATAGCAAAAAAGTTTGGTTTTAAACATGAGGGAGTTTTACGAAATGCATCAGTTACACTACACAACAAAAGAGTTTCTAATAAAAATTATTATGGTCTTCTAAAAGAAGAATGGCCAAAAGTAAAAAGGAGATTGAAATGAACATCTTACAAATTAAATCAGTAATGAAAAAATACGGAAAGGCTTGGGAAAATAAAGATACAAATTTAATCTTGGAATGTTTCACAGAAAATGGAATCTATCAAGAGAGTCCTTTGAGAAAACCCTATAAGGGACATAAAGAAATAAGGAAATTCTGGGATTCTGTTGTTGTTAAAGATACCTCCGGTATAAAATTCGGATTGGGGAATTGCTATGTTTCAGAGGACAGCAAAACAGGGTTCGCAGAATGGAATTGTAAGAATACTTACAAAAATAAAAATAATTTTATGGTAGGAATTATGATACTAAAGATGAAAGGAGATAAAATTTCATACCTGAATGAGTATTGGAATCAGGATAATTGGTTAACAAAATGAATCTCCCATCAATCCTCTCAATCATAGGCATCATTTCAATTATTGCAGGAACCTCTCTAATCTCAAGTTCACTAAGAATTAGAAGAAGGTACACTTATCCTCTCTTAATACTGGGTGGAACATGCCTTTTGATTTACAGCATTTATCTAAAAGATACAATTTTCATAATCCTTCAAGCAGTTTTTATAATTTCTGCAATTGTTGGACTAATTAGGATAAATGAAAAACATTTAGAGAAATCAGAAGTTATAAAAAGACAGAAAAATAAAAGATTAAATGGGGTGAAAAAATGAATATAGAACTAAAAAAATTAACATTAAAAGATTTAGATAGACTAGTTGAGCTTTTCAATAACAAAAAAATCACAGATTCAACAGGTCTAACTCTTTCGCTCAATCCTCCAAAGATAACAAGAAAATTTGAGGGGAAGTGGCTAGAAAAAACAATAAAAGAATACCAGATTAAAAAACCTGAAAACTATAATCTAAAAATTGTACTGGACGGGATTTTAGTAGGAGTAATCGGATCCCATAATATTGATTACAAGAATAGATCTCTAGAGATTGGTTATTGGATTGGGGAGAGTTATTGGGGAAAGGGGATTTCTACAATTGCTTTAAAAAAATACTTGGATTTAATTAATAAAAAATTCAATCCGAAAAGAGTTGTGGGATTTGCATTTACATTTAATCCTGCATCTAAGAGAGTTATGGAGAAGTGTGGTTTTAAATTAGAGGGATTAAGAAAATGTGTAAAAAGGGGGAATGATAAATTTTATGATGATTATCAACTTTCTAAAATAAAATGAAAACCTATAATTCCTTAGCTACAAAAGAGAAAATAACTTGGTGTCCTGGTTGTCCAAATTTTATGATTCTAGAAAGTGTTAAGCAAACAATAGGAGATTTGGTAGACAAGAAGATATACAAGAAAGACGATTTCTGTTTTGTTTCAGACATTGGATGTAATTCGAAAATTTATGACTATCTAAATCTCTCCGCCATTTATGGCTTACATGGAAGATCACTTGCAACTGCAGAAGGGGTTTATCTAGGCAATCCAAAATTAAAGGTATTCGCCTTCCAAGGAGACGGAGGAGCGTATTCAGAAGGTATGGAGCACTTTATTCATGCTTTTAGACATAACTTCCCAATAACATTGATTGTTCATGACAATCAGGATTTCTCTTTAACAACAGGTCAACCAACACCAACAACCCAGCAAGGTTTTGTATCCAAGTCCATCCCACTAGGGGAAAAGATGTTTCCAATAAATCCCATAAAGATTGCGCTTGCTTCTGGGGCAAAGTTCATAGCAAGGTGCAATGCAAGAGATATTGCCCAAACAAAAGAAGTTCTTCTAAAGGCAATGCAATATCCGGGCTTTTCTTTTGTAGAAATCATTCAAGAATGTATTATATTTAATCCTTCCAAAGAAATGCATTCTTTAATGTACAAAATAGAAGACAACTCGAGCAAGAAGAAAGCTGAAAGCTTAGCGGAAGAGTGGGATTACAACAGAAAGGACGGGAAGATTCCTTTAGGCGTAATCTATAGGGAATAGTGTATCTTTTATTTAAAACTTTAAGGTTCATAATATATCTTGTATATTCTAAATCCTTTTAAAACAACCTTGGTTTAACATGATATGGCAAAGGTCAAACACAATTGTGGGATTGCAGTTGCTCATACCTTGCATGATGTATACTCTTTTATCAAGTCTCTCCAGCATAGGGGGAGGGAGGCTTGCGGAATAGCGGCAATTGGAAACACAATTGACGTAATCAAGTGGTCGGGAGGTGTTTCAAAAGTTGATCTAACAGATTTATACAAGATATTTAATGCTTCAGACTATCGCGTTTTTTTAGCTCATGTTAGGTATGCAACGCAAGGGAGAGAAGACAAGGTTCTTGATGATGCTCACCCGCACACAATCGGTGGAACAAAAATTCATAGAGGAGATCATATTATCATAAAAAATTGCGATGCAGTAATAGTTCATAATGGACAAATAGATGTAAAAAAGGTTTTCGGAAAAGATGACGGAGAATGTGATACAAAAAAGATTCTCAAAATGTATTGGGAAAAAGAAAGTCATGATATAATAAAAGAAATTCCGGGTTCCTATACACTAGCAATTGCAGACAAAAGAAGAAAAGAAATAATTGTAATGAGAGATAAATACGGGATGCGGCCAGGTGTGCTTGGCTGGAAAGATGGAAAACACTGCATAGTTTCGGAGGACATTGCTCTCAAAGAAAATGGCGCAAAACTTATTGAAGAATTAAAACCGGGTTCAATCTATTATCTTTCACACGATGGAGGATTTAGGAGAAGAGATGTAACAAAACCTTCTCCAAAGCATTGTTTTTTTGAATGGAACTATATTTCGGATGTAGATTCTGTCCTAAATGGGGTTAGTTCTAGAAGATTAAGAGAAGAGCTAGGAAAAGAACTTGCAAAAGAGTTTCCTTTAAAGGATGCAGATATTATAACTTTTCTTCCAAGATGTCCAGAAGTTGCAGCAAGGGCTTATGCACGTATACTTGAGGTAGAGTCAAAGTTTACTCACCTATTCTACAAACTTCGTGGAGAAAGATCTTTTCAAGGCACAACCCAAAAAGATCGTCAGTCTTCCATAAACTCCAATCTCCACCTATTGCCAGAATTTGATAACGTACTGAAAAATAAAAAAATTGTTCTTATAGATGATAGCACAATTAGGGGAACAAATTCAAAAAGAGCAAGAGACTTGCTAATTGCTGCGGGGGCAAAAGAAATCTATCTTCTAAATTACACTCCAAAAATCGGAGTTATAGGAAAAGATGGAAAAAGAAGGGGTTGTTTGTTTGGAGTTGATATGCCTCCAGAAGATAATTTTGTTGTTCTCTCCCAAGATAAAAAGAAAAACAGAACTGATCAAGAAATCTCAAAAGAGCTTGGTTTGAATCTAAGATTTCTTTCTGTAGAGGGTATGCTCAAGGCATTTGAAAGAGTCGGAATAAAAAGAGAGAATCTGTGCTATTTTTGCATCGGTGGAAAACATCCTTTTGAGTGAACTCTTATACATATAATTAAGACTATTTGTATCTATAAAGTAGTTACAAATAGAAAGGTTTATAAATTGTTTTTTATTTAAACCTTTATGGTAGATGAAATTAATTGTAGAACTTTGCAAGAGAATGATGGTAAAATAATTCCGGTTTATTTCGACATAGTTCAAACAGGATTAGAAGGCTTAAAAGATAAATATCCCTCCTCAAAAGAGGTCGAAGAAGCGATGAAGAAATACACACAAGAATTTTTAACTAGGCAGTTGGCTCCTAATTCTCCCAATAGACTTATTGGAGCCTTTAGGGGAGATTCTCTAGACGGGGTTTCGATTGAAGGATTTAGAAAACAGGATCCTTATAATTTAACTAGTATAAATTGGATGTTTGCAAGAACTCCTGGATCGGGCGTTGGAAAGATTCTTTTAACCGATGCAAAGATGAGGGCAGAATCTGAAGGAAAGGATATTCTTGAGCTTCTAGTTTCTGAAGAGAATCCTAAAGCAAGATCATTGTATTCGAGAGAAGGTTTTATGGAAACGGCAGACTTTCCAAAATTTGATGGACTTATACCTATGTTTTATTTTATTAATCCAGAATTAAAAAAGTATTATGGATTAAAATGACAACAGTACTTGGA
>CAZLFJ010000010.1:9088-20100 GCA_964558795.1 Candidatus Woesearchaeota archaeon | reverse complement strand
AGGCAAATCTAGATGCATTTAATAGTGCTAAAAGCTTGTATGAAAAGATTTCATCTTTTAAAAAATAATTGGAAGTAGATATAAATCCGATTGATAATAAAATTTATTTGCCTAATTCTTTACATATTTTTCTGAATATAAATAATTGGTTAATTTCTAAAAAAACCACCCAGAGTATTCTCTTCTTTTCTATGTAGTGGCTATTTGTTTTATTTTCTAATAATCGCCCCCTTGAAAATCACTATCGAGAGAAATCGCCCCCAGATGTATTCATACTCTCACGCCTAGGGGGCACTATGGTGAGCGCCCTCTCAAATATTTTTTGTCTTTATTAGCTAGTATGGCACAAGAATTATATAATTTCTAAATTATTATAAAAGCGTCCTATTAAAATCATTATCAATAAAAATCGCTCTACGGAGTATCTATACCTCTCTCTATCTAGGGCGAATACCCCACCTTAAACTAGAAGTTTTAATTTATTTCTCAAATCTGGATTTGAAAATAATTCTTTTATCAAAGGATCTATCTCCCTTCTTTTTGTTAATTCTGTTTCCATTTCTTGTTGTCGTTCAGTCATGATTTTATTAAGTAACATTTGTTTTTCCAGTAATGTTTTCATGTCTTCAATTGAGGTTGTGGAAAATTGTTTGTCTAGTTCTTTATCTTGCATTCCAGCCCTTGAAATATAAACATCTGGCATATTGGAAGAAAATCTCCAACCGTATCTGTAGCAAAGTTGTTGCCTGTTTAACTTTGAAGCGTAATGAGTGGCGGAAGAATGTCTGAATAAATGAGGGTGTAAAGTTCTACTTAAAACTCTTTTTCCGATTCTGAATAAAAAATTTCTTGTTGCTGCGTAGCTAGTCGTATAAATTGGTTCGTCTGGTTGGATATTCTCTTTGGCTCTTTCTTGCAGGTAATCTTTAACTGCTTCAAGAGAATGTTTCCAATAAAGAGAAATAGTCCGCCCTTGAGTTTTCGAATATTCTTCTTTGAGGGTTAACTTAACATAGTTTTCATCTGGTTCGGGCAACTTGATATCTTCAAATCTAATGTTCAAGAATTCTGCTGCCCTAGCCCCAGAATCAAACAGAATTGTAATCAGAAACCTTTCTTTCGCAGATCTACAACTTCTATATAGCTTTTCAATTTGTTGTTCAGATAAGTAATCGGGTGTTTTCTTAATATCTCTTGTATCTAGCCAATCAACTAGCTTAATTGCCTTGGCTTTACCGATTCGCCATCTTAGGTAAATCTTGAGAAGTCTTTTAATGTCGATTTGAGTGCTGTGTTGATAGTTGGTACCTTTAACGGTTTTTAGGGTTCCGTTTATAAGAGATCGCTCAAGATTCTCAATGTCTTTAATTGTTAGGTCTTTAGAATTTTTATTGAAAAATTCAAGGGTTAATCTTAGGCAAAGAATGTACTTGGAAATTCTAATCTGACAAATCTTTTTGCCCTTATTTACTCTACCTAGTTCCAATTCATCTAAAAATTGTAAAACTTTTTCTTTTTCCTCTGTAGGCACTTTCCAGTTTTTAATACACTTTTTTCGCCTTTCTAGGTCAATTGTATATAGCTGAATTTTATCTTTCATCGTCGATAAAAACAGGTTGAAGTCTATATAAATACCTCTATTTTTGAGTATAGATATCTAGAGCACACCTATTGTTTAAATAGAGGACAATGGGCATTTTTTGAGGCTAAAAAAATGAGGGATTTATACTAAAACGTATCAAGCCTACAGAGGGAGTTTACTCAAATTTTGCATTTCGCAAATAATCTAAAATTAAAACTAATTTTGCTCAAAGCGAAATTTTTCTGTTCTCAAAATGCACCTCGCAGAATTATTCTATGTGGCTATTGTTCTTGTTCGGAGCGTTTTGTTCACCCCAGACTGTCGGGTGTTCAATAGGTTTAAGCCTGCAGAGGGAGTTGAACCCCCGACCTCAAGTTTACAAAACTCGCGCTCTACCGACTGAGCTATACAGGCAAGTTGATGTAATTATAGAATAAAAATCCTTTAAAAGGTTTATTGTTTTTATTTCCAGAAGTTTTTCCCAATTTCTATTTGTCTTTTTTCGGTAGGGTATATGACTTCGGCAAGTTCATCAGGACTAAACCACAATTGTATTTCTCTTTTTGCAGAGGTTTCAGAATCTGACGCATGAACAACATTTTCATTAATTTCAGTTTTAGAATTTATTCTCCCATATCTTCCTCTAATTGTGTTAGGTTCTGCATCTTCTGGATTTGTGCTGCCTACTATTGCCCTTATTTTTTCTATTATATCCTCTCCTTGATATACTAGTGCCATAACTCTATTTGTATGATAATCTCCTTGTATATATTTTAAAATACTTTCATATAATTTTTCTCCCTTTTCTTTATTGAATTTTGCTATTAGATTATTTTTTAATTCAGAATAATGTTCTTCTGCAAGTTCTCTTTTTACGGAAACTATTTTTGTTGCAATAATTTTTCCTCGTGTTTGAGAAAGAGCTAATATTATATCTCCCGTTAGGGATTTAATCAATCCGTCCGGTTTTATCAAAACAAGACATTGTTGTTGGACCATTATTCCTCCTTTTTAGAATTCTTTTTCTTCTTAATTTCTTTTGGTTCATCTTCTTCAACTTCAGTTTCCTCAACTTCTTCTTTTATCTCTTCAACCTCTTCTTCAACTTCAGTTTCCTCAATTTCCTTTCTATCTTTGTTTTCTTTGCTAGTCAAATCTGCCTTATCTATTCTTTTGGTTTCAATAACTCTTATTTCACAGAATGAAAGAGGGTATATTTTTTTCAACTTAACTAACATTTCTTTTTGAGTTTCAGCATATAATATTCCTTCACATACTTCGATATAGGTCCTATCTTTAGCATATTCTATCAAAATCTCTTTTGTAGTTTTTCTAAGATTATGTCTTATTGCTCTTGAAACTTTTTTTCTAGTTATAAGGAAAGGTTTTATAGTACAAGAAATATCTTTACATTGTAATTCAAATGAATCTTCTACATAGTTTACTCTCTTTCTCATCATTCTGATTATGTATTGTTTCATTAGTTCCAGTCTTTTAGGATAACCAATTATTTTGTTTTCTGTACTCTTTAGCGTGAATGTTACTTCTAAATTTCTTCCTCTAAGTTTTCTTGAAAGATCTAATTTTATTGTTTTTCCTTCTAATGTTTCTGCAGTTCCTAGAACCATTGTTTCCTCATTTATTATCGGAAGTTCTATTGTTATGAATTTCTTTTTTATTGCCATTTTTATTTACATGTCTCCTTGAAAATGAAAAAACTAAAATTTATGTTTTTATTAAATTTTTGGATTGCCATTTTATTCCATTACAAGTTTTCCGGTTCTTATACCCTTACTTTTTGGTTTGGATTTACTACAAACCGAACAAGTGTATAGAAAAACTACCTTTTTAGTTGTTTTAGTTTTCTTTTTCCATTTACTTCCAGGTCTCTTACTGTATCTGCCCATACTGCCCATTCCCCTAGCCTTTCCTCTAAGTTTAACTCTGCTCTTAGCTCCTCTTGTTAGGGCTCCTTTCTTTGCTCCAGTACTAACTTGTTTAACCTTTTGATCAGTTACCTTATCGCAAGTTGGACAGTATCTTCGTGTTTTTTTTGGAATTTTCATTGTATATGACACCTAATGGTTTCCGTGATACGTTTTCTCTCTCAATTTGCTCTTGCGAATTTTATTATTCGCCCTTCCCTTGAGAAAGTTCGCTTCGCTCGGAGTTTTAAACCGAAGGTTTAATTTTATTTTATCTACTTGCTTTATAAAGTTTTGCTTTGTATGGATGCGTAGTGAAGTTTATAAATAGTATCATAATCCTTTTTTTATGAGGGTCAAATTTAAAAAAGGAAGCCAGAGAGAATTCTTGGATCTTGTTATATCTAATACTCATTGCCCTTCCCTTAGGAGTCTTATTTCTAGGGGGTTTGATATTCCTTATTCAACTTTGAAGAGTTATTATCTTGAGGAGAGAACCTTGCCAGAGGAACTATTTAACAATTTTTGTATATTTGCAAATATTTCTAAGGAAAAGTTATCTTTTGAGATCCTGGGTGATAATTGGGGAAGAGTTTTGGGCGGAAAAAATTAGTTTGTAAAGTATTTCCATAAAATGTAATCTTGTTCTAGGTTTTTATTTAAAATCCTTCTTGTTTTTTTATATTTCTATATACATCCAAAGAATTATTAAGAAGGTTTAAATAGTCTATTATTTATTTCTTTCTATGAATAAGAAAGTTACATTAAGTATAGAATCTAGTGTATATGAAAAATTTCAAAAATTCTGTGATAAAAATGCTATCATGCTTTCTAAAAGAATCGAGTTAGAAATGAAAAAAATAATGGGGGGGGATAAAAATGGTGAATCTAAGACCTAGTTTTATTTTTTTATTTATTCTGTTTATAGTGGGCTTTATTTCTGCTCAACAGGGAATGGTATTTGAAATAGTTGCTAAACTTGAAGGAGATAGTTCTACCCCCACCATAATACTTCAAACACAGGACTCTGCTACTAGTGATTTTGATAGGCTTGACTTGTTGGTTAATGCTCGTGACCAACCAAATTATCAATTTTATTCTAAAATCTCTTCAAGGTCTGAAGGGCTTGTACTTGATAGTTGGAATGCAATTGAAGATTTAAACAGAACCTTTGAATTGAGATATGTGGTTTTGGGGGGAGCAAATTTTGAAGGATTGTTAAATCTGTCTTGGAATCCGGCTAATTTAGAAGATAATGATGGGAGATATTATTTTAGCTTGGAAGATTATGGCTCTGATTCTTCATTAAATTTTAGAGTTGGACAACCTCTAAATATGAATTTTATTTCTTCATATTCTTTTTTAAACGATGTTTCTACTCGTTATTTCAAAATTAAAACTAATTATAAGTATTGTGGGGACAGGAATTTAGATTCTTGGGAAGAATGCGATAGCGATCAATTTGGAGGAGCTACTTGTTCAAGTTTATTAAATCGCCTGGATAATGGGTTTCTTGGTTGTAGTTCTACTTGTAAAATTGAATTTGGAGGTTGTGTAACTAATTTACAATTTTGCGGTGATGGGGTTGTAAATCTCGATGAACAATGTGATGGGGCTAATTTATCTGGACAGACTTGTGCAAGCCTGGGATATATTGGGGGCAGTTTAAGTTGTTCTGATTGTTTTTTTAATACCGGGCAGTGTATAAGCTCCGGATCTAGCCCCTCTTCTTCGGGTCCTTCTTCTGGGGTGGGAACTGTGCCTTCTTGTACAAATGAATGCCTCTCGGGAGATCGAAGATGCGTAAATGATAGTGGTTATCAAATTTGCGGTAAATTTGGTACAAATCTTTGTACTAGTTGGGGGGAATGGAATAATTGTTTGGGGATAAATCCTTTTTGTAATAATGGTTTTTGCTTTGGATGTTTATCTGATTCTGATTGTATTGGGGGCTTTTGTGTAAATGGAAAATGTGAATCTGATTGTGGTAAAACCTGTCTTGAATTAGGCATTAGTTGTGGAAAAAAATTAGTTTGTGGAAGTTTGCTAGATTGTGGTTCTTGTGCTGATGGTTTTTGTAATGCTGGGGTTTGTTCTTTAATGCCAGAATTTTCATCCAAACTATCTGAAAATGAGTGTAATCCAAATTATCTTTGTTCTCCTTGGTCTGAATGTGAGGTTTCATTTGATTCTGAAAATTTACTTTTGGGCGATGGGTGGTTTGCAGGTAAAAGAAATAGGATTTGTTTTGATTCAAATAATTGTTATTCTACTATTAGGGATAGTGAGGACTGTTTAATTGAACTGAATGTTTCTTCAAAAGAGGTAAATATTTGTGGTATTAACTACATAGAAATCTATGATACTACCAATGACAAACTTCTTGCCAGAACAAGAGATCTTAGGTATAGTAATTTTCAAGCTATTGAAATCTTTCTTCTCCCAAGTATCTTAAGTTGTGATTCTGAATCTGAACAATACACTCTTTCATCCTTTGATAGGTTCTTATTCTCTTCCAATATAAAAAATCTTTGGAGGCTTTTTAAATGAAATATCCCATTAGGGAATTTGTTATTTCTGCGGTTGAATCTAGGAAAGATAGGTCATTTGTTAGAGAATCTTTGCTCGGCAAAGTGTCAGATATTGAAGTTAGGAATGCATTGAATTTATTTGATAGTTTACAGGAGAATTCTTCCAAGAAACCCTCTTTTGTAAATTTCTTAGGGTTTGCTTTTCATCCAATAAAATTATTTTTTTTGTTAATTTTATTTTGGATTACTAAATTTATCGTAGGTCTTAGAAAAATCTTAGGAGATTTAGACAAAGATTATGATGTGAAATCTATTTCTTTGTTTTCTGAAAATAAATCTCTTTCTAAAGATTTTTTACAAAAATTTAATTCAAAGAATCGTCTTGGAAAATTTGTTTTTGTTTCTTTTATTTTTATTCTGGGGATTCTTTTGATATGGTTTATTTTTGCTAGTTTTATATACTCCAAACCTTGTGATAGCTCTGCTTGTTTTAAAACAATGATTTCCGTATGTCATAGGGCAGATTTTATTTCTTCCGATCTTGTTAGATTAGATAATCAAATTGTTGGTCTTACCTCCGGGGGATGTGAGGTTGAAGTTCGCGCAGTAGATAATAATTTAGGCATATCTATGGGAGAAAAAATGACTTGTTACATTCCCTTAGGTCTTTCCGTTCTACCACAATCAAAACTGGATCTTTGTTCTGGAAAACTTCGTGAAAGTATACAGGAGATAATAATCTCTGAGCTCTATAAGACAATTGGTCAAAATGTTGAAGAACTAAATTCTTTCTTTAAGGTGAGTAAGGTTTAAGAAACCTTTTTATTTATTCTATTTATAATAGAGATTATACAAATTAGCTTGATTCTTTTGGTTGTTTTAGCTGTATCTATAATCATGAGGTTGTTTAAACAACCCATGATTATTGGATATATAATCTCTGGAATTCTTGTCGGTCCATTCTTTCTTAATCTTGCGGGAGATATGGCAACTATTCAAAATTTTTCTAATTTTGGAATTGCGTTACTTCTTTTTATTGTCGGTTTGAATTTATCTCCAAGAATTATTAAGGAAGTGGGTATTGTTGCATTTATTGCAGGAATTGGACAAATAGTTTTTACTTCGATTATTGGTTATTTAATTGGGATTTTACTTGGTTTTAGTAGTCTTGTTTCTCTTTACGTTGCTGTTGCTCTTACTTTTTCTTCTACTATTATTATGATGAAACTTTTATCGGATAAGGATGCAATAGAAACTTTATATGGTAAAATTTCTAGAGGTTTCTTACTTGTTCAAGATTTTGTAGCTATCTTTGTTTTAATTGTTACATCTTCTTTATCTGGTAGTGGAGCGGTAAGTGCAACGGGTGTAATTTTGGGAATATTGTTTAAGGGTGCTATTGCTGTTACTATTCTTGCCCCGATTGCCCTGTATATTCTTCCAAGGTTTGAAAATTTCTTTGCCAAATCTCAGGAGTTTCTATTCTTGTTTGCTCTTGCTTGGGGACTTGGCCTTTCTTCCTTGTTTTATTTTTTGGGATTTTCACTAGGTGTTGGAGCATTAATTGCGGGGGTTTTATTATCTATTTCTCCATATAGTTTGGAAATTAGTGCTAAAATGCGACCTCTTCGAGATTTCTTTATAATCTCTTTCTTCTTATTTTTAGGTGCGCAGATGGTATTTGGTGGTATGGGTCCATTAATTATTCCAGCAATCATTCTTTCTGCCTTTGTTTTAATTGGTAATCCTTTAATTGTTATGGTCCTCTTGGGGTTAATGGGTTATAGCAAAAAGATTGGTTTTATGTCTGGTTTGACTGTTGCTCAAATTTCTGAATTCTCTCTTATTCTAATTTCTATGGGCGTTTCTGTTGGTCATCTTGGTCCAGAAATATTATCTTTTGTTACTTTCATAGGTTTATTTACTATCGCAGGTTCTACTTACATGGTTATGTACTCTGATAAAATCTATTCCAAAATTTCTAAATATCTAGGTATTTTCGAAAGAAAAACTATTAAAGATTTAGAATTTAGTCGTGAAACTGCAGATTATATACTAATCGGAGAGAATCGTTTAGGTTTTCCAATTATGGAGTATCTTATAAATAATAAAAAAAATTATCTAATTGTAGATTACAATCCTAGAAGGATAAAACAACTTCGTGCTAAGAAGGTTAATTGTCTATATGGGGATGCGTCTAGTACTTCTTTTCTTGAAGATATATACTTTGAGAAAGCAAAGATGATTATCTCTACTTCTTCTGAGCTTGATACAAATCTTACTATTATCAAGAAGGTTCGAAGCATCAATAAATCTGTTGTAGTGGTTGTGGTTTCAAATCACGTTTCTGAATCTTATTTGCTTTACAATGCTGGTGCAGATTATGTTTTGGTTCCTAAGGCTACGGCTGGAGAAAAACTTGAGTCTCTTCTTGAGAGACTCGATCTTAACAAGATGGCTTATTCAAAAGAAATGAAAAAACAGATGAGGAAATTTGAGAAGAGAGTTAAGTTTTAGGGGAACTTTTTTGGATTAAGGTGCCCAAAAACTCTTTTTCTTTCCACCAAGGTGTATTCTTCGAGCAACAAAGAAAAGCTCTCCCTAACCAAGAAACTTAATTTAGCCAGAGTATTTGCACCTCTCCTTCGGTTCAAACGCCCCCACGAGGATTTGAACCTCGGTCACAACCTCCGCAAGGTCGTATTCTATCCGGGCTGAACTATAAGGGCATTATTTTTAAGTAAATGACTAGCTTTATTAAGTTTGGTTTTTTTAATACTCTATGGCTCTTAATGGTTCTTTTAAATATCTAGAAAAAATGAGAACTTATCTTGGAAGGGGATTAGTTCTTGCTTTAGCATCTTTGTCTCTTTCTGGTCCAATAAAAGAAAAGGATTATTCTCCATTTAATTCTAGGGGTGAATTTTTAAATGCTATTAAAAGTTATTCTTCTGGTTTTGTAGATAGTGGCGATTGGAAGGGTTTGAAACTTAGAAAGTCTGATTTATCTAACCTGGAATGTGTTGTTTTGGGGGTGGATGAACTAAATCCTCTTGTAACACATTCACTTGAAAAAATTTCTAAGAATTCTGAGGGGTTTGATTCCTTGCATGACTTGGAAAAAGTAGGAAAAATTTATAATTTTTTAGGAGAAAGATTTAGTTATGATCAAAATCCTTTTGATAAATTACAGTTCACAAAAGAGAATCTATATCTATTAGAAAATCAATTGCAAGTGTTAGAGGATTTAAAGAATCACGGTCTTGGAACTCAATCGATAGATGAAAGTTACAAGTTTTTAAGAGGAGATTGTGATGCTCTAAGTTGTCTTTTTGTTTCTCATCTTAGGGGGGCAGATATAGAATCTAAATTGGTTCTGGTTCAGGCTAAAGAACCTTTAGAGGGTTTAGAAAATGAGGCCCATATCATCGTATTATTCAATTGGAAACTAGGGAATGAAAGTGGATCCAATCTTTTGGATCCTTCTTTTTTTGGTAAAAAGAATTTCAAGGAAAATTTGATTTTTAGTTGGGGTTATATGAATGAAGAAATCTATAAACTAAACATGCTTGAGTGAATCCTTAGAAGAGAATTAGATATATTAGGTTTAATTTTTTTATACAGAAAAAATTAATCTACAATTTATTTAATAATTTTATTTTTTCTGTCTACAGAAGATCTCTCATCTTCTGTCTCATTAAAAATCTAAGTCCAAGATTTTTAAGGTCTCCAAAATCTAAACAAACTCCCTATACAAAAATTAAGAAATCCAGAAAATAGGAAATTTTCTGTCCCTTCAATTCTTTCGAATTGAGGTCTAAAGCGCGGAGTACATTATGAAAACAAAGTTTTCAAATCCTCTTTTTAAGAGGTAAAACTTAGAAAAACCGCAGGTTTTGGTGATAGTTATAAAAATTTGCGGCTACAAAGAGTTATAAAATCTAATCAATTGATAAGAAAATGAGTAATTTAGATTTATTAAAAGAAATCGAAAGAGAATTAAATGAAAAAGTTAATTTACCCTTAAAGGAGTTGTCTAAAAATTTAGTTTTTGGAAAAGGAAATCCCGATGCAAAGATTATGTTTGTTGGAGAGGCGGCAGGAAGAAATGAAGATGAGCAAGGATTACCTTTTGTAGGTGCAGCGGGTAAAAATTTAGATAAATTATTAGTTGCTGTTGGGTTAAGTTTAAATGATGTTTATATTGCAAATATATTGAAATATAGGCCACCTGAGAACAGAAATCCCCTTCCCGAAGAGATTAAATTGCATACGCCTTGGTTAATTAAGCAAATTGAAATTATTAAGCCAATTGTTGTTTGCTCTTTGGGGAATTATGCCACTAAATTTTTTCTTGCAAATGGAAACGTTGAAAATATGGATTCGCAGCCAGGAATAACATCCTTGCATGGTATTGTAAAAGAGATAGATTTACTTGGTTTGAATATTAAATTGATTCCTCTTTTTCATCCTGCTGCGATAATTTACAATCAGAGATTAAAACCTCTTTGGGAATCGGATATGGAAATTGTTAAAAAAGAAATTTCTCAAAATGGTTCGTTTTGATGCCTCGATAGCTTCCACAAGGGATGACTCCTAACGGAGCCTCAGTCTGGTAGAGCAATTGCTTCGTAAGCAATAGGTCACGAGTTCGACTCTCGTTCGAGGCTTCGAGAGTCTCACTCTTCGTTCTATGAGGTAGAACTTCAGATACAGAAAACAAGAATTTTTCTGTCCTTCCGACTTTTGCAAGTCTGAAGCTTCGACTCTCGTTCGAGGCTTCGAGAGTCTCACTCTTCGTTCTATGGGGTAGAACTTCAGATACAGAAAACAAGAATTTTTCTGTCCTTCCGACTTTTGCAAGTCTGAAGCTTCGACTCTCGTTCGAGGCTTCGAGAGTCTCACTCTTCGTTCTATGGGGTAGAACTTCAGATACAGAAAACAAGAATTTTTCTGTCCTTCCGACTTTTGCAA